>NZ_JACFRA010000003.1:0-380026 GCF_016101165.1 Bifidobacterium sp. W8114 | reverse complement strand
AGAACTTTGAATAGGCAAGCGGCGTTTGCTCCGCTTGGTGTTTGGTGAAGGGGTTTTGGTTTCATGCATCTGGTTTCCCGTCTGCGTCGCATCCTGGCGATGATGATCGTCCTGCTGGGCCTGCTGGCAGGCCTGGGCGTCGCGTCCGCCCAGGCGGACGCTCCTGTACTCACCGGGGGGGGGGGTCGTCAGACCCCTCGCGTAGCTAAGCAAACCACCGGCACTCTCCCCAGCAACGCAACCAGCACGCCACCGCCCACACCATCACCGATACAAGCCACCACACCATTAAGCCCAACTGCAAGCCCAAACACCCCGTCATCGACGACGAGCACGCCGGACAACACAAACTCTGCTTCAGCCAAGCCATCCGATAATATGGAAGATCAAGCTTCGCATATCGTGCGCTTCGATCCGGATAACGCGAGCACGCCTACCCAATCAACTGTGAAAACCGGCACCCTCGCCACTCCCCCGATACAGAATCCTGTACGTGATGACTTCCGGTTCGACGGATGGACTCATGACGGCCAACCCTTCGACTTCAGGACCCCTATCCTCCAGGACACGACCCTGAAAGCCAAGTGGGCCAAAGCCACGGACTGGACGCTGAGCCCGGACCATGGGCCCGCCACCGGCGCACGGCTGACCATCAAGCCGCCCAGCCTGCAGGAGCCTCACTATGTCAACGTCCAAGGCGCAGGAGAGCAGCTAGTCGGCCTGACGGGCGACGGCCGTATCTACACATGGACGCAAGACGGCACACCCAAACAGGTTCCTCTCCCCGTCCAGTCACCCGAGGGATTCCACTACTTGCAGGCCACAACCGGCAGCCGATGGCAGGCCGCTTTGGGATCCGACCAGCACATATACACCTGGACCAGCCAACAGCCTGCGCCCATCATCCTCGACACCGTCAGCAACAGCCAATTCACCAGCATCAGCACCAACGATGACCTGCTGCTGGCCGTGGACCGTCAAGGCCGGATCCACGCCTTCCGAACCGGTCTGACAGGTAGCAAGGACCTGAACCCGAAACCCGCCGAACAAGCCACGACCGGCCTGCCCGGGCAGACGCAGGCCGTCACCGCAGTCGCCTCCGACAGCCGGATCCTCGCCCTGGACTCGGAAGGGCAAGCCTGGACCTGGGAGACGAGCAACACCGGGAAAACCAAGCCCGAACGCATCAGGCAGGACCCGGGCATTCGCATTCTCCAAGCCCAAGCCCTCGACCAGGGATTCCTCCTCCTGGACGCGGACGGGCAGGCCCGGCACCTTGCCGATAGCACCACCAGTCTCACAGCTGTCGGCCTTCCGGAAGACATGAGAGCCAACCGGATTACCGGCAACGGCGACCAGGCCGTCATCACCGGCACGAACGGCCAGGTCTGGGCATGGCAGCCCGGCAAGGCGCCCATGCGCGCGGACAACGGGAACCAACACTACATGCAGGCCGCCGAAGCCGACAGCAGGATTATGGCCTTGGACAGGCAGGGCAGCATGTTCACGTGGAGCCTGGACCATCAGAGCAATCCGGGCAAAACATCCAGAGTCGACACCTCCACTGCATCTACCCTGGAATCAGCCAGCCTGGACGGCCAGCCACTCAAACTCAGCGAGAAGGATGAATCCTGGCAGGTGGACATACCCGCCCGCAAACCGGGGCCAGCCGCCATCACACTCGCCGGCAGGCAGGACGGCCGGCCTTTCACCAGAAGCCTCAACTACACGGTCGACCAGCCGCTGACCAGAGACACCGAAACAGAAACGGGCCACACCGTCCACTTCAACACAGACGCAGGAAGCCCCGAACCAGAAGACCAGACAGTTCCTAACCCATACGGCAGAGTCCAACGGCCTTCACCCAACCCGGAACGAAAAGGCTACCAGTTCGACGGATGGTTCATAGGCGAAGTCGCCTACGACTTCAGCAAGCCTGTCACCAAGGACCTCACCCTCACCGCCCACTGGACACCCACCAAACAGAACAACCAGTGGAGCATCAGCCCCGACAAGGGCAACCAGCTGGGCAACGAAGCCACGACCATCACCCCGCCCGACACCAGCCGAGGCATCAGGTTCAGCCAAATCAGCGGGTCAAACGACTTAACTTATGGTTTTTCCTTGGCTGTGGGCAGCGACGGGAACGCCTACGCATGGGGTAGCAACAGCTATGGTCGGCTCGGCGACGGGACGGCCACTCAAAGGACAACTCCGGTCCTGGTGAAGAAACCTGACCGCAAGACGTATCCGGACCTGCCAGAAGATTTCACCTACATGCAGGTCAGCGCTGGAGACTATTATTCGCTAGCCGTGGGCAGCGACGGATACGTGTACGCCTGGGGATACAACAGCTATGGCCAGCTCGGCAACAACAGCACCAGCTCTTCGTATGTTCCGGTGCGCGTGCGCGACCCCGACAGCCCCAACGATGCGAGCAAAGGACTAAAAGCCACACAAGTCAGCGCCGGACAAAATCATTCCCTTGCCGTGGGCAGCGACGGATACGCCTACGCATGGGGAGATGGCAGTTACGGCAAGCTCGGCAATTACAGCACCAGCTCTTCGTCTGTTCCTGTGCGCGTGCGCGACCCCGCCAGCCCCACTGACACGAGCAAAGGACTGAAAGCCGCACAAATCAGCGCCGGATACGGGCATTCGCTGGCCGTGGGCAGCGACGGATACGCCTACGCATGGGGATTAAACGACTATTATCATCAGCTCGGCAACAACAGCTCTAGTAATTCGTCTGTTCCGGTGCGCGTACGCGACCCCGACAGCCCCAACGATGCGAGCAAAGGACTGAAAGCCACACAAGTCAGCGCCGGACAAGAGCATTCGCTGGCGGTCGACAAGGACGGCAACGCCTACGCATGGGGAGACAACGATAATGGCCAGCTTGGCATCAAGGGCAGCGGCAGACCCTATCCCTACCCCATGAAGGTGCTCTCCTCCGCGCAGTCCACCAGCGCGGCCGGACCCTGGATGCGCGCCGTGCAAATAACCGCCGGAGACCATCATTCGCTGGCCATCGGCACGGACGGGAACACCAAGGCATGGGGCAGCAACCGTGACGGTCGGCTCGGCGACGGCACCACCAACACCAAATGGGCTCCTGTGCCGGTGGCGTTCAACCTGCAGCCGGTGATCAGTGCAGTCAGGTTCGACACCAGTGCCGGCACGAACCTGACCCATGTCAGCAACAGCAACAGCGTCACCGTGACCACGCCCGCTCATCAGCCGGGCCCGGTCAAGGTCAGCGTCGACTACACGATGGGCGGAGTAGGAAGCACCCTGACGGACAAGTCCCTGACCTACACGTACACACCACTGGGCGTGCTCCCCCAAGCTGGCGGGGAGGGTATTCTGCTGGCTCTGGCCACCGGTATGACGGGCATGGGCGGGGTGCTGGCATCCCGCCGCCACCGAAGGGAAACGCACCGACTGCTTCACGCTTCGCACGAGTAAGACCGGCCGGGTGGCGTATCAATCCCCCGCCTCCGGCCAGAACAGGGGGAGCAGGGAGGCCTGTGTCAGTCAAGGCTCATACCCCAAGAGAGCCGACACCCCTCCCGCGCCCCCACCACACAATCGGTCGACCGCCCGAACGCAACAGAGGAAACAGCTCTTCTTGCTGCGCTCGAACGGTCGACTACAACCGCTTACTGTTGGTCAGCAGTCGTGGCGTAGATGGTCTTCTTGCAGGCCAAATACACGACCAGGCCCAGCAGGGAGACGGCAGCCCCGATCAGCAACAGGTTGCTGTAGTTGGCGGCCGGGCCAGTGGCGCCCATGATGCTGAAGCCCTCCAGGCTGGGCTTGCCCATCAGGCCGCCGATGATGGCAATACCGATGGAGCCTGTCACGTTCATGACCAGATCGTTCATGCCCACGCCGCGGCCCGACTGGTCCTGGGGCAGGGTGTCAAGCACGGTGGAGACGATGGGCGAATACATCAGTCCGACCCCGGCATAGTAGACGCAGGCGGTCAGCGTCAGGGCCAGCAGGCCGGAGTTGACCACCAGGGCCGTCCCTGCGAAGCCCAGGATCATCAGGCAGGCGGCGATGATGATGGCGGGCTTGCGGCCGATCCTGTCCACGATGGCTCCCGAGGTGGTGCCCAGCACGGCGGCCACCAGGAAGGCCCAGACAACATGCAGGGAGACCGTGGTGGTCGACACCTTGTAGACGTCACGCCCGATGGCGTTGAAGATGGGAGACATGCAGTAGTTCATGAAGTAGAAGATCAGGATCAGACCGATGCCCATCAGCCAGCGCTTGTTGCGGAAGAAGTCCGGGGTGATGAAGGGGCTCCTGGCCCGGCTGATGTACAGGGCGAAGATCAGGTAGCAGACAGCCGAGGCCGCCAGCAGCCACCAGGCCGTGTAAGAGAAGAAGAGGGTCAGCAGGGCCGTGGCCAGTCCGAAGATGACGAAGCCCAGCCAGTCCACCTTCTCGCCGTTGCCGCCGCCGGTGGGCAGGCTCTTGAGCAGGATGGGCAGGAAGATGATGGTGACCGCGGGAATCAGGAAGAGGTACTGCCAGGCTATGGAGCTGAGCAGGCCTGCGGCGAAGATGCCGATGGCTGCAGACACCTGGTAGCCTGCCGTGAAGATGCCGAAGAAGACCACCTTCAGTGAAGGCTTGAGGTACTTGGTGGCCACGACCAGGTAGGCCGATCCAGCCACCTGCTCGCCGGCGGTCTGGAGTAGCCGGGCCGCGATCACATTCCAGATGTTGGGGGCCATGATCGTATTGGCCACGTATCCGTACACGGACCCGATGAACAGTATGCACAGGCCGAAGGTGACCAGCTTGCGCAGGGATACGAAGTCGCCCAGGGACCCGTAGATGAAGCAGACGATGCCCAGGACGATGCTGGGCAGGGCCGTGATCAGCGAGGCCTGGTCGGGAGCGCCGGCATCCTTGCCGACCTGCTGGAAGACCAGGTTGAAGCCCTGCAGGCACAGGGTGCCCAGGACGAAGGTGATCAGCAGCAGGATCAGCGATCGTACTGCTGTCGAATCCTCGGTGGATTGCTTTTCGGACATGATGTCTTCAGTTCTCCTTCTCTTGCGTGAACTTGCCGGGGATGGCGGACCTCAGTCGGCCTGGGAGGCCAGCCTGGTGATGCGGGTCATGAACTCGTCCAGGAAGCGGGGCACGTCCACACCGACGGCAACGCGCATGGTCTTGTTGGGGTCGTTGAGCCGCTGCTCGTCCCCGATGGTGCGCCCGCGGGTGGCGCCTTCGGTCTCCACCTTCATGTTCATGGGCAGGGTGGTGACCAGGGTCGGATCCACGGCCACGCCCACGGCCAGCGGATCGTGCAGGCCGCAACCACCCAGGTGGGGCGAGGTGGTCTCATAGGCCTTGATGTAGAAGTCGGTCATGTCCGCCAGGAAGTTGCCTGCCGCAGTGCCCAGCTGCCGCCAGCGGGCGGTCTCCTTGTAGGTCAGCAGGGTCTGCAGGGTCACGTCCAGGCCGACCATGGTCACAGGCGCGCCGGAGCGGAAGAGCACGTCGGCCGCATCCGGATCCTGGGAGATGTTGGCCTCCTGCCATGCGTCCACATTGCCCGGCACGGTCAGGGCCCCGCCCATGAGCACGATGGAGCCGATGCGCTGGGCGATCTCAGGCTCCTTGGCCAGGGCGGCGGCGATGTTGGTCATGGGGCCGGTGGGCACGTAGACCAGGTCCTTGCCGTAGGTGTTGACCGCGTCGATGATGAAGTCCACGGCCGACTCCGTCTCAGCCTTGCGGTCCGAGTCGGGGATGGCCACATCGCCGATTCCGTTCTCTCCGTGGATGAAGGCGGAGACGGGCAGCACCTCGAAGGAGTCCGCCTTGGAGGCGTGGGACAGACCCGGGTAGACCTTGACCTCGGGGTGACCCAGCAGGTCGGTGATGGCCAGGTCGTTGCGGATGCCCTGCTCCAGCAGCACGTTGCCATAGGTTCCCGTTATGCCGATCAGCTCAACTTCGGGGCTGCCCAGGGCATAGGAGATAGCCAGAGTGTCATCGACACCAGTGTCCAGATCGAGAATCAGCTTACGCATACAATGTTTCCTTTCATTGCCATGGCTGTATGGAACCATGGCCGTATGCATCCACGATGTCCTTGTGGTGGATGCTTGTTTATCATATGCGAAATTGAGCAGTTTCGCTGCCAATGACAGACGCAAGTCGTGGACAATATCCTCAGATTTTCATGTCACCGGATTGCTGGACCCAGATAGCGAATCCAGCAGCCGGTTTTCCGGCTGATTCCCTGTCCACAATGGCGAGCCGGATCGACGGACCACTCCCCAGATGCCTATGATTACTCTGATTCTGCCCGGATGATCTGGCGAAAGGGGAACACATGGTTGCGACTCAAGGACGGCGGCACAATCTGCAACTGATGACCGCCCTAGGCGTGTTGGCCGGCGGCCTCTACGGCTACACCCTGACCGTCATCTCCGGGGCGCTGGTCGGCATGAACCTGGGCTCCGGCTCGGGCGGACATCTGACGGCCGGGGAACAGGGCATGGTTACATCCGCTTTGCTGATAGGTGCCGCGCTGGGATCCTACCTGGCAGGCAAGTTCAATGACCGCTTCGGCCCCAAGCACATCATCCTGGCCGGCGCCCTGCTGGCCATCCCCGGGGCCCTGCTGAGCGCCCTGGCCCCCAGTCTGGCCCTGCTGGGACTGGGAAGATTGATCATCGGGGCTGGCATCGGCATGACCTCCACCATTGTGCCCATCTACCTGGCAGATATGGTCGGCACCGCGGAACGCGGGCGGGTGGTTTCGGTCAACTCGGTCATGATCGTGGTCTGGCAGCTGCTGGCGGTCAGCGTCAACGCCATCATGGACCGGATGGGTGCCGACTGGCGGACCATGCTCTGGGCTCTGGTGCCTCCGGCCATCCTGCTGGCCCTGCTGGCCTGCTTCCTGCATGACAGCCCTGCCCATCTGATCCGCCGTGGCCAACCGGACCAAGCAGAGACCTTCCTGGAGTCCACCCGCGACCAGGCAGAGGCCCGGGTGACCATGCAGGAGTTATCGCAGCCTGCGAGCGCGAAGACCGCCAGCTTCAAGGCCCCCTGGCTCCGGCGGGTGCTGATCGTAGGCATCGGCGTGGCCATGATCAACCAGCTGACCGGGCTGAACATCGTCAACTACTACGCACCGACCATCTTCACCGACACACTGGGCTTCGACCCCTCCCTGTCCATGGTCGCCACCGTGCCCGTCATCCTGGTCTCCGCCATAGCGGCCATCATCGGAGGGCTGGGACTGATCGACCGCTTCGATCGCCGTGTCATTCTGGCTGTGGGACTTGCAGGCACCATCGTCTTCCTTGCCGCCATCGGGGTCTGCTACCGGTTCGTCGGCGTCCCCGGCAGCGGGTCACACACCGCCGCCTGGATCATGATCGGCATGATGATGATCTATGTGATCTTCGTCCAGGGCCTGGTGGCCCCGGTCACCTGGCTGCTCCTGTCCGAGATCTTCCCTCAGCAGGTCAAGAGCCGCGGCATGGGCTACGCCAACGTGGCCATGAACCTGACCAACTTCGGGCTCTCCCTGGTCTTCCCCACCCTCCTGGCCCGGCTGGGCGGCACCGGCACCTACCTGCTCTTCGCCCTGATCAATGTGTGTGCCCTGGTGTTCGCCTGGGTCATGGTGCCTGAGACCCGAGGCAAGAGCCTGGCCCAGATCGAGCAGGAGGCCCGGTCCCGGGCATGAAATCGGGCATAAAAAGAGGGCGGAACCGGTCGTCGGCCCGCCCTTGTGGAATCCGATACCTCAGATTCCGATGCCTCAGATGTTGAAGACCTGCTTGGCCAGCTTGGCGATGGTGTCGCCGCCCAGCTGTGCGACATCATTCTTGCACTGGTTGATCCTGCCGAAGAGCTGGTCAGCGTCGTTGTATGACAGGGGCTGCCCGATCTCCTTGGACAGATCAACCAGCTGGTCGATGGTCTCCAGGTTGCTCAGCTTCTCTACCAAGGTCTTCTCGTCCATGAATCACTCCTCTGTAAGCGGCGGTGCAGACACCGGGGGCCTTGCGCCATCGATGCCCACCTTTCTCCTCCCATCATAGCCAGTGACCGGATGAACCGGGCGCGATGAAAGGCTCATATCAGGTCGTAGGAGAAATCGTGAATCCGGTCCAGGGCCTGACGGCTCTCCTCCAGCCAGGTCATGGCCACAGGATAGACGTGTCCCAGGGACTGCAGGCGGTTGGGCCTCAGGTCATGCAGTTCGAAATCACGGCCCCTCCTGCACAGAATCTCGGCCAGCCTGAGCGCTTCGCCCTGCAGGAAGTCGTCGGTGCTGGTGTTCAGAAAGACCGGCGGCAGGTGGACCATGTCGACCATGGTCGTCAGGTCGGCCACCTGATCGCCCCCAGCCTGCACGAAGCCTCCAAAGAAGGATGGGGCAACCATGGATAGGTCATCGGTGGGCGAACCAGTTGGATGGAAGTCATCCAGATTCACCGATAAGTAAGGAGTCAGGTCAAAAAGCCCTGAGACCAAGGCAGCGCCACGGGGCCGCAGCCCGGCAGGTTTCAGCCCCAGCCTCTGCGCGAATTGGTCATCGCACTCCACTGCCAGCGTATAGAGGGCCAGGGTGCCTCCAGCCGAGTCTCCCGTCAGAAAGATGCGGTCGGGCGAAACCGGATACTCGTCCAGGTGGGTCTTGATCCAGGTCAGGGCCGTCAGCACGTCACCCAGCTGGCCCATGAAGTCCGTGCTGGGAATCAGCCGGTAGTTGACCGAGAAGACCGCAAAGCCGCGCTTGGCCAGGTGGGTGCAGAAGTTTCGGTTGAGCTCCTTGTAGCCGTACATGAACCCGCCGCCGTGGATGTCGATGTAGACAGGGATGACCCTGCCGTTGCGCAGCCGGGCATCATGAGGCAGGTAGAGGTCCAGTTTGTGGGCGCGCAGGCCATCATCCACATATGCGATGTCGTTCAGGCAGTCCACCCCCTCCGGCACCTGCCAATGACGGGAGCGGGGAGCGTCCACGCGCCCGAAGGTCAGCCTGGAGCCCAGAACGACCCGGACCATATCCGGACTGCAGCCATCCAGGTCCCCGTCGACTTCGGTCCATCCCTCCAGAAGTTCGCGTTCCTCGTCGGTTACAGTCATCTCTGCATCGTTGCTCATCATTCAGCCCTCATTACTCCAACCCGCACAGCTCCTCGCATCCGGTTCTGTGGGTTTACAGCCAATATACAATGCCGGCAAACGGACACTCTTGCCCCTGGTCGCACTCCTGCCGGTAAAATGACGGAAACAGCGACAGAAAGGCCAAGGATGACAATCGCAAGCTACGAAGGCATATCCGCGCTCTCCCTGGGTCTGCCGCCCACCACCGCCATTCCAGCAGCCAACGGCGAACTGCCCATAAGGGCCTTCACCACGCGA
Source organism: Bifidobacterium sp. W8114 (assembly GCF_016101165.1). NCBI lineage: Bacteria > Bacillati > Actinomycetota > Actinomycetes > Bifidobacteriales > Bifidobacteriaceae > Bifidobacterium > Bifidobacterium sp. W8114. The sequence goes on along the minus strand of NZ_JACFRA010000003.1, from coordinate 370,603 downwards.
CCGCCCGTCTCCTCACGACTGCGCCAGCACTTCTCCACCAGCGTCGGCAAAATCGTCATGCTGGCCCTGCTGAGGCCCGGTACCATCCCTGTGACGGATGGCGCGCACTGCCACGAGGTGCTGGTCATGGCAGTCGGGCTGAAGACCCCCGATGTGCCGGAGGACGTGCTGGAACACATCGCCGCCATGCGCTCCTCAGGCATGGTCTTCATCACCATTCACCAGGGTGAAGAGGGCCTCGTCTGCACGCCGGCCGTCCGCCGGGCCCTGCCCACCAAGGCTGGTCATGAGACCAGGCATACGCTCCACCTGGGCAGGCCCCGCCCTGCTGATAAGGCCAGACTGACCCTGGTCGGCGACGATATGGACCAGCTCTGGGACAGCCTCTGCGCCCAGGTGACCCTGGATCAGACTGACGGCACGAATCTGGACAACCGACTCGCCGTCCGCGAGCGCATCGACCTGCTCAAGGCCCAGGAGGCCAAGCTGACCGGAGACCACGGCCGGGCCAAAACCACCCAGGACCGCAACACAGCCTTCGCCAAGCTCCAGAAGGTCCGCGCCGAACTGAAGCAGCTTTCCGCCGATAACTAAACAACTGAGGTTTAGGCAGCAGAGCCGAGCCATGCCTAGTCTGGCAAAGCTCCAGCTCAGACTTGCCCATGCAGATCACAAACCTCATCCAAGTCATGGTCATGCTTGGACCCATGCTGACATCGATTGTCAACATCCCCATGGCCGTTGCAATCTCCACAAGCCTTATCCTGGGCAGCAGCTTCTTCACCAAGCCCATCAGCATGACCCTGGGCGAGCCTGGTAGGCCTGACCATGACCCCGGGTGGCCATGCTGGTCTGTTTGGTCTTCTGAAGGGACGAGTCAGGAAAGGTCACACCTATGAAAATCATCATCGCACCCGACTCCTTCAAGGGCAGCCTGACCGCCAAGGAGGCCGCAGAGGCCATCGAACGGGGATTGCGACGCAGCCCACTCAAGGCCGAAATGGTCCTGGTGCCCATGGCCGACGGTGGCGAGGGCACGGTCCAGGCCCTGGTCGATGCAACCGAAGGCCACATGATCCAGACCCAGGTCACCGGACCCCTGGGCCAGACCCTGAACGCCAGCTACGGCATCCTGGGCGACGGACGGACAGCCGCCATCGAGATGGCTGCGGCCAGCGGCATCCAGTTCGTCAACGAACAGACCCGGGACCCGCTGGTCACCACCACCTACGGCACAGGCGAGCTGATCAGCCAGGCCCTGGACCAGGGCACACAGGAGATCATCGTCGGCCTGGGCGGATCGGCCACCAACGACGGCGGCGCCGGCATGGCCCAGGCCCTGGGTGCCCGGCTCCTGGACGCTGACGGAAATGATCTGACACAGGGTGGAGCGGCGCTGGCCAGGCTGGATTGGATCGACGTCTCCGGGCTGGATCCCCGTCTGGCCCGCACCCGCATTCGTCTGGCCTCGGACGTGACCAACCCTCTGACCGGCCCTGAAGGAGCCTCGGCCGTCTTCGGACCGCAAAAAGGGGCGGACCCATCCATGGTGGCCACCCTGGATGCGGCCCTGGCCCACTATGCAGCCGTCATTCGCAGGGATCTGCATCGGGAGGTGGAGACCAAGCCGGGTGCTGGGGCCGCCGGTGGTCTGGGTGCAGGATTCCTGGCCTTCACTCCGGCCGTCATGGCCTCGGGGGTCAACATCGTCGTGGAGACCACCCATCTCAAGAAGCTGGCCCGCGGTGCCGACCTCTGCTTCACCGGCGAGGGCGGCATCGACTTCCAGACCGGTTTCGGCAAGACCCCCATGGGCACAGCCCAGGCCGTCAAGGAGTCCTCCCCCGGCTGCAAGGTCATCGCCCTGGCGGGCAACCTTGGAGCCGGGACTGAAGAGCTTTACAAGGTGGGCATCGACGCCATCTTCAGCATCAGCCCCGGGGCCGTCAGCCTTGAGGATGCCATGGCCAAGGCCGCCGACAACCTCGCCACAGTGGCCGAGAACATCGGCAGGCTCCTGGCCTGATCAGGCTCTGGGATTGCCAAAACGACAAAGGGGCTCCGGATGTCTTGCGCACCCGGAGCCCCTTGTCATCAGAACCCCTATAAGAACCCTGTTTGGCATGACCTTCAGCAGTCATACCGAACAGTGGAAGTCATCAGTCGAATTCGGTGATGACCGAACGGATGACCTCGCCGTTGACCAGCTGCTTGTAGGCTTCGTCGATCTGGCTCAGCTTGATGTGCTGGCTGACGATGTCGTGCATGTTCAGGCGCCCATCCACAGCGAAGTCGGCGTACATGGGGATGTCGTGCTTGATGTTGGTGGAGCCCATCCACACGCCCTTGAAGCCGCGCTGGTGGACCAGCAGGTCGGCCGGGTTGATCTCCAGGGAGACCGTGGCATCCGGCTTGGTAAGACCGATCGGGTAGGCGGTGCCGCCCACGCCCAGCATGTCCCAAGCCTGCTTCATGGTGACGGGCAGACCGATGGCCTCGAAGGCCTTGTCCACGCCGCCGTCAGTCAGCTCGCGCACCTTGGCCACAGGGTCCTCGTTCTTGGAGTTGACGACGTCGGTGGCGCCGAACTTGCGGGCGAACTCCAGCTTGTTGTCCAGCAGGTCGATGGCGATGATCCGCTTGGCGCCGCAAATCCGGGCTCCCGAAATGATGTTCAGGCCGATACCGCCGGTGCCGATGACAGCCACGGTGTCGCCGGGACGCACATGGGCGGTGTTGATGGCCGCTCCGGCTCCGGTGATGGTGGCGCAGCCGATGCAGGCGGCCTCATCCCACTTGACCTGGTTGTTGACCACAGCCAGCTGGTTCTCGTGAATCAGGGCCTTCTCGGCGAAGCCGCCGGTGCCGAAGGCCTGGGTTATGGGCCGGCCGTCGGGGAAGGACAGACGGGGCTTCTCGCCCGCGCCGCGCACGCACTCCTGCTGCTGAGTGCAGGACTGGGGCTGGCCCTTGAGGCAGTTGGCGCAGTGTCCACAGACCTGCTCCAGGGAGGCCACCACGTGGTCGCCCACCTTGATGCCGGACACCTCGGGGCCCACGGCCTCGACGATGCCCGAAATCTCATGGCCGATCACAGCCGGGAAGGGGAAGAACTTGTCGTCATCCTCGACCAGATGCAGATCCGAATGGCACAGACCCGAGGCCTGCACATCCACCAGAACCTCCGCGCCAATGGGGTCGTCAATGATGATCTCCTCGGGCTGGGCAAAGCCCTTGCCGATGCCGTAGGCAATCGACGCCTTGATCTTCTGAGGCATAAACCATCTCCTAATCACAATGCCGCCACCGGCATCATGCCAGGCAGGGCAAAAAACAACGTTGAATATTCCGCTGTGGCCACGGCCATCCTCAATGTATACACCGCTGCCGCAGACCACTTTCATGGTAGCAGGAAAGAAGGGTCAATCAGCATTTAGACTGGCCCGGAAAAAGGCCTCCGGCGTTTCCTCGACGGGGCCTCCAAGCATCCATAGAATGGGCTTCATGTGTGGACGATTCGCGGCTGACCTGGACTACTCCAACCTGGCCCAACGCTACGGTGCCCGACAGGCTTCGGGACTGCCCAAGCCCTCCTGGAACATCAGCCCCGGGTCTGTCATCGCTTTGGTGGCCCAAGACCGTCATGGGCAGCGGCACCTGCATCCGGCCCGCTGGAACCTGGTCCCTTCCTGGTCGGAAAGCGATCAAATGGCCTACCCCACCCACAACGCCCGAGTGGAGAGCGCTCTGACCAAGCGAACCTACGCGGACTCGGCCAGGAGTCAGAGGGCCATCATTCCGGCCAGCGGCTACTACGAGTGGACACCCGACCACCAGCCCTACTACTTCCAGGCTCCCGACGGCCACACCCTGAACATCGCCGGGCTCTACTCCTGGTGGCGTGCCAGACCAGGCCAACCCTGGCTGCTGACAGCCACCATCCTGACGACGCAAGCCACGCCAGAGGCCGCCCGGGTGCACGACCGGATGCCCCTGCTGATCACCGATGAGAACCTGGACTCCTGGCTGGATCCAGGCATGGAGGGCAAGGCAATCCTGCCCAAGGCTGTGGAGTCCGGCCGTCGTGCCTCAGAAGCATTGACCATGCACCCGGTGGCACCCTTGAGGGGGGACGGTCCGGAGCTAACAGAAGCCATGGCCCTGGACCAGAGGGTCAAGAGAATTTAGAGGGTTCTTATGATTCAGATGGTGAAGCCCAGCTCCCGCGCCGCCTCGGTGGGAACCGGGTCGTAGGCCCAGTACTCGCTCAGGTTGTCGTCGGAGGACAGGCTGCGAATCTCGGCCTTGTCGATGTATACCTCGCCCGACAGATGGTCGGTCTCATGCTGGAATATGCGGGCCGGCCAGCCGTGCATGCGCTGGCGGTGCTTGCGCCCGGAACGGTCCTCCCAGCTGGCGGTGATGTCCAGCCAGCGCCGCCGAACCGCCTGGAATCCTTCCAGGGACAGGCATCCCTCGTAGAAGGCCGCAGTCTCCTGCCCGATAGGCTCATAGGAGGGGTTGATGATGACCCTGAAGGGCAGCTCGTCAATCTGGCGCGGATCGTCCTCGTCGTCGCGGACGTGGTCCTCGATGACCGCGATGGCCAGGCCCAGGCCCACCTGAGGTGCCGCCAGCCCCACGCCCGGAGCCTCAAGCATGGTGGCCCGCATGGCCTTGAGCAGCCTGCTCAGAGTCTTGGCTGCCAGCTGACCCTGGTAGGGCTGGGCCTGTTGACGGAGGACGGGCTCGCCCATCTGCACGATGGGCAGGAGCTCCTCTTTGCCGGCCTCGGCCAGCATGGACTCCACCCGGTTGTTGAGGTCGGCGTCGAAGGCCGCCTTTCTGCCGAACATGGATGATTCCGCCTTTCCTGGGTCGTTGGTTCAGATGGCCAGCTCGTCGGCCACGACCGAGGCCAGCCGCTGGCATACCTGGTCAGCCTGCTCCTGGGTGGCAGCCTCGACCATGACCCTGACCAGGGGCTCGGTGCCCGATGGCCGCAGCAGGACCCGGCCCGTGCTGCCCAGCATCCGCTCCTCCGCCTCGACTGCATCCTGGACCTTGGCGTTGGTGCGGGCCGCGTTCTTGTCCACACCGGAGACGTTGATCAGCTGCTGGGGCAGCTGGGGGAAGTCGGCGGCCAGTTCCTTGAGGCTCCTGCCAGAGCGCACGACCTCCTTGGCCAGGGTCAGTGCCGTCAGGGTCCCGTCTCCGGTGGTGGCGAACTCGCGGTTGATGACGTGCCCCGACTGCTCGCCGCCCAGGGTGTAGCCGCCGCGCAGCATCTCCTCAAGGACGTAGCGGTCACCCACAGCCGTCTGGACGGTGACGATGCCCATCTGCTTCAGGGCCAGCTTGAGTCCAAGGTTGCTCATGACCGTGACGACCAGGGTGTCATTGGCCAGCTTGCCCTCGCGCTGCTTGGCGCGGGCCAGGATGCCCATGATCTGATCGCCGTTGACCATGCTTCCCTCTTCGTCCACGGCCAGACAACGGTCGGCATCCCCGTCGAAGGCCACGCCCATGACCGCATCCGAGGCCTTGACCATGGCCTGCAGCTGCTCGGGGTGGGTGGAGCCGGCGTGCTTGTTGATGTTGTAGCCGTCAGGAGAGGCGTTGATGACCACCACATCCGCTCCGGCCCGGCGCAGGGCCTCGGGGGCTACCACCGAGGTTGCACCGTTGGCGCAGTCGGCCACGATCCGCAGACCGTCCAGGGGCTTGGGCTGGGTCTTGTCGGGGGCTACAGGGGCCACGGCCTCCACCAGGTGGTCGATGTACATGTTGGTGGCGGTCACCGTGTCATGGGAGACGCGGCCCACGCCCTCGCCCACCGGGCGCTCCCAGTCCTGGCCCAGGACTGCTTCGATGTCGTCCTCCTTGGAATCCTGGAGCTTGAACCCGCCCCGGGCGAAGAACTTGATGCCGTTGTCTGGCATGGGGTTGTGGGAGGCGGAGATGACCGCCCCCATCTCCACGTTGAGCACGCTGGTCAGGTAGGCGATGCCCGGAGTGGGAATGATGCCCACGTCGATCACGTCGAAGCCGCCCGAAGACATGCCGGCGGCCAGGGCCGAGGCCAGGAAGTCCCCGGAGACCCGGGTGTCGCGGCCGATCAGGGCACGTCGACGGCCCGCGGACCGATCCGCTCCACGACCCAGGACACGGACCGCCGCATCGCCCAGATCCAGGGCCAGCTGTGCAGTCAGGTCTCTATTGGCTAAACCGCGTACACCATCGGTACCGAATAATCTGGGCATTGCTCTCCTCCGAACGTACCATCCTGCATGCAGGCGACAGATTCATTATGGCCCCGCCCCTGACCCGTCGCCACAAGGGCCGGGGCGGAAAGAGCGCTCAGCGCAGGCGCTCGTTGTATTCGCGGACCTTGAGGATGCGCCTGGAGGACTCCACGTTCTGGATGATCATCCCGCGCAGGGCCTTGGGGGCCTCGGCGTGGTCGGCCAGCCAGGCGTCGCCCGCCTTGACCAGGGCGGCCGGGTCGGCCTTGGTCGGGTAGAGCCCGCCTGCCGACAGCGGGTTGAGCAGGGTCTCCGCGATGTGGAAGGTCTTCTGGGTCCAGACCTGGTCCACAGCAGCAAAGAAACGGTCCACATAGGGTGTGAAGAGATCCTGGTCCCCCGAGCCGGAGAAACCGTCGGCCAGGGCCTCGATCTGCGAGTTGGTCAGGTCCTCGTTGTGAAGGGCCTGATCCCAGGCCCAGGCCTTGGCTTCGGCAGTCGGGCGGGCGGCACGGGCGCCCATGGCGAACTCGCGGTTCTCCGTGGTGTCTTTCGCGGCCAGCTCCCGGTCGATCTCCCCGTCAGCCAGCAGATCGTGGGCGGACAGGGCATGGATGATCAGCCAGCGGGTGTTGTTGTCGATGGTCAGCCCCTCCAGCTTCAGATCGCCGCTCAGCAGACCCCGGGCGTGATCCTCGAAGTCGGCGTCATCCCCGTAACCCAGGTAGGCGCGGACAAGCTGGAACTGCTCGTCCGAACCGGGCTGGGCCTTCATGGCCAGATCCCAGAGCGTGCTGGCCACCAGCTGCAACATGGGCTGGCGGCGACGGGATGCGGTGAAGTGATGGGCGGCCGTGGAGATCTGAGACAGAGCGTAGCGGAAGGTGGTGGACTGGTGCTCGGTGGCCAGAGCCTTCAGGCTCAGGCTGATGAAGCGCTCAGCAGGGAACTGCGCATCCCGGGTCATGTCCCAAAGGCTGAGCCAGACCACGGCACGAGCCAGACGATCCTCGATCCGGTACAGGTTCTGCGTGGCATACTCCAGGGAGTCCTGATCCAGACGCAGCTTGGCGTAGGTCAGGTCGTCGTCATTGATCAGAATCAGGGCCGGACGCTTCTTGCCAACGACCTGGGGCACTTCGGCTCCCTGGCCCTCCAGATCCAGCTCGAACCGGTCCGTGCGCACCACCTTGCCGGACTTGTCCTCATCATAGAGGCCCACCGCCAGGCGATGCGGACGCAGGACGGGATGCTCCTCGGGGGCGGTCTGGTCAATGCGCATGGCGGTGATGGTCCCACGCTCGTCGGTCTGCACCTGGCTGGTCAGCGTGGTGATGCCGGCCTCCTCTAGCCAGAGCCGTGACCAGTTGCCCAGGTCGCGACCGCTGGTCTTCTCCAGCTCGGTCAGCAGATCCTTCAGGGTGGCGTTGCCGTGGGCATGAGCCGTCAGATAGTTGTGGATGCCCTGGAAGAAGCGCTCACGGCCCACATAGGCCACCAGCTGCTTCAAGACGGAACCCCCCTTGGCATAGGTGATGCCGTCAAAGTTGACCTCGGTGTCATGCAGGTCGCGGATGGGGGCCACCACAGGGTGGGTGGTAGGCAGCTGATCCTCGGTCAGGGCCCAGCTCTTCTCGCCGGAGCAGAAGGTGGCCCAGTCGTCGGTCCACTCGGTGGCCTCGGCGGTGGCCAGGGTCGACATGAACTCGGCGAAGGACTCGTTCAGCCACAGATCGTTCCACCACTTCATGGTCACCAGGTCACCGAACCACATATGGGCCAGCTCGTGCAGGACGGTCTCCACACGGCGGTTGATCTGGGCCCCGGTGGCCTTGGACTCGAAGACGTAGGAGTCGCGGAAGGTGACCAGGCCGATGTTCTCCATGGCGCCCGCATTGTATTCGGGCACGAAGATCTGGTCGTACTTGGCCCAGGGGAAGGGCAGATCCCAGGTCCTGGCATAGAAGGCGAAGCCTTTCTTGGTCACGTCGAAGAGGTATTCGGCGTCCCCGTCCAGGGAATCCTTCAGCGCCTGACGGCAGTACAGGCCCATGGGGATGGTCCGTCCATCCTCGTTCCGGTATTCGCTGGTCCATTTGGCATAGGGGCCGGCGGCGAAGGCGGTCAGGTAGGAGCTCATGACCGGGGTTGTCTGGAAGACCCAGCGGGTCACGCCCTCGGTGCGGCCGCCCTCCAGGGTCCCCTGGGCGGTGCGGCTGTCCAGGTCCTGATGGGAGGCGGGAGGCATGTTGGACAGGACCGTCCAGGATGCCGGAGCGTCCACGGTGAAATCGAAGACGGCCTTGATATCCGGCTGGTCGAAGACGGCATAGACGCGGCGGGCATCGGGCACCTCGAACTGGGAGTAGAGGTAGACGTTGCCATCCGAGGGGTCCACGCTGCGATGCAGACCCTCGCCTGTGCGCGAATAACGGCAGAGGGCCTCCACCCGCAGCTGGTTGTGCTCGCGCAGGTCGTTAAGCTCAATCCGGTCATCCCGGAAGGTCAGGGCCGGGTCCAGACGCCGGCCGTTGAGTTCGATAAGGCTGACCTGGTCGGCGATCAGATCCACAAAGGTGGACTCCCCCGGCCGGGCATCAAAGTCAATCAGGGCCGAGGAGGGGAAGGTGGCAGGCCCCTTGGTCAGGTCCAGATTGACCTTATAGCTGACATTGGATACGACGACGGCTCGCTCTTCGGCTTCCACACGAGTCAGATTGGCTCCGGGCATGAATTTCCTTTCGCGCATGGATGCCGGTGCCCCCACCGGCATCGGCATAGGTCCTGTATGGATATGGCATGTCAAGTCTAATGCCGGCACACGCCGACGAGCCAGGAGGACGATTCCCCTCTTTTCTGACGGCGCAGTCCGGACGGGAATAGTCGGGCCTCCAGGCGGTTGTTCATGGTCGTTGCCTTGTGAGTCTGGCAGAAAGGAAGCGTCATGCAGGTCCGGACCGGGTTTACCACACAGCAGCTCAACATGCTCTGCCAGTACTCCTACGGGATCGGTCGAGGGGATGTCAAGACCAGGCCGGGCCTGCACTGGTTCGAGGATCCGACTCTGGGCAGCTACTGGGTGCTGCGCTCACGCTACTGCCCCGAAAACGGCTTCGAGGGGATGATCGCCGCCCGGAACATGGGTGACGGTCCGGACTATGCCCACTTGATCGTGGTCTATGCAGGCACCAACCTGCGCGACGACCCCCGCCACGATATCCATGCCGCGCTGACCTGCTTCCTGCCACCGCTGAATGGGGAACCAGGGCAGACGCAGCAGGCGGGCATCCTGGCCGAGCAGGCGCTTGACCTGGCCCGGCACAAGGCGGGAACCGAACGCGGGGTCCTCTTTACCGGACATAGCCTGGGTGGAGGCCTGGCACTGATCCAGGCAGCGGAGCAGGATCTGCCCGCCAGGGTCTTCTGCGCCGCCGACCCCTGGCGGGTGCTGGACCAGGAGCAGCGTCAGCGGGTGGCCCGCCACTACGGGGACGGCAAGTTCCTGGACTACCGTCTGGGCAACGACAGGGTGACCGGAACCGCCAACCGTCTGCTGAGCGGACAGGCCGACCGCAGCGCCTGTGTGGTCTGGTGCGGCAAGGGACCCAGCAGGTTCGGACATTGGCTGGGCGACTTTGACTTCGACCAGGGCGGCGAGGTTCTGGCCGAAACTCCCATCAACATGGCCACATACCCACGGTAATATGGGAATCGGGCGGTCTCCAATGAGGGAGCGTCACCTGCCCGCAGGGATGTCATGTTGGGTGTTCAACTTCGTCCATGCAGGGCCTACACGCATATCAGAGAGGATATACGATATGAAAGCATTGATGTACTACGGCAAGGAAGATGTACGTCTGGAGGACGTGCCCGAGCCTGAGCTCAAGCCGGGAACAATCAAGATCCATCCCGCCTTCACCGGCATCTGCGGCTCCGATGTTCATCTTTACTACGATGGAGCAGTCAACGGGGGCGGAAATTCGCCCGACCACCCCCATCCCCTGACGGGAGAGACCCTGCCGGTAGTCTTCGGCCATGAAATCTCGGGTACCGTCGAGGCGATCGCCGATGATGTGCACACGGATATGAAGGTGGGCGACTCGGTGGTCGTCGAGGCCGAAATCGCATGTGGCGAATGCCCGGCCTGCAAGGCCGGCAACTACAATGACTGCGACAAGCTGGCCGGCATCGGCATCAACGGAGGGGGCGGCGGACTGAGCGAGCATATCGTGGTTCCGGCGGAGCATGTCTTCCCCGTGGGCGACATCCCCCTGGATCAGGCTGCCATGATCGAGCCCTTCGCCGTGGCCCATCACGCCATCCGTGCCATGGAACCCCAAGAAGGCCAGACCGCAGTGGTCGGAGGCGCCGGGCCGGTGGGATTGCTCATCGGCACCATTCTGCGCGCAAAGGGAGTCCGGGTGATCATGTCCGAACTCTCCTCAGCCCGTAAGGAGAAGGCCCTTCAGTCGCATTCGGCCGACATCGTGGTCGATCCCAGCAAAGAGGACCTGGCGGAGAGGGTCCGCCAGGAAACCGACGAAGCCGGGGCTGACCTGGCCTTCGATGCAGCAGGGGCAGAGCCTGTCGACCACCAGCTTCTGGAGGCCTTGAAGGCCACCGGCGGACTCATGGTCGTGGCCCTTCATGGCAAGCCCATCACGCTGAACCTGACCAAGGAGCTGGGCTTCGGAGAGAAGTTCATCCGCGGCACCATGGGATACGCGAACGATCATGCCGATGCCATCAAGCTCATCCATGACCGGAACATCGACCTGTCCACCTTCATCACCGACAGGATCAAGGTCGAGGACATCGTGGACAAGGGCTTCCGCCAGCTGCGTGAGGACGCGGAAAACCATGTCAAGATCATCGTGAGCATGTAACCGCTACTGTCTACTGATAACACTGAAGGCTCCGGCCGTCCATCTGGGCGACCGGAGCCTTCGGTATCAGTATGCGGGCAGTGGAGGTCAGTCCTGCGGCTGCACGTCGGTGGCGATGTCGGCCACCACGGGCACGATCATGGGCCGACGGTGCAGCTTGCGGGAGATCCAACCGCCCAGGGTGCGGCGCATCATCTGCTGAAGCTGGTAGGTGCCGGTGGTCCCCTTGGACATGGCATCCTCAAGCTGATCGACTATCTGGGCATTGATGGACTTGAACTCGCTCTCGTCCTCGGCCACGGCGTTCAGGTAGAGCTTGGGGCCGGAGACGACCTTGCTGGTCTCGGTGTCGACCACGGCGAAGGCGGAGACGAAGCCCTCGGTGCCCAGAATCCGGCGCTCCTCCAGCTCGTCGTCGGTCAGCTGGCCCACGGAGTCGCCGTCCACATAGACGTATCCGCAGGGCACGGACCCGACCACAGCGGCCTGGCCATGGTAGAGGTCCACCACGTCGCCGTCCTCGGCCAGGACCACATTCTGCGGATCCACGCCGGTCTTGACGGCAATCAGACCGTTGGCCACCAGGTGCCGGTTCTCGCCGTGTATGGGCATGGCGCACTTGGGCTGCACGATGTTGTAGAAGTGCAGCAGCTCGCCCTCGTCGGAGTGGCCGGAGACGTGGATGGCCGCGTTGTCGCGGTTGACCACCTTGGCGCCTAGACGCACCAGCTTGTTGATGACCTTGTAGACCTCATGCTCGTTGCCGGGAATCAGCGAGCTGGCCAGGATGACCGTGTCGAACTCGTTGATGGTGATGTCGCGGTGGGTCCCGTCGGCGATGCGGCCCAGAGCCGCCATGGGCTCGCCCTGGGATCCGGTGCACATGTAGACGATCTTCTCGTCCGGAATGCTGTGGGCGTCCTTGAGGTCGACCACGGTGTCCTCAGGCAGGTGCAGGTAGCCCAGGTCGGAGGCGATGGACATGTTGCGGACCATGGACCGGCCGGCGAAGACCACCTTGCGGCCGAACTTGTGGGCGGCGTCGACCACCTGCTGCACCCGGTGGACGTGGCTGGAGAAGGAGGCCACGATGATCTTGCGCTGGGCCTCGGCGAAGGCCTTGTCCAGGGCGGGGGCGATGGAGATCTCGGGCTTGACGAAGCCGGGGACCTCGGCGTTGGTGGAATCGACCATGAGCAGATCCACGCCGGACTCCCCCAGTTTGGCGAACTCGCGCAGGTCGGTCAGGCGGTGATCCAGGGGCAGCGGGTCGATCTTCATGTCACCTGTGTCGATGATGTGGCCTGCCGGGGTGCGCACGGAGACGGCCAGGGCGTCAGGAATGGAGTGGGTGACTGCCACGAATTCCAGGTTGAATGGGCCTACCTTGAGCTTGTCGCGGCCCTTGACCTCAACCTCGGTGGGCTTGAGATGGTGCTCCTCACACCTGGCATCGACGAATCCGAGGGTCAGCTTGGAGCCGATCAGGGGGATGTCCGGGCGCAGCTTGAGCAGGTAGGGCACGCCGCCGATATGATCCTCATGCCCGTGGGTCAGAACCAGGGCATCCACCTGGTCCAGCTTGTCCTTGATGTAGCTGAAGTCAGGCAGGATCAAATCCACGCCCGGCTGTTCCTCCTCGGGGAAGAGCACGCCGCAGTCGATCAGCAGGATGTGGCCGTTGTACTCGATCACATTCATGTTGCGGCCAATCTCGCCCAAGCCACCCAGGGGGACGATACGCATGGAACCCTTGCGATACTTGGGGGGCGCCACCAGATGCTGCTCGGTCTGGGTGCCCTTGCCGCGGGCGATGGCGCCGTTGCGGCGGCTACGGGATTCGCCCCGGGACCTGCCTGACCCCTGCTTGCCGTTCTTGGAGGAGGACCGACGATTTCTGCTCTTGCCGGTCGTGTTTGATTCTTCTTGTTTTCTTGCCATACTCACTTGTGTTTCTATCATCTGTGCCCCTGCCTATACAGGGGCGACGTTGATTTCAGAACTGATTCAGATCAGCCCGGCAGCCTTCATGCCCTTGCGGGCAAGAGCCACCTGGTCCTCATCGGGACCCAGATTGGGCAGCCTCATGGCGGTCTGGTCCAGTCTACCGGCCGCCTTCAGAGCAGCCTTGGCCATGACGGCCTGCTGCCCCCGGCCGTTCAGAGCCTGGACCAGCGGGTCCAGACGCACGGCCAGATCCCTTGCGCCGTCCAGGTCGCCAGCATCGAAGTCGTCAGCCAGACGCTTCATGGGTCCGGATGCCACATGGGCAATGACCGAGATGACGCCGACCGCGCCCAAGGCCAGGAAGGGCAGATAGAGTCCGTCATCGCCTGAGTACCAGGTCAGGCCGGTCTCCTGGCGTTTGCGGGGCATGGAGGCCAAGTCGCCCGTGGCATCCTTGACGGCGATGATCGCATCCAACTCGCCCAGGCGCCGGTAGGTGTCCAGCTCGACGTGCAGTCCGGTCCGTCCGGGCACATCGTAAAGAATGATCGGTCGCTGAGCCGACTGGCATACAGAGCGGAAGTGGGCCACCACCCCATCCTGGGAGGGGCGTGAATAGTAGGGCATGACCACCAGCAAGGCATCGGCCCCGGCCTCCTGGGTCATCTCCACCATGCGTACCGTGTGCGCCGTGTCGTTGGATCCCGCTCCGGAGATGACGGGCACATCGACGGCATCCTTGACGGCCCTTACCAGGTTGACCTTCTCCTCCATGTGGGTGACGGGAGACTCGCCTGTTGTGCCGTTGACCAGGATGCCGTCGGCCCCATCGGCCACCAGGGTGCGGGCCAGATTGGCGGCAGCCCCATAATCCACGGATCCGTCCTTATTCATAGGCGTGATCATGGCGGGGATCACCCGTCCGAAGGGTGCAGGAGGAAGCAGATGGGTAACGGTCTCGGTCATATCTTCACGCTACTTGCAGATGGGGACGCTCTTGCGGATATCAGAACAGATAGTAGTCCAGGCCCACGGTCAGTCCTGGAATGCTTCCAGCACGGCGCACGGCCAGGAGGACTCCGGGCATGAAGGAGACGCGCTCGAAGCTGTCTGCGCGGATGGTCAGCTGCTCGCCGGGGTTACCCATGAGGATCTCCTCGTGTGCGTTCAGTCCCCGCAGCCGGACGGCATGGACATGGACACCGTCAACCACCCGGCCCCTGGAAGCATCAGGCTGCCGGGTTGCGTCGGGCATGGGACCCATGCCAGCCTGGCGGCGGGCTTCGGCAATGGCGGAAGCGGTCCCCAGAGCCGTGCCGGAAGGAGCGTCGACCTTGTCGGGATGGTGCATCTCGATCACCTCGGCCGACTCGAAGTAGCGGGCCGCCATGGCTGCGAACCGGTCGGCCAGCACTGCAGAGATGGCGAAGTTGGGAGCGATGAAGACGCTGAGCCCGGGATGCCCGTCCAAGGCCTGCCTGACCTGGTCCAGACGCCCCTTGGTCCAGCCGGTGGTGCCGATGACGGAGTGGACCCCCTGCCCTATCAGGGTCAGGGTATTGCCCAGGACGGCATCGGGGCTGGTGAAGTCGACCGCCACGTCCGTGTTGCTCGGATTGATAGAAGCCGGATCGTCATCGGGGCCCAGCAACAGGGCCGTCTGCATATCCTGCGCGTCCTTCAGAGCACGCACCACCTCGGTTCCCATGCGTCCACCTGCGCCCAGCACCGATACGCGGATCATCGGCTGCCTCCTTCTTCACCGTTCATTTCACTCAGCATTTTCGGTCTTTTCCACGACCATACCCCTCCCGCGGCTCCTGGCCCAGCCCAGCAGGGCCAGAGGGACAGCGCAGCAGGTGACCACCGCCGGGATGGTCATGCCGCCGTGCGGCCCGAACTGATCCAGGGCGACCCCGGCCAGGGTGGATCCCAAGGAGGTGCCGATGGACCCGCCGGTGGACAGCCAGGAGAGTCCCTCGGTCAGTGCCCGGGCATCCACGTTCTCGCGCACAATCAGGTTGCCGGTGGCGAAGATGGGCGAGACGCACAGGCCGGTCAGCACCTCGGCCAGACCCAGCAGGACCAGATTGTCCATGACCAGGCGGAAGACCACGTAGCCCAGGGTCAGCAACACCAGGAAGGTCGTCAGATAGCGCCAACGGGATCCTTTGAGCCTGACGGAGCCGAAGATCAGCGCCCCGCACAGGGAGCCCAGGGCGAACAGGGCCAGCTGCAGGCCCACCGCCCCCTCGCGACCCATGGACTTGGTCAGGGCGGTAACCGAGACGTCAACAGCGGAAAAGCTCATGTTGAAGACGACGAAGATCACCACCAGCAGGAAGATTCCCGGATAGACCAGAGCCGAGCGGGAGCCCTGGTTGCCGTCAGTTTCGCTTGGCAGAACGTCCCCATGGGCATCCACCGGGGAATGATCCGCCGCAGATTGGCTGACGGCCTCCATGCGGACGACGGCCGGGGGCTCGGTGGAACGCATGGCGAAGAAGGTCAGTCCGCCGACCAGCAGAGCCAGGGCAGGCAGGTAGAGCTGGGAGACCGGGCTGACCGAGGTGGCCAGGTAGGCGGAGAGGATGGGCCCCATGATGAAGACGCACTCGTCCAGCCCCGACTCCAGGGCATAGGCGGTGTTGAGCAGATTGGTCTTGTCGTCGCGCAGCACCCAGGCCCAGCGGGTGCGCACCAGGGCTCCGAAGGCGAACTGGGTCAGGCCCATCAGGGCCGCCAGAACAAAGAGCACACCCAGGGGAACCCGGCGCATGGCTCCCACGGCGAATCCCAGGATGGCCAGAGCCTGCACAATCAGGGCGATCACCCCGACCCGACGCTGGCCGAACCGATCGAACAGGCGGGCGTAGAAGGGGGTGACCAGGGCCGCGCTGAGCGTGTAGACGGCACTCATCAGCCCGGCCGAGGTCCAGTTGTCATAGATGTGGTTCAAGGCCAGTACGATGCCCAGACCCATCATGCCCAGGGGCAGACGGGCCAGAACCGCCGACAGGCAGAAGCCGGCGGCGCCCGGGTAGGTGAACAGGCGCAGGAAGGGGGATTTAGCGGCCGCCATGATCACCGTCCTTGCCCAGCAGGTCGCTCACATGGCTGGCGTAGATGAAGATGTCGTCAATCCCCTCGAAGAACTGAGGGTCGTCGGAAGGGTCGCGCCCTGCGAAGGCCGCATGGTCCCGCCCCTTGAGTTCGGCCAGCCGCTCCATGCCCTGATGGTCGTAGAAGCCCACGTCGCAGGAGGAGTCCGTATGCAGGTAGAAGCGCTCGATGACCGCCTGGTCCAGATGCTCCAGGGTATCCCGCCAGAGGGCGCCGCCCACACCGCGTCCCCGGGCACGGCTGGAGACCAGGAAGAGCCTCAATTCAGCCTGAGGCGGGACGGACAAACCGCACTTCTCCTCCAACTTGACCTCGGTCAGCTGCCACTGGCGGGCCCGGTCCAGGGTCTGAGTGCCCAGCGCCGTGGCAGACAGCCTCTGGTCCACCTGCTCCAGCTCCTCTTCGGCCTGGGGAAAGCACAGTTCGCCACGCCCCTCGGCCAGCAGGGTCACCCCCAGGAAGTCCTGCCCATCGACAGCTATCCGAGCCCTGGTGGCACCCACCAGATAGTGCAGGATGAAATGGGCTGCGCTCAGACGGGACACACCCCCCTCGGGATCCTCCTGCACCTTCCAGGTGGCGTCAAAGGTCCCTACCAGGTCGGGCATATCCGCCCAGACCATGGGTCTTATTTCCACGCTTCCCCTCCTCCGGGAGGCCTGGTTGCGATTACTGGACGTTGTCATCTGTCTCATTGCTCCATTCGGGCGTGCCCGGCCCCACGACGGCCCTGGGCCGTCCGCCGATCGCCTGCTGTTCATGATTGCTGATGCACGGCACCCATCGCCCTTATCCGGCGGGGTCTGCCGCAGACTCAGTCCTCGTCCGACTGCTCGGGTATGCCCTCGGCCATCGATGCGAGAATTTCTTCTTCCGTCCTGGCACGGGCCCTGATGAGTCGATCCTGGGGCCGGTCTTCGCTTACATAATAAAGGCAGGCGTCGATGGTCGACAGGCCGATACCCTCCAAGCGTGACAGGAGCAGTCGGTAGAAGTCCAGCTGGACCAGACGGCGGTTGGTCGAATCCTCTCCACGGGGTCGGGATCCGGTCTTCCAGTCCACGATGGTGTAGTGCAAATCCGGGCGATCCGGGTCAAGCCCGCCTGCGAAGACCGCATCCAGCTTGCCCTTGACTATGCGCCCGGCCAGCACCGCCACGATGGGCCGTTCCACCCAGACGGGGGTGCGCTGGGCCCACTCGGACTCAGCCAGCCGTTGCTCCCAGGTCAGCAGACGGGCCTGCACGGGATCGGCCTGGGAATCCATGGACTCCCGCTCACGGTCAAGCCCGGCCAGCATGCGGGCCCGCTCAGCCATGGCCCCGGGGCCCAGCGGACCATCGAGCAGATTCGGTGCTTCCGCCTGATCGGGCAGATCCACCAGTCCTTGAGGGGCAGAGATTTCAGGCAGGATGAAGCGCCTGGCCCAGTCATGGAAGCGGGTGCCCGCCTCGGCCTGCGGGGAGGCTACCTGTGGTATGGGTCTGACCAGCCCCTGCCAGTAATCCCTCTCCATCTTGGGATCGCCCCCTGCCGAACCGGCCTGGATGGCGGTGACGCTGCTGGCCCCGTGCCCCAGGATCCGACGGCCGGTGCGCCGCAACAGATCCAAGTCCGTGAGCAGCTGGTCGTCGGCGACCCCCAGACGGCCCGTGCTGACCTGCAGGACGCGGACCGCATTGGCGTAAAGTCCGTCATCGCCCTCCTCATCAATTACGGGGTCACCTGGTTTCCCGGCACGCACCCAGGAGGCCGAGCGATTCAGGGCTTCACGGGTCCGCGCACTCAGAACCGGGGGCCAGAGCGCCTGGTCACGCTCGCCGTCTCGGGCGGCGACCTGATCCACCTCTTCCAGGGCCTGATCGACAACGGCCTGACGGTAGGACTGGGCGTTCTCACCGACAAAGAGCCCCAAGGGCGGCGTTGGTTCGCCCTCCTGTGCATCCTCTGCCTGCTCCAGCTTGACCGCCTCGGGCTCTTCCTGGAAGAGCTCCACCAGTTCGGTCCAGAAGTTGGAGGCCTTATCCGGGTCCGGAGCCGGCGTGTTCAGGGCCGCAGACTCCGCCTGGGAATCCTGGCTGAAGGTCAGCAGCAGGTCATGCCGGGCCCTGGTAGCCGCCACATAGATCAGCCGTCGCTCGTCGTCCAGCAGCCGACGACCGTACTGTTCGCGCTGAGAGGGGGCGATGGCATCGGCCCGGACCGGCTGGGCCTGGTCGTCCAGCCCGCTCTCCCGAGACAGGCCCGTGGCCTCCTCCTCCAGGCTTGCCAGATTCAGCCGACCCAGCAGATCCTCAGGGTCAGCTCCCAGGGGGGCGTCGTGGGGAAAGCGGGGCAGGATCATGGCATCAGCCCGCACGGGCACCGGCACGGACTCGGGATCGACCAGCCAGGTACGGGCCGTGCAGTTGTACTGGTAGACCGGGCCATCCGGGGATTGGACCACCGGCTGGTCCAAGGCGGGCTTGACCGTGAGCCGGTCACCCTGGCTGCTGGGGAAGGCTCCCCGTTTCAGCCCGACCACCGCCACGGCATCCCACTCCAGACCCTTGGCCTGGTGGACGGTCATCAGGGCCACGTCAGCCTGTCGGTCGTCCCCGTCAGTGGGCATTTCGGGACTCTGATCCAGTGAGGACAGCCAGGAGACGAACCCGCGCAGACTGGGCCCAATGCCCTGGGGCAACTCGGACAGGTAGACATCCACCTGGTCCAGCAGGGCCTGAATGCCTGCCTTGGCCTGGCTGGGCTCCAGAGGACGTTCAGGATCGGCCAGGGAACGGGCCAGCACCAGGTCCACATCCAGGTCCAGGGCACGGATGGCGGCGATGACCACCTGGCGCAGGGGGGCAGAGGACTCGGCCTGGACCTGGCAGACGACCCGGGCGGCCTCGGCGGCCAGGACCCGTCCCCTGGCGGATAGGCCGGAGCTCTTCAAGAGGTCTGGCAGGTCGTCGCGCAGAAGCAGGTCCACCAGGAAGACATCGTTGGGAACCTGGTCACGGTAACGGTGCAAATCCTCGCGACGGCGGCGCGGATCAGAGTCGGACTCGACCAGGCCCGCCCGGACCAGGGCCCGGTACTGGCTGTCCTCATTGACCTTGGCCGCCAGGGAGGCCAGAGCGCTCAGGTCGGCCGCGTCCATGCCGAACCGGGCCGAGGCCAGCAGACGCATCAGGGAATCGCTGTCGGTGTGGTCGCAGACTAGAGAGAGCAGAGCCCGCAGATCCATGACCTCGGGCCGGTCAAAGAGGGAGGAGTAGCCGACGACCTGGCAGCTCAGCCCTGCAGCCTCCATGGCCTCTCGGTACCTGGGCAGAGCCGCCTTGGAACGGAAGAGAACAGCCACGTGCGGGGCATCGCCTTGATTGCCATAGAGCTCGCGCGCCCTGAGGGCGAATCTGACCACGCCATCAATCTCCTGGCCACCGGTGGCGTAGCCCAAGAGGCCCACGGTACCCGGGTCGGCGTCCTCACGTGGACGGAGTTTGGCCACGTCCACCTCGCGCAGTTCTGCTTCGGACCGGCTCTCCCGGCCCCGGTGGCGTAGGGGGACGGTCAACTGGTTGGCGGCCTTGAGCACCCAGCCGGAGTTGCGGAAGGTGCGCGACAGGGTCAGCGGGTCCTGGTCCTGCGAGCGCCCAAAGGCGGTCACTCCAGACAGAGGACCGCCGCCGAAGTCGGGTCGGTCGGCCAACATGCCGAACTGGGCCTGGAAGGTGCGGAAGGCCCCGGGACTGGCCCCGCGCCAGGCATAGATGGACTGGAAGGGGTCGCCCACGGCGGTCACGGCCGACCTGCCAGGAGCCTGATCCTCGCTCCCCTGATCCTCCTGCCGATTGTGCGGATGGAAGATAGCCGCCAGAAGCAGGGCCTGGGTGGTGGAGGTATCCTGGTATTCGTCCAGAAAAACGTGGCTGTAGCGGCGTCGCAGCTGGGCGCTGATGGAGGGGAAACGCTCAACCAGCTGGAAGGCGGCCAGGGTGAAGTCGCCGAACTCGGCCATGTTGGCCCGGCGCTTGGCACGCTGGTAGTCCTGGACCAGGGTCAGCAGCTTTTCCCGCGTCAGAACCGCCCGTCGCATGGCATCCACCCGGTATATGCGAATGCTCCGTCGCGTGTCTTGGAAGTCCTTGATTTTGCCCTGATAGTGCTCGTCGGTCTCCTTCTTGCTTCGCTTGGGCGGCGTCTGGCTGACTCGGGGCTCGGTGGCCGGCACAGGCTGGTCACCGATGAGCTGGTCCGCACGATCCACAAAGACGCGGTCCCAGGCGCGAATCCGATCCACAGCCTGGTCGAAATCAGGGCAGTCACTGCTGATCATGGAGGTGGTCACCGCCCCGGTCAGCCCCAGGACGCGGTTGACAGTGGTCGAAAAGGTCGCGGAGCCCAAGTCGCCGGAGTCGCCATCCTGTGCCGAGGCACCAGCAGGAAAGATCAGATCCAGATGGTCGGCGACCACCTGTGAGGCCAACTGGTAGGCCCCTGCCGAACTCAGGGGACGGGTGTCCTGATCCATGCCCACCAGCAGGCCGTACTGGCGCACGATGGACTGGAAGAAGGCGTCATAGGTGGAAACAGTCGGCTTGAGGAAGTTGCGTTCGGGGTCCACGCCCGAGGTACCTCTGCCCTGGTCGCGTCGGATGACCGCCGACCCCACCCTGGACTGGAGCTCGGAGGCGGCCTTGCGGGTGAAAGTCAGCCCCAGAATCTGCTCTGAGGGCACTCCCCGACGGATCAGGGCGATGATCCGGCTGGTCATGGTCATGGTCTTGCCCGAGCCGGCTCCGGCCACCACCAGAAGATCCTCATTGACATCCGCATCGACAATGGCGGACTGTTCGGCAGTCTGCTTCATTCCTGATCCTCCAGTAGATTGGGCGCCACCAGTTGCCATGCCTGACATTCCTGGCCACTGCCTGCCCGATGGCAACGGGCAGGGTCGAAGACCGCGTCATCCCGGCCAGCCGCCAGCTTGACCCCGGCAGCGAAGAAGACCCGGGCTATCATGGTCAGCCCCCATACGGCCTGGGAGGAGACTCTGGCCGCTTGGACCATGCTCCACAGATCCGCATCCACCCCAGGCGGCACCTGATCAGGCAGATCCGCAGGCTCGGCCTTGGACTTGAGCGGAGCGGGCATGCCGGTTCTGGGCTGGGCGATGGTCACCAGTCTGTTGCGCTCGAACAGTGGCGGCTGGTAGGCCATCTCCTCCCGGCGCAGCCCCGTATGAGCATCCTTGGGCGGGGCCTGCAGCTGCAGGAGCAGTGACTGGCTCAGCTTCATCCCCTCTGTCCTCTCCAGATCGGGGGCCTGGGGCAGACTCCATGCCGCCCCCACCTCCGGGCTGCTGCCGGACGTGGGCGTGAAGGCCAGGCCCAGCTGATAGCAGACCAGCTGCAGGTCGTTGAAGAGCTGCCCCTGGGTATAGGGGACTCTGCCGGTCTTGTAGTCCACCAGCCGCAGACGGATGCCCTCGGGCAGGGACCTGACCTCCAGACGGTCGATGCGACCGGTCAGCCTGACCGTCGTCCTGGCATCCAGGGCTGCGGGGAAACCGTCGACCAGGCCGGACATCAGGGCGAAGAGCCCATCAGTATCCAAGGGCCTGTCTGGGAAGGTGGCCCGCCAAAGGGGGACCAGGTCCTCCACGGACAGGCTGACATCGAAGGAGCGCTCGCTCTGCACACCCAGCAGGTCACCGACCGGGACCGGGTTCCTGCCCTCCAGGCCGTATTCGGAATCCGAGGAGCGGACGAAATAAGAGGCCAGGTTGTCCAGGATGGACTCCACCCGGCTGCTGCGGCCGCGCTGATCATAGAGCTCGTCCGGGTCCCGCAGTCGCTGTTCCTGGGGGGCCAGCTCCTTGTAGATATCAAGGAGCGCATCACGAACCTGCTGCTGCCGGGCGTCCGGATCGCCCTTGCCTGGACGGTCCAGACCCTGGGCAGTGCCCTCGCTGGCGACCTTGTGAATCAGCGAGCCGAACTCCGTGGGCACCCTGGAGGGAGATGGGCCGGAGAACTGATCTCCCAGAGCCCATTCCAGGGGGCAGTTCCAGATGGCATCAACCGCTGAGGGCGAGAGAAGGACCACCTGGCGGTCGGATCGTTGTCCATGGCGATGATCATGGCGTTGGTCACGATCTTGGGGGCGACCCGCCTGCGTGGCTTGCCTGGCGGAAGTATGTGATGAACGAGGGGCACGGCCTCTTTCAGTGATCGATGCGACACCTCCGGCAGCGGTCACGGCCCTTGACCCGGCGACCTGTTCACGCGAAACCACGTCATCCGGGGCATGCTGGTCCGAGGCCGGCTCAACTGCGGACTGCTCGTCTGGGACATGTTGATCCAATGCCGGCTCATCTGCACCCTCTTGGTCATAGAGGAAGGGCCAATGCCTGGGATCGGCAGAATCCTGGCCCTGGTCGGCCAGCAGCCGCAGGGTTTGCACAGCATCGTCCACTCGGTCACGGTCGACCTGGTCCTGCGGGAGCAAGGCCTGTACACCCAGGATGGACCGGGCGGCCGCCGTCAGGCCCCTGGCAGATACCTCCAGCCCTCCGTAGCGCTCACTACCGCCCGAGCCAGCGCCGACCGTACTGAAGGCGGCCTGGCTCATATCGGCAATGCGTGGATAGCGTTCGGGCAGGTAGCCGTAGAGAAAGTCCGAAGGAACCAGGTCATCGTTCCAGACCGCGCTGATGCGCACCTGGGTCCGGGCCCGGGTCAGTGCCTCCAGAAAACCCTTCTTCTCAGCGTAGAGGATGGAACGCAGTGCTGGATCGTGGCTGAGCGTGTCCGCCAGGGGGTCACCGATGCGGTCGTGCAGGACCAGGTCAGCCAGCTCCTCGGCTCCGAACATGGTGTCTCGGGGAATCAGATTGGGCCAGACCCCGTCCTGGACGGCGGGCAGCCAGACCAGGGGCCAGTCGGTGGCCAGGGCGGCAGCGCCGGCGGGCGTGGTCAGCGTGACGGCATGCTCAATGGGCCCGATCCGTGCCAGGGAGTCGGCCTCGATCTGCATGGTGCGCACCTGGTCCATGAAGGCCTCGACCGTTGGGAAGCGACGAGAACCAGCCGCGTACTGGAAGAGCCGCATGAGCGCGTCCAGACGGTCGTTGACCTCCTCCCCCTCCTGGGTGGCCATCAGAGCCTTCTGCTGCCAGTCGTCGGCCAGGTTCAGACTCCGCCAGGCCTCCCAGAGCACATATTGGGGCTGATGGTCCTCCAGTGCGCTGATGCGGGTGGCGGTCAGGCGCAGAACCTGCAGGGCCTTGTCCAGGACTTGAACGTCAGGATCCTCCCGGCGACCCCCCGCGATGGCGGTCATGGCCTCCAGGATGATTCCCGAGGATCGCCCATCCGGGTCCAGAACCAATAGTGTCTCCAGGGCCTGAACAGACAGAATGGCTGGACGTTGCGCATCCCGGTCCCCCAGATCCACCGGCTGATCGGGGGCCGAGGCAGTGAAGAAGGAATCAGACCCGTCCCCTGGCTTGGAGGAATCGTGCCTGGTCAGCAGGGAGTCGTCGACGCTGATGCCGGATGAACGGTCCCGCTTGGCCCGCCGCTCGGCCAGATTCTCGACCCAGGTCTGCCAGGCCTGTCCCAGGAGCGGCAGGTCGTCCAAGGAGCCGGATGAGTCCGGCTCGCTCCCCTGCTGGCCGGACAGGGGAGCCAATGCGGCCATGGTCTCCAAGATGGATTCCAGCCGTTCCATCCTGACGGGACGCTCTGCACGAGCGGCAGTGGTGGGAACCCGGAAGAGGGGGCTGGCCATCAGCGTGCGCAGACGCGACCTGATCCAGGCGGCCACTTGGACCGAATCATCCGGATCGCTTCCGGCGTTGTCGGGATCCAGTACCGATTGGGCCAGCTCGACCAGGGCGAAAAGACCCTGGATGGCAGGCTCCTGGCTGAGCGGACGGGTCACCGAGGAGAAGCGCACCGGCACGCCCTGAACGCGCAGCTTGCGGCCCAATGCGCGCAGGGTCATGTTGTCGTGGGCGATGACGGCCATGTCGTTCCAGTCACGTTCTTCGGCCAGGAACTCATGCTTGATCTGCCAGACCAGGTCGTCGTCCTCCTGGTCGGGGGTGTGGAAGAGCCTGGTCTGCACACTGCCGTCGCGAATCAGACTGTCGCCGGCGGCCAAGGGGGCCACCGGTCCGGCACCGGGCCAGGCGGGCAGCTTGCCGGGTCTGTCGGGCAGAGGGGTGTCATTCTCCTCAATCCCGGCGATGCCCAGGCTGACCCTGGCAGCCAGCAGGTCGGCGTAGGAACCCGGAACCGCCGTATCGAAATCCTGACCGTCCTCAATATGCTCTGCAGATGCTTCAGGAACCACCATCCTCCGAGGTTCCAGGGTCACTTCGGCAGCGCCCAGACAGGCGAAGTCCGGGGCAAGAAGGGGGGCCGCAGCGCCTGGCACGTGCTTGGACAGGGCCGTCAGGCGATTGATCAGAAATTCCGGGTAGGAGCCGCGGAAGGACTGTACCGACTGGTCGGGATCGCCCACCAGAAGAAGTCGGCAACCGGCCCGGTTCAAACCCTGCAGCAGGTCCATACCGGCCAGGGTGATGTCCTGCCAGTCGTCCACGACCAGCAGGTCGGGCAGGTCGTCATCAGCCAGCCCGTCCAGGCTGCGTGAGGCTTCGACCATGAGCATGGAGGGGTCCAGACGGAATTCGTCCGGGTAGCTCTTGGTGATGCTCTGGCGGTATTCATCCTCCAGGGCGAAGGCCAGCCGCCACTGCAGGCCCAGCCGGTCGCGGCGGTCGGGGTCCATGGGCTGGACGGCCAGGGCATCCAGAAGCCGGTCCCGGTCCCCTTTGTCCAGGCCCAATTCCGTCATGCGGGCGAACATGTCCCGCAGCTGGGCGATGAACCTGTCGGCGACCCCTACGACCCGTCCCTGACCGTCGCCGACCAGGACGGACGACCAGCCCGCCCCGTTTCGGAAGTAACGTTCCAGGAGTCGGCAGACCGCGCAGTCGTCCCCGGCCTGGACATGCTGCAGGTGGACAGTCATGACCTGCCTGAGCAGGGCGTCCTCCTCGGCGCCGTTGAGCAGTCTGGGCAGGAGCGGATCGTGCCCCCCCTGGGCCAGACGGGACCGCGTCAGCAGACGGAAGGCCAGGGCCTGCAGGGTGCCCACAGGTCGGGTGCGGTCGGACCTGCCCCGCCTTAGAATGACCTGGTGGCTGACCTGGTCGGCTGCGGTACGACCGGATACAGCCATACTGGCGCCGTCACCGAACCGCTCCATGCCTGCCAGCAGGGCCCGGGTGGCCAGCCTGGTCTTGCCGCTGCGGGGAGGACCAGCCACCACCAGGGCCCGGGTGGGCCGACCCTCCACGTCCCGGAGCCGATCGCCGATAAGGGCGAGGACCGGTTCCATGGCCTCTTGCGAATCCACCGGTGGCTGCTTGCTCATAGTTACAAGAATAGGGTCCGGCATGGTCCATCTGCAGGCCACGGAACTCGCTGGTCGGTGACCGTCCACAAGAGGTTCAATGGATGCCTGATCGGCAACGACGTGCTGTTATCGTGGATAGCAGTTCTCAGGCAGTCCCAGGAGGTGATGTCCCTTGCAGCAGAATGGTCCCCAGGCCCAGCGCCCGGGTACGGTTCCAACCATGGACCAAGCCCCGGTGCTACCCGGGCTGCGGCTCATGCGCCCACTGGACCTTGGGGGCACAGCCGCCGTCTACCTGTATGAACAGGAGGGGCTCAACCGACCTGTGGCAGTCAAGGTGGCTCTCCAAGGCAGCATGGACCGACAGACCCATCAGCTCTTTCTGCGGGAGGCCAAGAACCTGGCCAAGCTTTCCACCCACCCCTGCATCCTGAGCATCCACCAGGCCCTGGTCAGCGATGACGGACGGGATTGCCTGGTACTCGAATACGCCCCGGGCGGCAGCTGCAAGGCCATCATGCTCAAGGGGGGCATGGACCAGGAAGGCGTGCTGGACCTGGGAGTGCGCATGGCCTCGGCCCTCTGCTGCGCCCATGAACGCGGAATCCTGCACCGGGACGTCAAACCCAGCAACTTTCTCATCACGGACCAGGGCCTGCCCGTCCTGGCCGACTTCGGCATCTCCTCGGGCATCTATGGAAGCGAACGGGCCGGCGGACTTTCCATACCCTGGGCGGCCCCAGAGATCCTGGCAAACCGCTCGGGAGGATCCGAGGCCAGCGACATCTACTCCCTGGGTGCCTCGCTCTTCGGCATGCTGGCCGGCCGCTCCCCCTACGAGTACGCCTACCAGGCCCGGAATGAGGATCACCTGGTCCAGCTGATTCTGACAGCGGAAACCCCGGTTCTGCACATGGGCGAAGCTTCTCCTATGCTGTCCGCCGCCTTGGGGAAAGCCATGGCCCATGACCGGGATGATCGCTACTACTCGGCGCTGGAGTTCGGTCGCGCACTTCAGGAGGTCCAGCAGGAGCTCTACGGCCATGCAACGCCCTTCATCGGCGAGGGAATCGATCCCTATCCGAAGGCATATGCGGGCCCACACGCCCAGACCGGAGTCATCGCAGGCCGGGAAGAACGCAAGGAGTCCGGCCGCCCCTGGACCGGGGCACGGGCCAGCTCCCAACCGCGTCTGCGCCCAGACAGTGAGGCGATCACTGACCATGAAGGTAGCCAGGCCAGGCATTTCCCCGGCGGCAGCCGCCGTTTGATCCTTTTAGGACTGATCCTCGCTATCGTCCTGGTCCTGGCCTGGGCCTTGGTCGTCGGCCTGCCGAACGGTTCCGAAAGAGGCTCACGGCCGACCACGGGTTCCTCCCAGGTCCAATCCCAACAGATGCAGTCCCCGGACCCGACGGATTCGAGCGACCCCCAGGCTTTGCAGGAGGGTCCGGTTCCCTCGCCCACCCAGGGCCAAGGCCACTACCAGGGCACCACGGCCGTGTTCACCTGGGTCAACCCCGACCCCAAACCGGCAGACAGCTACGTTTGGCATCCCCTGGACCAGGGCGGCACCGGAGATCGTGGCCGCAGCGTGCAGACCCGACAGCCGACCGCCCGCATCGACAGTCCGCAGGGGGGCCAGACCTGCATCAGCGTCACCCTGGTGCGGGCCGACCGGAGCATGTCCCAGGAGCCCACCATTATCTGCGCTGTTCAGTGAACCCTAGGTGGAGGCATTTTCGCATTCGACCACCCCGACTTTCACAGACCGCCAAGACCTGGCGAACCAGCTAAAATCGGTCGTCAGAGAGAGCATAGACGGCGGTCCGGGACTCATTAAAAGAAAAGGCATAGGTCAGGCATCATGGCCTGTGCTACAGGACAGGAAAGGAACCCAGGGGATTATGGACTTGCAGGGACTGTTCCTGCGGATGCGCCAGGCCGGGCCGCGTCTCCGGCATACTCTGGCCGTCCGCACCAAGAGCCCTGCCGCCATCCTGGCCGTCACACTGACGGCGCTGGTCCTGCTCACCCTGGGCGCCCTGTTCATGCATGGGGTGGACCGTCGTGCTGTTCAGGTGGACGACGGCAGCATCTGGATCAGCTCTCAGAACGAGCGCAAAGTGGCCCGGTTCAAGCCCGACATCGGCGAGGCTGACGTGGCCCTGTCGACGGGCACCGACCACTTCGACCTGGCTCAGAGTGGATACGCGGTCATCCTGGGCCGTGAGGGAGGCATGGCGCCCATAGCGGCATCCACCGCCACCCTGGGGGACACCACCCGGTCGGATGCCAGTATCCAGCGAATGGTCAACGGACCCACCCTGGTCCTCTTCCAGGCACGGACCGGCAAGATATGGGTGGGTCAGGCGACTTCTCCGGCAGATATGGACCCGCAACGCCGAGACCCTGTACTGACCCTGGGCTTCGGGGCCGCGGTCACTGTGGACGCATCCGGAGCCGTTTACGCCTACCGGCCTTCGGACGGGGTCGTGCTGAGGATCGACGGACCGGACTCCCGGGCCCACCGTGAGCTGGACTCCCTGACGGGCCACGCTCCCGTCCGAGCCACAGCATTCAGCGTCATTGGCGGAAGACCCGTCCTCCTGGCGGGCGATCGGCTTTACTGGCCCCAAGGATCCACCCGGATACCGCACCGGGGAGACCTGCAGCTCCAGTCCACTCCAGTGGATATGGACCGCCAGGGACCCTGGGTGGGCCTGACCGATCAGGAAAGCGTCCACATTGTCAATCTGGATCATCCACGGAATCAGGTTGAGAACATACACACCGGCGGCAGCGGCCAACCCGCCCAGCCGGTCTCCTCGGGCGGGTGCCTTTGGACGGCCTGGGCCTCCTCGGGACGGAATTTTCTGCGGCTGTGCGCGACGGGGACGGCCGTGCCCCAGGTCCGGTCACCTCAGCCGCGTCCCACCACTCTGGAGACCATCAGCCCCACCTCGAACCTGGTCTTCCGGGCCAACCACCGGAGGGTAATCCTCAACGACGTGCTGACTGGCGACGTTTGGAACCCCCAATCCTCCACCAAGGTGATCCGGCCGCAGTGGCGGACCATGGAGGTCAAACACACAGATAAAACCGATCAACGCCAGGACTCGGCCGACAATCGCCAGCGGTTCACGGCCACCTGTCGATCAGGATCCCAGCCCATCCAGGCCGAGGACGACAGTCTGGGCATTCGGGCCGGTTCCAGGGCCCTACTGGACCCTCTGCGCAACGATCGCCAGACCGACTGCTCGGTTCTGCGAATCGAGGATGCGCGCAGCTCACAGGGGAATCTGCGCCTGACTCCGGTCATGAACGGCCGCTACCTGCAGGTGGATGCCAGCGACGCACCTGCCGGCCGGGCCCGAATCAACTACTCCATCACCGATGGACGCGGACAGGTCTCCTCGGCTGGCATCGACCTCAACATCGCCCCGGCCACGATGGACCGAGGCGACCAGGCACCGGTCCAGAGCGATACGCCTCCCGAATATGAGGTGGAGCAGGGCGCTACGACCACCGTCAACGCCTTGGCCGGCTTCGAAGATCCCGACGGGGACCCGCTGACCCTGGTCGGCGCCGAACCGGTCAACTTCGATCGGATATCCTTGTCCACCAGGGCTGACGGGCAGCTGACCATGAGCGCTGGGTCGGCCACCTCCGGTCGGCTGGCTGTCAAAGTCACCGTTTCGGACGGAGTCATGAGCGGTCAGGGACTCATATACTTCACCGTCAGACCCGTCAACACCCTGGCCCCTCTGGTCGATCCGGTCATTCGCCAGGCCACCCCCGGCCGAGAGGTCAGCGTGGACCTGAGCAGGAGTGTACACGCCAATGCCGCTCAACCCCTTCGCCTGGTCCGGGTCGACAAGACTGACGGAATCCAGGTGGAGGTCAACTCCGAGAGTCTTTCCTTCACCGCCACCGCCGCCAACCCGGGCACCTATTATGTGCCCTACCGGGTGGCCCAGGGTGACCAGGAGACCCAGGGGCTGGTCAGACTGGAGGCACAACGCGATCAGGGTGGATCCGCGCCGCCGGTTCCCGTCAACGACGTGGCCCTGCTGGGGGCCGACCAGACCGCCATCGTCGATCCGCTCGACAACGATCAGGATCCCATGGGCGGAGTGTTGGCCCTGACCGATGTGCACGTGGATCCGGAATCAGGCATCAAGGTCGGCATCGTGGACCACCGCAGGGTCTACCTGTCAGCCAGAAAAATCCCCACACACCCGCTAAGCATTGCCTACACGGTCGCCAACGCCGAGGGCAGCGCTCAGGGGACCATCGTCCTGCAGCCCCCCTCCTTGAGGAGGGCAGCCTCGGCGCCCAAGGCCCCGAATCTGACCGTGGGGGTCCGCTCATCGGGCCTGGTCACGGTTGCGGTCATGGACAAGGTCACCAACGCTGACGGAACCAGCGTCGCCTTGGACCAGCAGCTGGCTACGGATCAACGGACCTTTGCGGGCCTGGCCTTCGTATCCGGGGACACAGTCAGGTATCAGGCCAGCGAGCGCACCGGGGACTTCCCTGCCACCTATACGGTCAGGGACGATCTGGGCAACGCAGCCTCAGGTACGATCACCTTCCGGGTGCATGTCTCCGATCCCGCGAGCAAACCAGCACCCACCCCCAAGGACCTGCGGGCCCAGGTGGCTGCCGGGACCAAGGTGCGCATCCCTGTCCCGCTGACCGGCATCGACCCGGACGGAGACTGCGACACCCTGTCCGGCTTGGGCAACCAGGCGCCCAGACTGGGCAGGATTGTCAAAGCCGGGGCCGACTACCTGATCTATGAGGCCTATCCCGACTCGCACGGCACCGACGAGTTCACCTACGCCGTGGAGGACTGGGTGGGGCAGCGTGCCCAGGCGCGCGTCCGCATCGGTGTCTTTCCCGACTCGTCGGTGACCGGGGTCTTCGCCAGGGACGACAAGGTCAGGCTGCGCCCTGGGACCGTGGCCGATGTGCCGGTTTTGCTCAACGACATCGCTGGGGATGACGACCCCCTGAGTCTGGACCCCCACCTGGAGCGCCAGGGCCTGGACCAGGCCAGCGTGGAGGACGGCATGATCCGGCTGACTGCCCCCTCACAGCCAGGAACCTCCTATCTGGTCTATCAGGCGCGCAACCGGGCAGGTCTGAGTGACCAGGCCACCCTGACCGTGGTTTCTGACCCCCAGGCCCCTATCCAGCCACCCATAGCCCAGGATTACCAGGTGGCTCCCGAGGACACGGTGGACAAGCGCAGCGTGGAAGTCAATCTGGCCGACTCCATCAACAATCCATCCGGCACCCTCGATGACCTGCGCCTTGGGATTTACCCCGGGGCAAGGGCCCACGCCAGGACCGTAGGCGAGGCCGGCTCCACCAAGCTGGTCATCGACCTGACCGACCAGGCCAGAGCCGTACCCTACACCGTCACCAACACCCGGTTCAAGATCACTTCAATGGCCTTTGTGAAGGTCCCTGCCTATGGGGTGTTTCCCCCTGTCCTGAGACCTCGGGCTCCGGCCCTTAAAGTGCGGGCTGGGCAGAGCATCACCATCGACATCGCCGATCAGGTCAGGGTGGGTGCGGGCAAGACCGCACGGATCGCCTCGCGCCAGTCCGTCTCGGCCACCAAGTCCGACGGATCCGACCCCTATGTGGACGAGCACA
The DNA here is from genome assembly GCF_016101165.1 of Bifidobacterium sp. W8114. NCBI lineage: Bacteria > Bacillati > Actinomycetota > Actinomycetes > Bifidobacteriales > Bifidobacteriaceae > Bifidobacterium > Bifidobacterium sp. W8114. The sequence continues at coordinate 339,315 of NZ_JACFRA010000003.1, read as the reverse complement.
CCCTGAAGTTCACCGCCGCCAAGGACTATGCTGGGCCAGCCTCACTGACCTTTGCCGTCCGTGACGGGGATCCAGGCGGCCAGGCCATCGTCAACGAGTCTGTGCTGACCTTGCCCATCACCGTTGTAGGCGGCAGAGCATCCCCGCCGGTCCTTTCGGCACCGGTCATCGATCTGGTGGCCGGAGAGCCGGCACAGACCATCTCCCTATCCGCTATGACCCGTTGGCCCCAGGGAAGCGACCCGGCCGACAGCACCTTCTCCTCCGGGAACCCTGAAGGGCCAATCCATGCCAAACTGAGTCCTCAGGGCCAGTTGAACGTGGCCGCCGACAAGACCGCGATACCCGGCACCAAGGCCACCCTACCGGTCAACATCACCAGTCCATCCGGCGATGTGCATACGGTCCTGGCCTTCCGCATAGTCGCCACCACCCGACCGCTGGCTTCGGTCCCCTCACGTCAGGTGGGGCTCAAGGCAGGACAGAGTCTGGAGCTGGATCTGTTCGACGGTGCCCTCAACCCCTTCCCCGACACCCCGCTGCGCCTGGTCGGCCTGGTCAGCGACGACACCTCACGACTGACAGCCACCAACCTGGGCGACGGAAAAATCGCCATCAGGGCCGATCGCGACATCGGCGCCTCCACCAACACCATTCTGGCCACGGTCGAAGATGGCAGCCGTGATCCGGGACGCCGGGTCAGCGCCACCATCACCGTGGGCATCATCGACCGCCCACAGTCCCCCAGAATGCTGGCGGGTGCCGCCCAGGCAGGCGACGGAACGGTTCTCCTGGCCTGGGAGCCGGGTGCAGTCAACGGCAGTCCGGTGGACGAGTACCGGGTCTCCTACACATCGTCGGCGGGCTCGGGACAACGCTCCTGCGGCAATGCCGTCACCTGCCGGATCGACGGGCTGGCCAACGGCCATGACTATTCCTTCACCGTCCAAGCCCACAACCAAGTCGGCTGGTCCCCCGCATCCTCGCCGGCGGCAGCCAGACCGGACGTACTCCCCGGAGGCGTGCAGGCTCTGACCGTGGACGGCGGCACCAAGGAAACCCTGACCGTCACCTGGCGCCCACCAGAGAATCATGGCTCACCCATCCAGAGCTATACGGTCCACGGCGAGGGTTCCGGATGCGGTTCGCCACGATGGCGGTCGGCCACCGCCACCAAGGCGGTCTTCGATGTGGGCCATGACGAAGCAGGAGGCGCCTGCACAGTGAGCGTGACCCCAGCCAATATGGCCGGATCAGGACCTGTGGCCTCAGCCTCTGGATCTACCTGGTCGCATCCGGATCCGCCTGTATTCCAGACTCTGGAGTACCTGGGCAAGGACCAGGTCAAGCTGGTTTTGAACCCCGGATCCGAACACGGCCGGCCCTGCGCAGACATCCGGGTGAACATCGATGGCCTCGACCCCGACGAGGCCTCCTGGACCCTGGCCTGCAACCAGCCGGAGTTGAGTCAGATCATCACCCTGCTCGCCGGATCAGCCAAGCCGGGCACCACGCTGAACTTCCGGGCTGTCGCCAGCATCCGTGGCGTGGGTTCCGAAGGCGATTCGCCCGCCGCCGCCAAGGAGCTGACCCTGCCCAAGAAGGACGACAAGCCAAGCGACAAGAACCCGTCTGGGGATCCCTCAGCAGACAAGGATGAATGACCATGGATGAACGAAACGCACAGGAGCCCATCCAGCAGGACGGCACCATCCCGAATGACGCGACCAGGAGGGGTACCCCCAAGGCCGCGCGCGAGGCGAGCGGCGAAAGCCGACGAATCCCTGCCGACCGATTGGACGTACTGAAGCGACAGCGCCAGGCCCTCATGGCAGGTTTGGGCCAGCAGGAATCCACTCCGGCAGTGAACGACGACCGGACCCGGCCCGGTCGTATCCCCGCGGCTGCCGAACAAGGAAGAACTCAGGAATCGGGGACGGAATCCCTCCCATCGGACCGCACCATGGCGGAAGACGGGACCATCCCCGTCCGCCAACCGGTCCATGACCTGTTCCCACAATCCTCCTCAGCTTCTGCCAGACCTGACCTCGTCGACGTCACCGATCAGTCCCGTAACCCCCAGCCGGGACGAACCTCGGCCCCCAGATACGAAGTCCGGACCGGAGAACCTGCAGATGCGAAAAAGAACAGACGGAACCGGCGGTCTTCCACCGAAGCAGAAGAACAGGCAGCAGGGGCCAGGCAGCAGAGACGATCGAGCCAGGCCACAGGCAGCAGCCAGGCCGCCATGGATGTGTCGACCTTTGCCAACCTCTTCCGCTCCATCGTCGACAATGTCGGCGAGGCAGTGCTGGGCAAGGAGGAAACCATTGCCCTCTGCGTCACCGCCCTGATTGCAGGGGGCCATGTGCTCCTGGAGGACAATCCGGGCACCGGCAAGACCCAGCTGTCGCGGGCACTGGCAGCCTCCATTGCCGTGGACTGCAAGCGGATCCAGTTCACCCCCGACCTGCTGCCCTCCGATCTGCTGGGCGTGACCTTCTACGACCAGTCTCAAGGACGATTCTCCTTCCGACCCGGCCCGGTCTTCGCCTCCCTGGTTCTGGCTGACGAGATCAACAGGGCCTCCCCCAAGACCCAGTCAGCCCTCTTGGAGGTCATGGAGGAGGGCCGGATAACCGTGGATGGCCGCACCTACCGCCTTCCCCGGCCATTCATGGTCATGGCCACCCAGAATCCCGTCGAGCAGCTGGGCACCTATGCCCTGCCCGAGGCTCAGATGGACCGCTTTCTGATCCGCACCTCACTTGGGGCACCGGGGCACGATGCCAGCATGCGCATCCTTCAAGAGGCTAATATCCGTGACAGGGCCGGTCTGGTCGACCCAGTGGTCGACGCCACCCAGGTGGAGGCCATGGCCACCTGCGCATCCAAAGTCTTCTGCGATTCCTCCATCATGGAATATGTCATCCACATCATCGAAGCCACGCGGCACAGCCCTGCCATCCGGGTCGGCTCCTCCATCAGAGGAGGACTGGCTCTAGTGCGTTGCGCCAGGATTCGGGCATGCGCCCAAGGCCGCGACTACGTGATCCCCGACGATGTCAAGGACCTGGTCGACCCCATCCTGGCCCACCGGCTGATTCTGACCGCCCAGAGCAGGCTGGCGGGCATGGATGAACACCAGGCGCTGGCCGAAGCCCTGACCAAGGTCCCCGTCCCCACAGGGGAGCAGTGAGCCATGACCGCTTTCGCCAGCCGACCTGCCCAGGAAGCAAGACCGGTCTCCTCGACAGGAGCCAGACAGGGCCTGCGAGCCCAGGCCGCTGACCTTTGGCAGTCGGTCACTGCCCTGGGCCGGGCTATGGCCTTGGCGGCGCTCATTTGTGCTCTGGCCTTCGTCCCGACTGGTTGGCGTGAACTGCTTGCGGGCGTTCTGCTGGGCGCAGGTATGCTGCTGCTGGGGCTACTGATGAGCCTGGGCAACCTGTCCTGTATCGCTGAAACGCGCCTGGACCAAGGACATCTGGAGGTAGGCGGTCAGGCTGAACTGGTCCTGGTTCTGACCAATCCGGGCAGCCACCCCACCCGTCACGGCCGAATCGGCCTGGCTCTATGCCAAGGAACCGTCATGGCGCCATTGCCGGCCCTGGCTCCCGGCCAGAGTCACCAGATCCGTTTGAAACTGGAAGCCCGATCTCGTGGCGTGATTGACCTGGGCCCGGTGACCATGGAGGCCGGGGATCCGCTGGGACTCATCCGCCGTCGCCGGATTCTGGCTGATGCCCGAAAACTCTATATCCATCCCCGCACGGTGTCCCTGCCGCACCTTGAAGCCGGACTTGAACGCGACCTGGAGGGGGATCCTGGTCCCGGCATTGTAGACGACGACCTGGAATTCCATGCTCTGCGCCCCTATGCTCCGGGCGATGATATGAAGCGGGTCCACTGGTTGTCCACTGCCCGGGCCGGTACCCTGATGGTCCGCCAGTATGAGCCCACCCTGCGCACCAGGACTGAACTGATCCTGGACGGCCAGGCCGCCTCCTACCGGAACGCAGATGAGTTTGAACTGGCAGTTGAATTCTATGCCTCCTTGGGCTGCCGATGCCTGCTTGATGGCCGTCGGCTGCGAGCGCTGGCCCCGGAACCCGACAATTCCGGTGCCCATGGAACCACCCTGCCCACGGAGGATCCGCGTAGCTTTCTGGACGCCTGCAGTGCCATCCACCCACGCCAAGACGGCTACGATTTACTTGACCGGACTGATGCTTGCGAACAGATCAGTCTGACCATTCTGGTAACCGGTTCGCTGGGCGACCGCCAACCCTCAGCGCTGATGGGCGAATCGGCTCAGAGCGCCTCCCCGGTCATGCTGCTGGCTGCCGACCTGGATGCTCATCCAAGCCTGCAGACCCAGCCAGGCCTGGTCAACGCCGTTTTGGGTAGTATTCGGGACCTCCCCTTCCTCTTGGAGAACCAGCCATGAGCACATCATCCGCATCATGGATGGAGCAGGTCCAGAGGGAGCCGATTCGTCTGATCGGCAGGGCAGGCCTGCAATCCACTGTCGGCCCGACAAGGCGCCGCTCCCCCGTCATTCTGGTCGCCGAACTGGCCGCACTCAATCTGCTGGCCGGACTGCAGCTGTTGCCGGTCTACGGCAGTCTGCCCTTCTGGCTGACAGTGGGAGCCGCAGCCTGCCTGGCCGGACTGCTAATCGCCATGCTCCCCCACCGTCGTATTGCCACAGCCTTCCTGCAGCCTCTGCTGCTGATTGCGGCTCAATTCCTGCTGGGTCCCATCTTCGCTCTGAACGGGACCACCCTGGCACACCTCCTGCCCACCTGGGCAACCCTGACACAAGGGTGGTCCGCTACCTTCGGCGCTTTCAAGACCCTGGCAGCCATCGACCCGCCCCTTGGCCAGGAAGCCGGCGGACTGATGGCCCTGTGGACGCTGATGCTCTGGACCTGCTATCTGGCGGTGCTGCTGGCCCGCCATGGCCTGGGCCGCAATCCGGGACGGCCGGCACACCCAGTGGCCGTCCTGGCAGCCACCCTGCCCATCCTGGCCACCATGGCTGTGTCAGCAGCCCTAGGGACCAGCAGAGGCCTCTATCCGGCATTGACGGGCGGCATCCTCTGGCTGCTCCTGCTTATTTGGAGCGCAAGTGGACTGGGGCTGCTGCGTCTGCAAGGACTCGCATCCACTCTTCTGACCCTGGTCCTGGCGGCCGGAATGATTTTCTCCGCTGGCATCCTGCCCGCCCCGACCCGGCTGGTCATCCGCGACCATTATCAGCCCCCAATGGACCCCTACCAGTTCACCAGCCCCTTGAGTGATTACCGTGCCTATATCAAACGACACCGCGACGATACCCTGGTCACGGTACGCAACCTGCCCGCCGGCACGCCGGTCCGGATGGCAGTCATGGACCGCTATGACGGCAAGGTCTGGAATCTGTCCGACTCCTCAGGCGCCGGAGCCGCCGACTATCGGCGCATCGGCGCCCAGATCCGCACAGAAAGGCAGCAGGAGAAGACCAAAGACGGCAAACAAACCGGACAGCCTTTTACCGCAACCTTTCTGATTCGGGAGGGATTCGACCACGCCTGGCTACCCTCCGCTGGACAGGTCGATGGCATCGATACGAATCTGGGTCTGCAACGGAATGACCTCTACTTCAACAAGGCTACGGACACTGCTTTGACCGATCAGGCCCTACAGGCAGGAGCCAGCTATACGGTGCACGGCGTGGCCGAAGACCGACCCCCAACCCGTCGCATCGCGGACAGCGATCCGGGAGATGCGCAGGTGCCTCCCCTGTCGGATGCCCCCGAGAGCCTGCCCAAGGCGGCTGCCTCCATGACCTCCATGCAGGCGCGCGGCGGCGCCAGAGCACTGGCCATCGAGGAACGGCTGCACAAGGAGGGATGGTTCTCCCATGGTCTGGCCGGCGACTATCCCTCGCCCTCCGGCCATGGCGATTATCGAATCAATCAGCTCCTGCAGGGCCAGGCCATGGTGGGCGACAGTGAGCAATACGCCTCGGCCATGGCCCTCCTGGCCAGGCAGATGGGTCTACCATCCCGGGTGGTCCTGGGATTCCTGCCCAAGAACCATGACGGTTCCATCAGTCGGTCACGAACCAGGACCGAGTCGGATGGGAGTACCCGAATCGACTTCACGGGACTTGATGCCCAGGCCTGGGTGGAGGTCAATCTGAAGGGACTCGGATGGGTCCCCTTCTACCCCACACCACCGGAGACCAGGACCCCGGACAGGTCCCTGGACTCCACTCCGCCCGATCCACGCACTCTCGTCCGCCAGCCACCGCCTCCGCTGGTCGATCCTCCCCGCGACGACCGGATCACCCAGGGCCGAACCACAGTCGGCGGGCAGGAAGCATCCCGGCGGTCTTCACCCTCATTCTGGAAACAGCACGGACCCCTGATGGCCAAAACAGCACTCTGGACCATGCCGATCTGGCTGTCGGCTCTCCTGATTCTGCTCCTGCTAGCCGTCAAAGCCTGGCTGCGCAGACGGGCACGGTCGACGGGTGACCCGAAGACACGCATCCGCGCCGGCTGGCGACAGATCGGCAACCTCAGCAGGCAGACCGGCCTGTCCCTGGACGGCACCCGTAGCGAACAGGCGGCTCTGATCGCCCAGACCCTGCTGACCGACCCTCCAGGAGCCTCGTGGGCCGGGCTGCGCGGAAATCTGGATCGACTGCGCAGCATGGCCGATCAGGCCTCTTTCGACCGGCACCCTTCCGATGAGCAGGAAGCCGAAGACTGCTGGCAGTTGGTGGACAAGCTTCAAACCGCCATCCTGGCATCCCTGCCACGAACCCGACGCTGGCGCACCCTGCTTTCCCCCAGGCACCTGCACTGACCCGCCCATCACGCCTGAACCCGCCATGACGTCTCTTTCCTGCTCGGACAGTGGCATCGCAGCGAAGAGAGCGTGTCTGCAATCGAACTTCAGGAATCAAGACCTTACCAACCCGCCGATCCAGGGCTCACACGCAAACTTATGACCAACTTGCTGTGGCGCTCATGGACCACGGGTGTAGACACGGTCGCCAGACAGTCGTTGTTTGCCACTGTCCTCCGATAACCTGGACCGCCGGAAAAACAAGATGAGGGCCAGGGCGATCGCTAAGATCGCGCTGGCCCTCAACCTTTATCACACATCCTGCAGCCGAATCCGCTCGGGCCGGATGATCCGGCCCGAGCGGATCTGCACTACTGGCCGTGCAGGCACTCACTGGTTGGAGTGCTGATCCTCCGAAGAGGAGAAGGTGGCCGAACCAGGCTGCTGGGACGGCTTCCGATCGGAGTCACTGCCATCGGCTGCATCCGAGGATCCCGCGCCCGTGGCAGCCGTCTGATCGCCGGCCGCAGCTGACGGATCCTGCACGTTGGGGGTGTCCAGATGGCTCTGGCCGCCCTGGTCGTTGAGGAAGTCGTCCGGGTTGAAGTCGTCGCCCAGCTTCAGGTCCCCGAAGTCGATGTTGGAGAAGTCCACATCGTTCAGGTCGGCGTCGCTCAGATCCACGTCGCCGCCACCCAGACCGAAGTTGGGATAGATGGTGTCGCGGATGGCCTTGTCGGGCTCAACGGTGGCGTTGCGGTACCTGGCCAGACCGGTGCCGGCCGGGATCAGCTTGCCGATGATCACGTTCTCCTTGAGGCCCTTCAGGTCGTCGACCTTCTGGTTCAGGGCGGCCTCGGTGAGCACGCGGGTCGTCTCCTGGAAGGAGGCGGCCGACAGCCAGGAGTCGGTGGCCAGGGAGGCCTTGGTGATGCCCATGAGCTCAGGACGTCCCGCGGCCGGCTTGCCACCGGCCTTGACGGCCTTCATGTTGGCGGCCTTGAACTTGGCCTGGTCGACCAGCTCGCCGGGCAGCAGGTCGGTGTCGCCCGAGTCGATGACCGTGACGCGGCGGAGCATCTGGTGAACGATGACTTCGATGTGCTTGTCGTGGATGTCCACGCCCTGGGAGCGGTAGACCGTGTGCACCTCGTTGACGATGTTCACCTGGGCGGCGCGCGGGCCGAGGATGCGCAGGATCTTCTTGGGATCCACGGAGCCCTCGATCAGCTGGGTGCCGGCCTCGACGTGCTGTCCGTCCTTGACCATCATGGGCGCACGGCGGGTGACCGGGTAGGTCAGCGCCTCCACAGAGGTGTCGTCCGGGGTCAGGGTCACCTGACGACCGCGATCGGTGTCCTCCACCTTGACGGTGCCGGGGAACTCCGCGATGGGAGCCTCGCCCTTGGGGGTACGGGCCTCGAAGAGCTCGGTGACACGGGGAAGACCCTGGGTGATGTCGGAGGCCGAAGCCACGCCGCCGGAGTGGAAGGAACGCAGCGTCAGCTGGGTGCCGGGCTCGCCGATGGACTGGGCGGCCACAATGCCCACGGCCTCACCCACATCCACCAGCTTGTTGGTGGCCAGGGACCAGCCGTAGCACTTGGCGCAAACCCCGCGGGTGGACTCGCAGGTCAGGACCGAACGGGCCTTGACCTCCTCCACGCCGTGGGCGACCATGTCGCGAAGCACGTCCATGGACAGGGCGTCACCGCGCTTGTAGAGCACGGTCTTGCCGTCCTTGGGGTCGATGACGTCGGCGGCCAGGAGCCTGGAGTAGGGTCCGCCGTCGGCGGCCTTGACCAGGACCAGGTTGCCCTGCTCGTCGCGTTCGGCCACCTTCATGGTCAGACCGCGCATGGTGCCGCAGTCCTCCTCGCGCACAATCACATCCTGGGAGACATCGACCAGACGACGGGTCAGGTAGCCCGACTCGGCGGTGCGCAGTGCGGTGTCGGCCAGACCCTTGCGGGCGCCGTGCTGGGAGATGAAGTACTCCAGCACCGACAGGCCGTCGTGATAGTTGGACTTGACCGGTCGAGGGATGATCTCGCCCTTGGGGTTGGCCACCAGGCCTCGCATACCGGCGATCTGGCGAATCTGCATCCAGTTGCCTCGTGCCCCGGACTGAACCATGATGTTCACGTTGTTGTCCGGAGTGAAGTGCTCCTGCATGGCGTCAGCCACCTTGTCGGTGCACTCGGTCCACAGGTTGATCAGCTCCTGACGGCGCTCCTCGTCGGTCAGCAGACCCATGTCGTACTGGGAGTTGACCTTGGCGGCCTGCCCCTGGTACTCGTTGACGATCTCGCTGCGCTCGGGCGGCACCACGATGTCGGAGAAGGCCATGGTCACGCCGGACCACTGGGCCCGGGTGAAGCCCAGATCCTTCAGGGCATCCAGGGTGGCCGCGACCTGGGCGGTCGAGTACCGGGTGGCGATGTCGTCCACGATGCCGGACAGCTTGCCCTTGGGCACCTGCTCGTTGATGAAGGGGTAGTCCACAGGCAGCGTCCGGTTGAACAGGACCCGCCCGTAGTTGGTGGCGAAGAGCCTGGAGCCGTCCTTGAAGACCTCCTCCTTGACCACGTCGGGGCTGCCCGGCTCGGGGTCGACGACCTTGAGGTCGCCGGGCTCCCAGTTCTTGGGCATGACGAAGTCAGCGGGCACCCGAAGCAGGATCTTGGCCTGCATGTCGATCTCACCCAGGTCCAGGGCCATCCGTGCCTCGGCCAGGCTGGAGAAGATCCGGCCCTGGCCCTTGGCGCCGTCAACCACGGTGGTCAGATAGTACAGACCCAGAATCATGTCCTGGGAGGGCATGGTTACCGTGTGGCCGTCGGCGGGCTTGAGGATGTTGTCGGAGGCCAGCATGAGCGAGCGGGCCTCAGCCTGGGCCTCTGCCGACAGGGGCAGGTGGACCGCCATCTGGTCGCCGTCGAAGTCGGCGTTGAAAGCCGCGCAGGCCAGCGGGGGCAGGTGGATGGCCTTGCCCTCGACCAGGATGGGCTCGAAGGCCTGGATGCCCAGACGGTGCAGCGTAGGCGCACGGTTGAGCAGGACGGGATGCTCGGAGATGACCTCCTCCAGCACGCCCCAGACCTCGGGGTCGCCGCGGTCGACCAGCCGCTTGGCGCTCTTCATGTTCTGCGCGTAGTTGAGGTCCACCAGCCGCTTGATGACGAAGGGCTTGAAGAGCTCCAGGGCCATGGGCTTGGGCAGGCCGCACTGGTGCATGCGCAGGGAGGGCCCGACCACGATCACGGAACGGCCGGAGTAGTCCACACGCTTGCCCAGCAGGTTCTGACGGAAGCGGCCCTGCTTGCCCTTGAGCATATCCGCCAGGGACTTCAGGGGGCGGTTGGAGGCTCCGGTGACGGGGCGACCACGGCGGCCGTTGTCGAAGAGGGAGTCCACGGCCTCCTGGAGCATACGCTTCTCGTTGTTGAGCATGATCTCGGGGGCGCCCAGCTCGATCAGGCGCTTGAGCCTGTTGTTGCGGTTGATGACGCGCCGATAGAGGTCGTTCAGGTCGGAGGTGGCGAAACGGCCGCCGTCCAGCTGCACCATGGGGCGCAGGTCGGGCGGGATGACCGGGACGACGTCCAGGACCATGGCCTCGGGCTTGTTGCCGGTGTTCAGGAAGGCGGAGACCACCTTGAGCCGCTTGAGGGCACGGGCCTTGCGCTGGCCGGAGCCGGTGTCGATCTCGTGACGGAGCTCCTTGGCGGCACCTTCCAGGTCGAAGTCCTGCAGGCGCTTCTTGATGGCCTCGGCGCCCATGCAGCCCTCGAAGTAGTCACCGTAGCGGTCCTGCATCTCCCGCCACAGATCCACGTCACCCTCCATGTCGCCGGGCTTCAGGGTCTTGAAGCGGTCGAAGACGGCGGTGATCCTCTGAATCTGGTCATCGTAGCGCTTGCGGATGGCGGTCATGTCCCGCTCGGCCCCGTTGCGCAGACGTGCCTTCATGGAACCCTTGACCTCGTCGGTCTTCTCCAGCTCGGCCAGGTCCTCTTCCAGCTTCTTGGCGCGCTTGTCGATCTCCAGGTCGCGCTTCTTCTCCAGCTGGTTGATCTCGTTGTCGAACTCGTCCTGCAGGTCGGGCAGGTCCTTGTGGCGCTGCTCCTCATCCACCTTGGTGACCATGTAGGCCGCGAAGTAGATGACCTTCTCCAGGTCCTTGGGCGCGATGTCCAGCAGGTATCCCAGCCGGGAGGGCACGCCCTTGAAGAACCAGATGTGGGTAACGGGGGCGGCCAGCTCGATGTGGCCCATACGCTCGCGGCGGACGCGGGAGCGGGTGACCTCCACGCCGCAGCGCTCGCAGACGATCCCCTTGAAGCGCACGCGCTTGTACTTGCCGCAGGCGCATTCCCAGTCACGGGTGGGTCCGAAGATCTGCTCGCCGAACAGGCCGTCCTTCTCGGGCTTCAAGGTACGGTAGTTGATGGTTTCGGGTTTCTTGACCTCGCCATAGCTCCAGCCGCGGATGTCGTCGGCCGTGGCCAGTCCGATTCTCAGTTTGTCAAATGCATTGACGTCCAGCACTCTGTGTCCTGTCTCTGATCTTGTAACTGCTCTGAAGTTTGCCTCTTGGCGGGATGCCCGTCAGGCGGGCATCCCTGTGACTGGTGGTTCAGCGGTACTCCGGCTCGGGAGCGGACTGGTCGGCCTTGGCGGAAGCGTCCGGGCGGGCGCCGATGTTGAAGCCCAGGTCGTCGGAGGCGGCGCTCGGGTCGTCGTCCTCGTCCTTCATCTCGATCACGTTGCCTTCCGCGTTGAGCACCTCCACGTTCAAGGAGAGCGACTGCATCTCCTTGAGCAGCACCTTGAAGGATTCGGGGATGCCGGCCGCCGGCAGGTTCTCCCCGCGCACGATAGCTCCGTAGGCCCGGACGCGGCCGTCCACGTCGTCGGACTTGGTTGTCATCATCTCGTGCAGGGTGTAGGCGGCGCCGTAGGCCTCCAGGGCCCAGACCTCCATCTCGCCGAAGCGCTGGCCGCCGAACTGGGCCTTGCCGCCCAGGGGCTGCTGGGTAATCATGGAGTAGGGGCCGGTGGACCGGGCATGGATCTTGTCGTCCACCAGGTGGTGGAGCTTGAGCATGTACATGTAGCCCACTGAGATGGGCTTGGTGAAGGGCTCGCCGGTGCGGCCGTCGTAGAGCACGGCCTTGCCGTCGTCGCCCACCAGGCGCTCGCCGTCACGGTTGGGCAGGGTCGTCTTGAGCAGACCGTTCAAGGCATCCTCACGCACACCGTCGAAGACCGGGGTGGCCACTGCGGTGCCGGGCTCGGCCTTCTCTGCACCTGCCGGGATGTGCTTCTTCCACTCGGCCTCCAGGTCGGGATCCAGGCTGATGTCCCAGCCGGAGTGGGCGATCCACCCCAGGTGGAGCTCCAGGACCTGGCCCAGGTTCATACGGGAGGGCACGCCCAGGGGGTTGAGCATGATGTCGATGGGGGTGCCATCGGCCATGAAAGGCATATCCTCCTCGGGCAGAATCCTCGAGATGACGCCCTTGTTGCCGTGACGGCCGGAGAGCTTGTCGCCCTGGGTGATCTTGCGGTGTTGGGCGATGTAGACCCGGATCATCCGGTTGACGCCGTTGGGCAGCTCGTCGCCGTCCTCCTCGGCATCCTCGCGGGTGACCTCCTTGACCTCGATGACCGTGCCGGTCTCGCCGTGGGGCACCCGCAGGCTGGTGTCGCGCACCTCGCGGCTCTTCTCGCCGAAGATGGCCCGCAGGAGCCGCTCCTCGGGGGTCAGCTCGGTCTCGCCCTTGGGGGTGACCTTGCCGACCAGGATGTCCCCGGCCTCGACCTCGGCGCCGATGCGGATGATGCCGCGCTCGTCCAGGTTGGCCACCGCATCCTCGCCCACGTTGGGCAGGTCACGGGTGATCTCCTCGGCGCCCAGCTTGGTCTCCCGGGCGTCGGTCTCGTACTCCTCGATGTGGATGGAGCTCAGGGTGTCGTCCTGGACCAGCCGCTGGGAGATGATGACGGCGTCCTCGTAGTTGTAGCCGTTCCAGGGCATGAAGGCCACCAGGACGTTCTTGCCCAGGGCCATCTCGCCCTTCTGGGTGGCTGGGCCGTCAGCCAGGACAGTACCGGCCTCGACCCGCTCCCCGTCCTTGATCAGGGGAACCTGGTTGTAGCAGGTGGTCTGGTTGGACCGCTGGAACTTGGCCAGCTTGTAGGAGGACTGGGTGCCGTCGTCATTCATGACGCGGATGATGTCGGCAGAGACGTAGGTGACCACGCCCGGCTTCTCGGCCAGGATGACATCGCCCGAGTCGATTGCGGAACGCCACTCGGAGCCCGTGCCCACCAGGGGACGCTCGGACTTGACCAGGGGGACGGCCTGACGCTGCATGTTGGTGCCCATCAGTGCTCGGTGGCCCTCGTCGTGCTCCAGGAACGGAATCAGGGAGGCACCCACCGAAACCATCTGCCGGGGGGAGACATCCATCAGATCCACCTGGGAGACGGGGACATCCTTGGCCTCGGCCTCGGCGTCACGCACCAGGGCCTCGTCCTCGACGAAGTGTCCGGTCTCGTCGATCTCCTGGTTGGCCTGGGCGATGGTGTGCTCGGACTCCTGGTCGGCGGTCATGTAGACCACGTCGTCGGTCACCTGGCCATCAATGACCTTGCGGTAGGGGGTCTCGATGAAACCGAAGGGGTTGACCCGGGCGAAGGTGGCCAGGGAGCCGATCAGGCCGATGTTGGGGCCTTCAGGGGACTCGATGGGGCACATGCGTCCGTAGTGGGAGGGGTGCACGTCGCGCACCTCCATGGAGGCACGGTCGCGGGACAGACCGCCGGGGCCCAGGGCCGAGAGACGGCGCTTGTTGGTCACGCCGGCCAGCGGGTTGTTCTGATCCATGAACTGGCTCAGCTGGGAGGTTCCGAAGAACTCCTTGATGGTGGCGTTGACCGGGCGGATGTTGATCAGGGACTGCGGGGTGATGGCCTCGGCATCCTGGGTGGTCATCCTCTCGCGGACCACACGCTCCATACGGCTCAGACCGGTGCGCAGCTGGTTCTGGATCAGCTCCCCCACCTGGCGGATGCGACGGTTGCCGAAGTGGTCTATGTCGTCCACGTCCACCCGTAGCTCGATGTCCTGGCCGTCGCGGCGGCCGGGGAAGGTCTGCCCGCCGGCATGCAGGGTCACCAGGTACTTCAGGGTGGCGATGATGTCCTCGGGGTGCAGGCTGCGGTCGTTGAAGTCGGCCTCAAGACCCAGCTTGCGGTTGATCTTGTAGCGGCCGACCCGGGCAAGGTCGTAGCGCTTGGTGTTGAAATAGAAGGAATCCAGCAGGTTGCGGCCGGCCTCGGGAGAGGCGGTGTCCGCAGGCCGGATCTTGCGGTAGAGGTCGGTCAGGGCCTCGTCCTGGGTCTCGATGGTCTCCTTCTCCAGGGCGTCCAGCACCAGCGGGTAACCCTTGAAGGCCTTGCGGATCTGCGGCTTGGTCATTCCGATGGCCATGAGGAAGACGATGGCGGACTGCTTGCGCTTGCGGTCCACGCGCACGCCCAGCACATCGCGCTTGTCGATCTCGAACTCCAGCCAGGCACCACGGCTGGGGATGATCTTGGCCCCGAAGACCTCCTTGTCGGAGTTGCGGTCCTGGGTGCGGTCGAAGTAGACGCCGGGAGAGCGGACCAGCTGGGAGACGATGACGCGCTCCGAGCCGCCGATGATGAAGGTGCCGTGGGGGGTCTGCAGCGGGAAGTCGCCCATGAAGACGGTCTGGGACTTGATCTCGCCGGTGTCCCCGTTCTCGAACTCGGCGTTCACGTACAGGGGGGCGGAGTAGGTGTAGTCCTTCTCCTTGCACTCCTGAACCGTGTGCCGGGGCTCCTCGAAGTAGGGATCCGAGAAGGTCAGGCTCATGGTCTGGGCGAAGTTCTCAATGGGCGAGATCTCCTGGAAGACCTCATCCAGGCCGGAGACGGGAGCCACGGTATGGGTCCCGTTGACCTGATCCTCTTCGACCCTCTTCTTCCAGCGGTCATTGCCGACCAGCCAGTCGAAGCTATCGGTCTGCACGCCCAGGAGGTAGGGTACCTCGATGGGTTCACGGATGGATCCGAAATTGACACGATCGGTGGCCTTGTGCAGTTTGATGTCGTGTTCGTCAGCGCGTGCCTGCGTGGCGGTGGTACTACTTACAGCTTTATTGGCAGCCAAAATGGACGTTCCTTATCGCTCGCCGTACTCGATCATTCCTGTTACCCCAGGGAGATGCCGAATGGCCGCCATATGCCTATTCGCGGGCACCTCCTCGATGATGCATGCCCGCTATATGACACACCTCATGCAAAGACAAAACTATAGCAGACAAGAACCCTAAACACAATCGGCGTGTCGTCTTGGAAAAGCTGCTATTGAACCATGACCGGCACTTGCTGGGAGACTACGTGCGAATCGGCCTTGAGCACCAGCTTGGCCTGATAGGAGCCGGCCTTGACCCAAGGCAGCTCCTGGTCGGGCTGGCAGCTCTCCTGGCTCCTGTCGGCATGCCAGGTGATGGTCTGCACATCCTTGTCGCCGGTGGCCATGAGCAGGGTGCGCGCCCCCACCGGGCAGGCATCGGAGCGCCAGACGGTATCCTGGCCGCTGGTGATGACCAGCACCCGGCCTCCGTCGGAACCGTCCACCAGGCATGAGCCCGTTCCCTTGTGCCGGATGGTCGCCGTGAAGTCGATGGAACCGCCGACCTCAGTGCTGGGATCGGGCGTAGCCAGCTCCAGCGCCAGGTCCCCTTTGCCACAGTCAGGGGCTCCTGAGGAACGCTTCCTGCCGGCATCCTTCTTCTGAACTTTGCCCTGCCTGTCCTTGTCTTTGGATTTCGTCTTTGCGGACTGCTGGGCGCTGGTAGAAGCACCCTGGCCCCCACCGCCTCCGCGCAGGGCTCTGATGCCGGCCCCCACGCCCCAGACCAGGCCAGCACAGACCAGCAGGAAGAGCACCGCCAGCAGGGCGGCCGCGATCCTCCGGCGACGGTACATCCGCCGTTTCTTCTCGCTCATGCGTCGCTTGGCCATACTTCTCCAGTCTAATCGCCAGGGCGGCCTTCACCGTGGCAGACTCAGGCTGCCGTCCTGGCCGATCTCCAGAAGACCGTCCTCGTCCAGGGAGGCGACGCACCGATCAAGTCGGATTTCGTCGTCGCACAGGGGTTTCAGGTCCTCCCTGGCGACAGGTGCGCCCGAAGCCCGCCGCAGGGTCTGAAGAATGGCACCGCGGACCTGCCGGTCGGTGCCTGCGAAACGCTGCCGGGGCCTGGTCCTGCCCGCGCCTAGACCTGGCAGCCCAGCCTTGAGAAAGCGGCAATGGCCGGCCAGGGGACAGATGTCACAGGCCGGCTTGCGAGCTATGCAGACCGTGGCGCCCAGCTCCATGACAGCCTGGTTCCATCGTGCCGAGGGCGGCTCCCGCCAGGCTGCCGACCGAACCTGCGGATCAGCCAGCCCCAAACGGTCACTATCTTCCTGAGCACCGCTGTCCTGGGCGTCGACAGCCTCGGTTCCCTCGTCCTCGGGCAGGACCTGCCAGGCCAGCTGGCGCTCCTCACGGCTGGCAGCGCCCCCGGTGGATTCGCGCCCCAGGAATACCCTGGACAGCACCCTGCGGATGTTGGTGTCGATGACGGCAATCCTCTCGCCGTAGGCAAAGCTCATGACAGCGCTGGCCGTGTAGTCGCCGATGCCGGGCAGGGCCACCAGCTGGTCGTAATCCCGGGGCAGCCGGTCTGCATACTGGCCGGCCACCTGCTGCGCACACTCCTGCAGGCGCAGGGCTCGGCGCGGGTAGCCCAGCCGGCCCCAGGCCGTGATGACCTCGGCCTTGGGTGCGCCAGCCAGGGAGGCCGCATCCGGCCATACCTTCATCCAGGCCGTCCAGTAGGGCACCACCCGGCTCATCTGGGTCTGTTGGCTCATGACCTCGGTGACCAGTACCCCCCAGGGCGTGGTTCGTCCAAAGCGCCAGGGCAGGTCGCGGGCATATCGGCTCCACCAGTCGAACAGCCGCAGGCGGATGGGCTCAATCTCCACCAAGGCCGCTTCCGTGTTCTCCATGGTCACACCGCCCTTCGCCATCCGATTCCGTCTCATTCAACCGCCGTATTTTGCCCGACGGTGCCGACCGACACTGCCTCACCTGTCGTTTGGCGACGGTAGGTTGGCCTCATGAACAGGCAGGAGCAGGAGCAGTCAGGCGACCCGTCGAAGGCTGTCGAAAGCATGTACGAGTACGGATACCGCAAATCGAACTATGGTCCCGATGAGCTGGTCACCGACGCACACGGCAATCCCATCTCCGTGGTGGACGCCATGATGAAGGCCGATCAGGCCAGTCGGGTGAAGACCTCCACACCCCACCTGTGCTACTACTCGCCACGAATCCCCGGCAACACCGGCTCGGCCATCCGCCTGTGCGCCGTGACCGGCACCATCCTGCACCTGATAGAGCCCCTGGGCTTCAACCTCAAAGACACCAAGCTGCGCCGCGCCGGCCTGGACTACCACGACATGGCCCATGTGGTCCTGCACCCGGACTTCGACGACCTTGTTCGCTCCATGCCCGGCAGCCGGATCATCGCCTTCACCGCCCACGCCGACAAACTCTATACCGAGGTCAGCTACCGGCCCGACGACATCCTCCTGTTCGGACCCGAGCCCGGCGACATCCCCGACCCCATGGAGATCATGGCCGGCCCTCACGTGGCCGAACAGGTCAGGCTGCCCATGCGGCCCAGTCTGCGCAGCCTGAACCTGACCAACTGCGCCTCCATCGCCATCTACGAGGCCTGGCGGCAGCTGGGATTCCAAGGCGGTCGCTGAACACCGCGAGCGCGCTCAATTCTTGAAACTGTGAATGGGCGCCGGGATATGTCCGCCTCGGTTGACGAAGTCGGCACAGGAGCGGGTATTGACAGGCACGACCGGCCCACCACCCATGAGCCCGCCGAACTCGGCCCACTCACCCACCTGCTTGCCAATGACAGGAATGACCCTGACTGCGGTGGTCTTCTGATTGATCATGCCGATGGCCGCCTCGTCGGCGATAAGGCCGGAGATGGATTCGGCGGAAGTGTCCCCAGGGATGGGAATCATATCCAGCCCCACCGAGCAGACGCAGGTCATGGCCTCAAGCTTCTCCAGGGTCAGACTCCCCTCTTGTGCAGCTTGGATCATGGCGGCGTCCTCGGACACGGGAATGAAGGCCCCGGACAGCCCGCCCACCGAGCTGGAAGCCATGATGCCGCCCTTCTTGACCTGATCGTTGAGGATGGCCAGGGCCGCTGTGGTCCCGGGTGCGCCCACCTGCTCCAGGCCCATGGTCTGTAGGACTTCGCCCACCGAGTCCCCCACCGCTGGGGTGGGGGCCAGGGACAGGTCGATGATCCCGAAGGGCACGTCCAGGCGACGGCTGGCCTCCTGGGCCACCAGCTGCCCCACCCGGGTGATCTTGAAGGCCGTCCTCTTGATGGTCTCGCAGAGCTGCCCGAAGTCCGCTCCCCTTGCTGATTCCAAGGCGGTCTTGACCACGCCGGGACCGGAGACCCCCACGTTGATGACGGCCGATCCCTGGCTGACCCCATGGAAACCACCGGCCATGAAAGGGTTGTCGTCCGGAGCGTTGCAGAAGACCACCAGCTTGGTGCAGCCGGAGCTGTCCGAGTCGGCGGTGCTCTCGGCAGTGGCCTTGACGACCCGTCCCATCAGAGCTACGGCATCCATGTCGATACCGGTCCTGGTGGAGCCCACGTTGACGCTGGCGCAGACCCGTTCCGTCTGGCTCAGGGCCCTGGGCAGTGACTTGATCAGCAGCCGTTCGGCCGGGGTCATGCCCTTGCCGACCAGGGCCGAATAGCCACCAATCAGGTTGACACCGACCTCCTGGGCCGAACGGTCCAGGACCTTGGCCACGGCTACATAGTCTTCCACGGAATGGCAGGCTCCGGCGGCCACCAGTGAGATAGGGGTGACGGTGATGCGCTTGTTGACGATGGGAATGCCGTACTCGCGGGCGATGGAGTCCCCAGTGGACACCAGGTCGCCGGCCAGGGAGACGATCTTGCGATGGATGTTCCGACAGAGCATGTCCACATCCCCGCTCACACAATCCAGCAGGCTGATGCCCATGGTGATGGTGCGCACGTCCAGGCGCTCCCGGTCGATCATGTCGTTGGTCTCCAGGACCTCGTCGCGTGTGATCATGGCCGCCTCCTTAGACCCGGTGCATCCTGGTGAAGATCTCCTCGCGCTGACAGCGGATGGAGACTCCGATATCCTCTCCCAGGGATTCCATCCGCTGGCTCAGTGCATCGAAATCATCCCGGCAGGCGGTGCAGTCAACAATCATCATCATGGTGAAGAAGCCGTCCAGAATGGTCTGCGAAATATCCAGCACATTGACACCCTGCTGGGAGAGGTCTGTGCAGACCTTGCCGATGATGCCTATGGCATCCTTGCCCACCACCGTGATGATCGCCTTGTCCATGGCCGTCCTCCTCATCCACCTCGCCCTTGACCGGAGCCCGCGAAAACCGGGACCCCGCTCCCCCAGCTTAGAGGAGCGCCGGGAGAAGCAGGGTCGTAGGGGTCTACAGACTGGTTCAGGATTCGCGGGTGGCCGCCGAGGAGGGCAGGGCGATCAGGGCCCTGGGGGCCTTGAATCCCTTGGAAGCGAACCGTTCGGCGATGTCACGGGCGAGATCGGAGCCCTTGCCGGCATCTGCCAGGGCGATGATGGATCCGCCGAACCCGCCGCCGGTCATACGAGCTCCGTAGGCCCCACCCTGACGTGCTGTGTCCACGGCCTCGTCCAGCTCCGGGCAGGTGACCTCGTAGTCATCCCTCAGGGAGTCATGGGAGGCGTTGATCAGGCGGCCGGCCAGGACGTAATCGCCCCTGCCGAAAGCCTGGATGAAGCGGTCCACCCGTCCTATCTCGCTGATGACATGGCGGACCCGCCGACGCATGGTCTCATCGGGCAGTTGCTCAAGCAGCGCAGCCAGGGCGGATGGCGGATCAGCGGCGCCATTGACCTGGTCTGCCGCCTGGCGCAGGTTGGCCACCCCCAGCAAATGCACAGCCTGCTCGCAGGTGGCCCGACGCTGATCGTATTGGCCATCGTTGAGCTGGTGCTGGGCCCTGGTGTCGACGACCAGCAGCTCCAGGCCCGCAGCCCGCAGGTCAAAGGGAACCTGGCGCACGTTGCTCATGGCATCCAGCTCCGGGCGGCAGTCCAGCCGCAGGGCGCAGCCGGATCGACACCGCATGGCGGCGCTCTGATCCATGCCGCCGGTGGATGCGCCGGCCATATCGTTCTCAGCCGTGATGGCGGCCTGAATCAGCCTGACCCGGCCACCCTCGTCGCCGCCCAGACCCAGACCGAACAGGTCATCCAGGGCCAGGGCCACTGCACAGGTCATGGCGGCCGAGGAGCTCAACCCGGACCCCACGGGCACACAGGAGGCCAGGGCCAGGTCGAACCCTCGAACCTGGGGGAAGCCATCCCGCCGCAGAGCCCAAGCCACGCCGACCGGATAGGCCGCCCAGCCGCTCACCCCACGGGCCTGAAGCCCATCCAGGTCAGCCTGGACCGGGTTCTCCGGATCCATGGTGGAGACCAGACGCACCCGACTGTCCGTCCTGGGACTGGCGGCCACATAGGTGCGAGTGGGCAGGGCGATGGGCAGGCAGAGCCCGGCGTTGTAATCCGTATGCTCGCCAATCAGATTGACCCGGCCGGGGGCACTCCAGACGCCCTGGGGGTCCCCGCCATAGACCTTCCGGAAGAGCTCTCGGGCCTTGGTGGCCCCTTGGCCGTCAGCACCCTGGGTCCAGGGCTGTATGAATTCCACTGTCCTCGTCATTGATTCTCTCCATTCTCCAGGTCCAGGGGTCCCAGCTGGCGGAATCGGTCAGCGATGCGCTCAGGGGTGGTGTCAGACACCCATGCAGCCATGCCTGACTCGGACCCTGCAAGATACTTGATTTTGTCCACGGCACGACGGAAGGAGAAGAACTGCAGGTTGAGCCGGTAGTCCTCCCGCCGCGAATCGTGCAGCGGGGCCTGATGCCAGGCGGCGATGTAGGGCAGATCCATTCCCTTGCCGTCGCCCTTGTCGAAGAAGGCGTTGCCCCGCTTGAGCAGGGTGGAATACATGACGGCCAGATCCCAGCGCTCCTGGTCGTTGAGCTGGTCCAGGCTCAGGATCCCGTCGCGCACGGGGGCCATATGGACCTCCAGGGGCCAGCGGGCGGCGGCGGGCACATAGGCCACCCAGGTGGCGTTGCGGAAGACAATGCGTCGACCGGAGTCCAGCTCGGCCCTGAGGATGTCCGCCAGGAGGTTGCCGCCGGTGCGTTCGCGGTAGGCGGCGCACTGCTTCAGCTCCTGCTCCAGCCGGGGGGCGATGAAGGGGTAGCAGTAGATCTGACCGTGGGGGTGGGCCAGGGAGACGCCGATCTCCTGGCCATGGTTCTCGAAGGGGAAGATCTGTTCGATGCCCTCCATGGTCGAGATCTCAGCAGTGCGGAAGGCCCAGGCCTCAACCACCGTCCGCAGACGGGAGACCGGCAGATCGGCAGGCAATGCGTGCTCATCAGGGTCGAAGCAGACCACCTCACAGCGTCCGTTGGCCTCGCGCACCGGCCATAGGGGGTTGCCGTCCACCAGTGAAGGCTGGTCGGCTGCCTGCGTATCGGGCACCTGCATCATGGAGGGGAAACGGTTCTCAAAGACCGCCACGTTGTAGTCCACATCGGGGATCTCCCCATCCTGGTAGGGGTCTCCGGGCTTTCTGGCGGCCAGGGGGTTGCCCTTGGCGGTGGCCTGCGGACCGGCGGTGATGGGCCGGTTCATCCGAGCCGTGGCCATGGGGATCCAGTCTCCGGTCAGAGGATCACGGCGCATCTGCGGCGGCTGGAAGGGCACCGTCCTGCCCTCCTGATCCTGATGGGGGGCGAACCGGTCGGTCAGCGGACGAGGGTCATCCAGACGCCTGGTCTTGCGGCCGGAGACATACTCAGGATCGTCATCCAAGTAGAAGAACCGGCGCCCGTCGGCCAGCCGGGTGGGGGTGATACGGATATGCTCCCTGGCGTAGTCGCCGGGAACATACCGCTGGGGGATATACTGCTCTGACTTCATGCTGCTCCTTCATCGTCCGTGATGATTGACAATCCATGGCAACCTGCTATGACAACCTGCGCACCCTTGAACAACTGGCTGATCATTGAGCCTGGACCGCTTCCCCGGCACCCGCCTTGGCTTCGGGTCCGTCGGAGTCCCCGTCTTGAGCCTGGCCTTCCTCGGGGTTGACCGGCACCAAAACCAGCCGCTTGACCAGGGACCGGGTGGCCTCCGCCGACTCCTGGTCCAGCTGGTCGTCGGTGATGACGGTGTCCACCTGGTCGAATGAGGCAAACAGGGACAGGGAGGTGCAGCTCCACTTGGTATGGTCGGTCAGGATGATGGTCCGGTCGGCAATGTCCATCAGCGCCATATCCGTGGCCGCCTCCAGGGAGTTGGGCATCAGGAAGCCACGCGGTATGGAGACCGAGTGGGTCCCCAGAAAGACCGTATTGACCCTCAGGGAGGCGATGACCTTATCCGCAATGGGGCCGACCAGGGAGTTGGACCGGGTGATGACGCCGCCGGTGACGATGACCTCCACGTCCTTGCTCTCCATGGCCTGGACCAGCTCGGCCACGGGGATGGAATTGGTCAGCAGGGTCACGCCGGCGCACTGACGGCTCTCCAGAAGGTGCTGGGCGAAGACGTAGGCCGTGGTCCCGCCCCCGATGGCGATGACGTCGCCCGGGGAGACATAGTCGATGGCGCGCCGGGCGATGGTGTCCTTGAGACCCATGTCCATCTGTGACTTGACCGAGAAGAGCGGCTCGGCCAGTAGCGAGCTCGTCGTGACGGCCCCTCCATGGACTCTCTTGAGCAGGCCCTTGTCCGCCAGGTCGGCAATGTCACGGCGGATGGTCATGGCGGAGACGCCCAGCTCCTTGGAAAGGGCGGTAATGCGGACTGCGCCACGAGTACGCAACCGGTTCAATATCAGGTGTTGGCGTTGTGACGATATCATTCGAACATTATCGCACACATTCGCCCAAATTGGCAAGCCGGCCATCGGACAGTGGTCGCTGTTCCAAAGCGGGGCGGAAAAATCGACATCCCTGCCATGCTTGGACCATTCTTCCATACACCTGAAGCCTGCCGGAGCTCCTACGGAAATCCAATCACCAAGGCGTAATTTGTTCTGTAAAATCCCAATAAGGACCTTTGGGGTCGCTCATAAAAACGAACACAAAGGGGATGCAATGTCAGTTTCGACGAATCAACCGTTCAAGTCCCCACAGAGTCACTTGCGCCATGGCCTCCAGAACGATCCCAGCATCCATCTTCGAGCTACCACGAACTCGCTCCACGAAGACTATAGGCACTTCGACTACGCTAACGCCCATGGCCTGGACCCGACGCAGCATATCCACCTGGAAGACGTAGCCGCTGGATCGGACCCTTCCCAGATCGATCCGCCTCAGCACGTCCGCTCGATAGACCCGCAGGCCGGCAGTCATGTCCCTTACTGAGGATCCCAATACGGTGCGGGCATACCAGGATCCCGCACGCGAGATCAGGTTCCGATACCAGGGCCAATGCTTTGTGCGGCCTCCGCGCACCCGGCGCGAACCGATGACCAGACCCGGATGCGCCTCACCTTGGGCCACCGCCAGCATCCTGGCCAGATCCTGGGGCCGATGGGAGCCGTCCATGTCCATCTCGCAGATCAGGTCATAGCCATGCTCCAGCGACCAACGGAACCCCTGCACGTAGGCTGGACCCAGCCCACGGCGGGCATGGCGATGGATGACATGCACGCGAGGATTGCTCCTGGCCATATCCTCGGCCTTGGCGCCGGTGCCGTCCGGCGAGTTGTCGTCGACGACCAGGACATCGACTTCCGGGCAGCAGGCCAACAGCTGTGGAAGGGTCACCCCGATATTGTCAGCCTCTTGATACGTAGGCATGACCACAATGGTCCCTGCTCCCCCACCAACAACGTCCATGGCCGCTCTCAGCGTGCGATGCCGTAGGCCCCGCGCCGGTACGGCTCAGGGTAGGGGGTCTGCTGAGCGGACAGCCCCAGTTTGTAGGCGGCCCTGAGCGGCCAGTAGGGGTCACGCAGGCTGGCTCTCCCGATCTCCACCGCATCGGCCAGACCCTTGCGCACAATCCGGTCGGCCTGCCTGGGCTTGGTGATCAGCCCCACCGCCGTAGTGGGAATCAGCGCCTGGCTGCGCACCTGGTAGGAGAAGGGCACCTGATAGTTGGGAGCGGCGGGAATCTTCACGCCGGGCAGCAGGCCCCCGGTGGAGACGTCGATCAGGTCCACCCCGTGCAGCTTGAGCACCTTGGCAGTGTGGATGGTCTCGTCCAGACCCCACCCGCCGGTGGCCCAGTCGGTGGCGGACATGCGCACCAGCAGGGGCATGCCCGAGGGAATGACCTCGCGCACGGCATCGGTCACCTGGATCAGCAGGTGCATCCTGCCGGACAGATCGCCACCGTATTCATCGTCGCGTCGGTTGACCAGGGGATCGAGGAATTCTGAGAGCAGGTAGCCATGGGCGGCATGCAGCTCCACTCCCAGGAAGCCGGCCCGAACGGCTCGCATGGCAGCGGAACGGAAGTCAGCCACAATGGAGGTTATCTGAGCCCGGGAGAGCTGGACCGGCACAGCCATCCTCCCAAAGGCGATGGGGCTGGGGCCCACAGGTTGCCAGCCGCCCTCGGCCACAGGCACGGTGGCATTGATGTAGCCCATGGAGGAGCATCCGGAGGAACCCTTGCGCCCCGAGTGGTTGAGCTGGACGATGGGCACTGCCCCGGCGGCCTTGACATCCCGAACGATGCCCTGCCAGGCCCTGGCCTGCTCGTCGTTCCACAGTCCCACATCACAGGGTGAGATACGTCCCTGGGGATTGACGGCCGTGGCCTCCCCGATGACGACTCCGAAGCCGCCCAAGGCCCGAGACACATAGTGCTGATAGTGGAAGTTGGTAGGAATCCCGTCGTGCCGCAGGGCCGAATAGGTGTCCATGGGGGGCATCCAGATCCTGTTGCGGATATGCTGGTCGCGAAGTTCCATGGGCTGGAAGAGTGCAGGCAGGGCCGTCTCCCGCCTTTTTCCCGATTTTGACAACCTGGACTTTTTGGCTCTTTTGCCCTTCTTGCCCCTCTTGGATGATTTGATCGGCTTGGCGGCATTGCCGGCTTTCTTCTTTCCGTCGGCCTGATCGGTCCCAGCGGACCAGATCGGTTTGGACACATCCAACCTGCCAGAACCGCTGACCGGCCCCGGCATTGCCTGATCGTCGTTGACCCGGCCGTCGGCCCGAGGGGCCTTGTCATCCAGCTCTGAATATTCCTGGACCATCAGTTCCTGCCTCTCCCGGCGGGCGGCCGCAACCCCACGTGGTCCGCCCGTTGACGAATCCCTAATGGCCTCCATTGTAGGCACAGGCCCTGGTCCTCCGGCGAATCCACAGTCTGGAATCGGTCCGGACCGGTCTCCTGGTTGCCTTGTTACTCCCTTTGGCTGTGACTATAGGTCTGCTGCTGTCCGCCCGAGGACTGTTGCCGGGACTGCTGAGATGGCTGAGACTGCTGGACCCCACCTGTGAAGCGGGGATCGGGATTGCCGTAGGAGTTGTCCGGCTGGATATTGGCTGCGGCCAGGTAGGTGTTCATGAAGTCCTTCCAGGCCGGGGCGGCGATGGATACGCCGTCCCAGATGTGGAAGGACCGTCCGTTGATGGTCTTGTTGTTGAAGGAGACCTGACCTTCCGCATTGCCCACGGTGACGAAGGCGGCCACCTGGGGGACGAATCCGCCGGTCAGCATGTACTTGTCCTCATGGGTGCCCGTCTTGGCGAAGGTCTTACGGCCCCCGTCCAGCTGGGCCACGGACGCCACGCCTCCGGGCTGGACCACGCCCTGGTTCATGGCATAGGCGGTGGTCTCGGCGATGCCCGGGTCGATGGCCTGATGACAGTTGGCCTTGGGCACCTTGATGGACCGATTGTTCTTGTCGACCACCTTGGTCATGGCGATGGGGCTGCAGGCCACGCCCTTGGCGGCGATGGTGGCGAAGACATTGGCCATGGTCAGTGGGGAAGCCTGGACCGCTCCGATGACCATAGGCGGCTGGAAGGTGTTGTCCGAGTGGATATCCATCTGGTCCTTGGGTGAATTGTGGTAGCCCATTTCCTTGGCCGTGTCCGCTATGCTGCACAGGCCGATCTGCTGGGCCATGGAGGCCTGGACGGTGTTGTGCGAGCGGATCAGGCCCTGCAGGGGGGTCTCCGGCGAGACGGTGCCGCCGCTTGCATTCTCCACATGCCAGTTGCCAGTGCCGAACCCGTAAGAGGTGCCGTCAGTCTCAGTGCAGGCGAATGTGGCCTGTGGGTAGTTGGTGGATGTGCGCAAGGGCTGGTTGATGGATTTGCCGGCCTTCATCCAGGCCACCAGATTGATAGGCTTCCAGGAGGAGCCCACGGGGAACCCCCAGCCGCCGCCGTCCTGCTGATCCACTGCATAATTGATTGCCGTGCGGGTGCCGCCGCCGGAGTTCTGGGTGGCGTCGTAAATGCGGTTGATGCCGAAGCCCAGGACCTCGCCTGTGCCCGGGCGAATGGCCGCCATCGTGACCTCGAACCCGGTCGGATCATCCACGGGGATGGTGTCCCGGGCCGCCTTCATGGCTGCGGCGTTGGCGTTGACATCCATTGTGGTGTAGATATCCAGACCACCCTCCTTGAGGAGCTTGTTGCGCTCCCCCTGGCTCTTGCCGAACTCCTTGGAGTTGAGGATTTGCTTGGTCACGTAGTCACAAAAGAAAGCCGCGTCCCCAGCCGCCTGGCAGCCGGCGTCCGCGGACTGCACATGCAGCATCTGATCCAGCGGCTTGGCCTTGTACTCGTCATACTGGCGCTGGCTGATGTAGTTTTCCTGCCTCATCAGATCCAGGACGATGTCCCGCTGCTCCTGGGAGGCCTTGAGATTGACTGTGGGGTCGAAGCGGGCGGGATTCTTGGTCACAGCGGCGATGGTGGCGGCCTCGCCCGGGTCAAGATCCTTGGCCGACTTGCTGAAGTAGCGCCTGGCTGCCGATTCAACCCCGTAGACGTTCGTGCCGAACTGGGCGATATTCAAATATCCTTGAAGAATCTCGGCCTTGGAGTACTTCTTCTCCATCTGCACCGCAATCAGCATCTCCCGCATCTTGCGGGCTATGGTCTCCTCCTGAGCATGATACGCGGCGATGGGGTCGTTGTTCTCCTCGGCCTGGCTCATGAGCACGTTCTTGACATACTGCTGGGTCAGGGAGGAGCCGCCCTGGGTGTCGCCCTGCTTGATGTAGGTCTGGATGAAGGCCCTGAGCACACCCTGGGTGTCCACGCCGGCATGCTCGAAGAAACGACGGTCCTCGCGGGCCACCACGGCTTTCTGCATGTAGTCGGAAACGTCCTTGATGGGCACCACGATCCTGTTCTGCACATAGAAGGTGGCGATGACCGTATGCCCGTCGGAGGCGTAGAGGCGGGACTGCTGGGGCAGATCGTTGACGTTGAAATCGATATTGTCCGTCTTCAGGGCAGGCATCAGATTCCTGGAGGCGGCGTTGATGCCGAAGACAGCGGGAGACAGGAAACCAGAGACGACCACGCCACCTGCGACGCAGAAGATGAGGTAAGCCAGCAGCAGCGTGAAGAAGCGCCTGACCGACATGGATTTCTTTTGTTCGGGCATGGTCTCCATCCTAGGCCGTCGGCTCTACCGGGTAGCGGCGTTCACATGCGCGAGCGTCGAATCAGCGGTCCAGGCTGGAAGATGATGATGGTGCGGCCCTTGCGAGAGATCCATCCCCGGTTTGAGAAGTCCATCAGGGCCTTGTTGACGGTCTCCCGTGAGGCGCCGACCAGCTGGGCCAGCTCCTCCTGAGTCAGATCGTAAGGGACCATCAGCCCCTGCTCGAAGGGTTCGCCGAAGCGTGTGGCCAGATCCAGCAGGGTCTTGGCCAGGCGGGCCGGCACATCCAGGAAGACCAGGTCGGAGATGCGCTCGTTGTCGGTCCGCAGACGGTGGGCCAGCACCTGAAGCATGTCCACAGCCACCTTGGGATGCTGGTTGAGCCAGTCGAAGAGGGTATCGTGGTCCAGAGCCGCCACCTTGGTCTTGTTGACCATGACCACGGCCGAGGCTGTACGCGGCCCACCGGAGGGGTCAAAAACGGGGATCTCGCCCAGGATCTCCCCGCGCCCGTGGATGCTGAGCAGCTGGATGCGGCGGTCGGGCGACTGGCGGACCAGCTTGACCCGTCCCTCCTCCAACAGATACATGCGGTGGTCGGTATCCCCCTGTCGAAAGACCGTGGACCCCTTGGCGTATGTGGTCTCGTGCATGGTGTCCAAAAGCTGGTCGGCGTCCTGCCTGGGCACTTGTTTGAATAGGGCGGTCTGCCTGAGGGCGTTCCCGTCATCGGGAATCTCATTGGGCTTGTGAACCGCCATACTCCGCACTCCTTTTCGCCATGTCTGGCGGGTCTGCACCGACTCACGCATGGTTGATGACCTCACGCCGGGTTCGACGCGACTGAGCACGATTATACCCACATACACCAACCCCCTTTCCCGGTCAGGCGATCTGGGCGGTCCACCCCCCGCGGCCGTAGCGCTGCCGAACCAGGGTTCGGGCCCGCTGCTCGACCTCGGGCGCTGGACTGGATATGCGCAGGTCCTCCACCAGGGAGGGCAGAGTGTCCAGAAGGGCATCGATCAGGGATTGACGGGACAGACTGGTCTGCCTGTCGATGGGGTCCACCCGGCTTCTGACCGAGGTCACGGCCTTGTCATGGAACTTCTCCGGGGCCACCTTGAGCACCTGGGCCATCAGCTCGGCATCCACCGAATAGGAAAGCGTGGTGTGGTGGAGCAGCCCGCCCGGTCCGCGAGCTCCTGACGGCAGTCTGCGCTGGGCGGCGCCCCCCATCTTGCCCCGTGGGGAGGCGATGTCATTCATGCCCTGCCAACCGGCCTGAATCCCTTGCATACGCAAACCACGGACCAGCCAATAGTCGCAGATCCGATAGGAGTCGATCAGGTCGGCTCCTTTGACGAAGTCCAAGGGCAGATAGAGGGAATAGGTAATGGCCCGGTCCGGCTGAATGACCATGGTGCCACCGCCGGTGCAGCGGCGAACCAGAGTAAAGCCCAGACTGCGTGCCCGCTCGACGTGGACCTCTCGGCTCAGGGACTGGAAACGCCCCAGAATCACAGCCGGTGCAGACCAATTCCAGATGCGCAGGGTAGGCGGCAACCGGCCCTGGGCCACAGCGTCATTGAGAGCCTGGTCCATGGCCATCTGCATGACCGGCTGACGTGGACCGTCCCTGATCAGGTCCAGCTTGAGGCCAGACCAACGTCGGAGGCATTCGACCTCGTCCGGCTGCGACTGCCTGGAAAATGTCCGGTCAGGCGCTGACGACGGTTGATCGGACTCCCCTTGTCTTTGGATGACCATCTCAGCCGGCAGGGCACGTTCCAGCGCGGTCACCAGGGTCCATGAGGACACACCGACTACCCGCTGGCCATCCCCCTCCGCCATGACCCTGTCCAGCCTTTCCAGGGCCAGATCAGGATCCAGGGGCAACGGAAGGTCGCAGATTGCGGATTCCAGTCGGGATACTGCCCCATGATCTCCCTCTGGCTCCTGAGAAGCTGTCGGGGCTGGCTCCGTGAAGAAATCGCCGTCAACCCTGCAGGAGGCAATGGCCGGACGGGAGTCGGACCCTTGGCCCAGGGTCAGGGTTACGGCCGCCAGTTTGCCGCCCATCTGCTTGCCGACACCGCGCAGGCGGGCCGGATTCAATCCGTCAGCTCCCATCCGCGAGCATCACGATGCCAGAAGGAACCGGTTGAAGATGTCAGAATCAGGATGCCTTCGATCAGCCCCCAGATCACGGCTATGGTCGGCCCGATGAAGAAGAAGGGGAAGCCGATCAGGGTGAGCATGAGCTGAGCCACGCCACGGCCGGTCCTACCCAGGTAGAAGTTGCCCACGCCGAAGCAGCCCAGGAAGATGCTGAGCAGACCGGCTGCCAGCTTGCTGTGCGGGATGGGTGATATGGGATAGGGGCCTCTGCCGTTTGGCATGGCTCCGGGGTACCCGCCCTGGGGCATGACCGGGTAGGGCCAGGGCATGGAGGTCTGCGGCGGATACTGCCCTCCGGGATACTGATTGCCGGGATACTGGCCGGATGGGTATTGATTGCCCGGGTACCCGCTCGGTGGGTATTGGCCAGACGGATACTGGCCGGATGGGTATTGGCCGGGATAGCCCGGTCCCGGCTGATAGGGCCTTTGTGGATTCTGACCGCCTGCATATTGTCCGCCGGAATACTGAGCAGGATATTGTTGACCGGCTGGATACCCGGCGGTCGGGTACTGATTAGGCCGATAAGGCCCTGGCTGATAGGCCCCAGGATATTGGCCGCCGTTCTGAGGGACGAACGGGTATCCGGCATTGGCCCTCTGCCCCGTAGGATATCCGCCTTGGGAATACTGACCGGTGAGATACGGATTCTGATTCCCGACGCCGGCATCATGACCAGCAGGACAGCCCGGAGCCTGCCGCTGACCGTCAGCTGCTCCGACAGGAGCATCCCCACCGGCAGGATCCCGATGCTCGGGCGGTACCTGCGGGGATGGGGATGGGCCGAAACCAGGATTCCCTGTCGGCGTATTGCTGGACTGCCGGTCGTCCGGCTGAGGGGCATCATCCATAGTCATAGCCTCCAGTCTAGCCTCCATCCGTTCCGATCACAGACGGGCCAGAATATCCCTGCCGATCTGCGCGGTGCTTCTTTGGGTGGAGCCGGAGCGCTCGATGTCGTCCTCCACGGCCCGTTCGATGCTGGCTGCCTCATCCTCGAAGCCCAGATGATCCAGGAGCATCCCCGCCGAGAGAATGGCCGCCGTGGGGTTTGCGATTCCCTTGCCGGCTATATCAGGAGCGGAGCCGTGGATGGGTTCGAACATGGATGGGTAGGTGCCCGAGGCGTTGATGCAGCCGGAGGCCGAGTATCCCACGCCTCCGACCACAGCCCCCGCTTCATCCGTGAGGATGTCACCGAAAAGGTTGTCGGTCACGATCACATCGAAACGGCTGGGCTCGGTCACAAGGAATATGGTGGAGGCATCGATATGCAGGTACTCGCGCTCCACGTCGGGATACTCCTGGCCCACCTGGTCGACCAGTCGCTGCCACATGTCTCCCGCATTGGTCAGCACGTTCTTCTTATGGACCAGGGTCAGGCGACGGCGACGCTTCATGGCCAGCTGGAAGGCATAGCGGATGACCCGTTCCGCCCCGTAAGCCGTGTTGATGGAGACCTCGGTGGCCACCTCCTGGGGAGTGCCCCGACGAATTGAGCCGCCGGCCCCGGCATAGAGCCCCTCGGTGCCCTCCCGCACGACCACGAAGTCGATGTCGCCCGGATTGGCCAGTGGCGACACCACGCCCTTGTAGAGCTTGGAAGGCCGTAGATTGACATACTGGTCCAGCTCGAAACGCATTTTGAGCAGCAGTCCCCGCTCCAGGATGCCGGCCTTGATGCGTGGATCGCCGATGGCCCCAAGAAGGATGGCATCCTGCTGCTTGAGCCGGTCCAGATCCTCGTCGGGCAGAACGGCTCCATCACGCAGGTAGCGCTCAGCGCCCAGGTCGAAGTCCTCGTATCGTATGTCAGCCTTGCCTCGGGTAACCTTCTCCAGGACGGCCTGAGCCTGGGGAACAATCTCCTTGCCGATGCCGTCACCGGCAATGACCGCAATGTGATATGTTTTCTGCTTGCTATTTGTCATACCCCGAGCATAACGAGCCTGCCAAGCCCCATTCCCGGCCCCGACCGAATCCCGGACAGGACCGGATCAGCGGCTTTCGGGGACCATGATGGACAGGCACCAGGCGTTCTCGAAGGCCAGTTCCTCCCACTGCCGGTAACGTCCGCTGATGCCCCCGTGGCCTGCCTGGACCTCGATTCTGATCAGCGCATCGGCCCCCACCTGGGGCTCCTGCAGCCTGGCCACCCACTTGAGCGGCTCAACGTAGAGCACGCGGGTGTCGTTCATGGATGTGGTCACCAGGATGGCAGGGAAGTGGTCGCCGCCGAAGAGCCGGCGCCGACGATCAGCGTCAGGAACGTTCTCGTAGGGCGAGTAAGAGCGCATATACCGGTAGACCTGCTGGTCATGCAGGGGGTCTCCCCACTCGTCCCATTCGGTCACGGTCAGCGGCAGGTCCGGATCCAGGATGCTGGTCAGCGCGTCCACGAAGGGCACATCCGCCTCTATGCCGGCATAGAGCTGGGGAGCCATATTGGCCACGGCACCCATCAACAGCCCGCCGGCCGACCCGCCGTTGGCCACCGTATGACGGGGATCCGCCCAGCCCTGGGCCTGCAGTGCGGCAGTCACGTCGATAAAGTCCAGGAAAGTGTTGACCTTGTGCAGCCGACGGCCCTGCTCGTACCAGGCGCGGCCCATCTCCCCACCGCCGCGCACATGGGGGACCACGTAGAGCACGCCCCGGTCCAACAGGCTGAGCCGACCGGTGGAGAAGCCGGGGTCCTGGCTGATCTCGTAGGCTCCGTACCCGGTGATGAACATGGGTGCGGGCCTGTCCGGATCCTGTTCCGGCCAGGGACGGCGTTCGGGATGGTCTGGGGCCTGGATGATCGTGTCATCGGGCCCGGTCCTGCCAGAGGCATCCAGCCCAGGATGCATCCCCCGCCGCCAGACCAGCGAGACCGGTACCAGGGCCCCATCCCTGACGCGGACCAGAATCCGACGCTCCGCGTAATGCTCAGGTTTAAAGTCGCCTAAAACCCGAGCCCGCTTAAGCAGCCGATCCACACCCCGGACCGGATCCAGCTCCCGCAACTCAGCCGGGGTTCCATAGCTGCCCCGGATGTAGCGCAGCCCGGGAGCCTGGTAGGAGGGGTTGTCCGTGGGGCCGATGCTGTAGAGACGATCAATACCGTTCCTGCCCTGGTCGGGCAGGACCTCACGGAAGCGCCAAGGCCGGCCCGCCCGCAGATCCTCCAACGCCTGGTCCTTGCCGATGACGGCCATGTGGGGCAGACTGTCGGCCCGGTAGGTCAGGACCACGAAGCTGCGGTGGATGCCCAGCCCCTCGATGCCCAGTCCGCGAGCGCCCTGGAGGATGGCCGGATTGCCCGGGTCCCGATAAGACTTCTCGGGCGGCAGGGAGGACAGGTCTCCGGAGCGCTCGCAGCCATATGGACTGCCCTGGGCCAACCGTATCCCTTCTCCCAGCTGAAATGGCGGATGGTGGCTACGCAGATCGATCAGGTCCACCTCGAAGTTGGGGTTGTTCACATTGTGGTAGACCACGGCCACCGGCAGGTCCTGTCCCGCCGGACCTGCATTTTCAAACCGGGCCAGGCTGATGTCGTACTCGACCCCCTCCTTGCGGGGGATCAAGGGTACAAACTCCCCCTGCGGATCCTTCAGGTCCAGCATGAGCACCTCGCTGGTGGTCTTGGACCCGGTGGCAATCAGCATGGCGGATTCGTCGTAACTCAGGCCCAGCCCCACCCAGAAGCGCTCATCGGCCTCCTGGTAGACCATGACATCCTGATCGGCCGAAGTGCCCACCTTATGCCTCCAGACCGTGTCCGGACGCCAGGCCTTGTCCAGGCCGGTGTAGAAGACCCAGTGGCCGTCGGGAGTCAGCACTGCCCCGGAGGAAACCTGGTCGATCCGATCAGGCAGGTCTCGGCTCTCGGCCAAATCCCGGATGCGCAGGTCGTAGCGTTCATTGCCCTTGGTGTCCAGTCCATAGAGCATCCACCGGCCGTCGACGCTCAGGTCCAGGCACCCCAGGGAGAAAAAGTCATGCCCCTTGGCCTCGGCGTTGGCATCGAAGATGACCTCCTCACCCGGCATGGATCCAGGCGCCGCATCAGCCTGGACGGCGGGGGGATCCCAATCATCCTGGTCGCGCACCGGCAGGCGGCACTGCACCCCATACTCCTGGCCCTTGAGCGTCCGGGAAAAGTACCAGTAGCCGTGCATCCGGGTGGGCACCGACATGTCGGTCTGCTGTACCCGGTCGGTGAACTCCTTGAGCAGGGTGGCCCGCAAACCCTCCTGACCGGCAAGCCGTTCCTGGCAGTATCGGTTCTGATCACACACATAGGCCTCGGTGGCCGGATCCTCCCGGTTGCGCATCCACTCGTATGGATCCTCGAAGTGATCCCCATGGAAGCATCGATCAGAGGGACGGCGTTGTGCACGTGGAGGAACGGGATTGACGGCCGAAAAACTCATGGGGCGATTATATTCGGGCACAACGACGCAGATAAGGCAGCAGGGTTCGCATCAAATTGGCACCTGTGGTCCCGTAAAAGACCGGCACCTCCGTCACTGGCATCGGCTGGGTGGCAGTGCGTTTGACCAAGGTTCCCAGCCCGGTCTCCTGGGGGCTCAGCTGACGGATGCCGATTGCCAGAACCCGGCCCGGATATTGCCGTACCACCTGGGCGAAGGTGGAGGGGTCGCTCTGCCCGTCGTCGCCCATGAGCACGAAGCGCATCTTGGGAAAGTCGGCCATGAGCTGGTGGATGAACTCCATCTTGTGCTGCACGATGGAAGGCACGAAGGTCTTGGGCCGGGGATCCAGATCCCGTAGCAGCAGGGGGCCGGCCGGAAATCCGTGGTCATGGATGAAGCCGCGTATGGATCCCTCGACATTCCAAGGAGAGGCCGACAGGTAGAAGAAAGGCATCCGGGGGTCCAGATCGCGGATGCGGTTGTAAAGCACGGCCATGCCCGGCACCGAAGACCGGCGGTGCGGGTCTGACAGGAGCAGGTTCCAGGCAGCCTTCCAATGATTGGGCACCTGGCTGATCATGATGGTGTCGTCCACGTCGGATATGACGCCGACAGGAGTCTGACCGGGCACGATGTATAAAGGCGCGTCCACTGGCCGGCGGCCCCGAACCTGGTAGGAGACCCGGTGCACGCCTGGGGTCAGCCGATGCTCGGCCACCAGATCCAGGTAGCCTGATCGGTCGGAAAAGACCGCATCCGCACTCAGGCTGCGGCTTGGATCGACGGCATCGTAGACCGAGGAATCGCCTACCTGAACCCTCCCGATGGCCGTGCTGTCGATGGCCAGCCTGACCCTGGTTCTAGGCGCAGGTACAGTCAGCAGGCCGCGGATGCCACGTATTGCCGGATCCTCACGTCTGCGGCCGTCAGTCAGAATGGTACGGCAAATCAAACGGGAGTATGACTCGGTACCGTAGCCCACATAGGGTTGAACGTCGGCCGACCAGCCCAGGCGCCCGGTCATATTGATGGACAGGCCCACCCACAAGTCGAAGGCACCGGTAATCAGACGCCGTAGCAGACGCACCGGAGCCGGTCTGCTCTCGATGCCCTCCCCGGGCGCGGCTGAATCGAAAGTCGTGCTGACCGACCGGACCCGCAGAGATCCTTCATTGCGTCCGGATCGCTTGGTCATAACCGGACCGTCAGTTCAGGCTCTTCAGCAGCTGACCGTACTCCTCGGCGCTCATCAAATCGGGCTCATCGTCCTCCAGGTCGATCTTGGCTATCCAGCCTTCCCCGTAGGGATCGGAGTTGATGACCTCCGGGTCGTCCGAGGCCGCCCTATTGACGTAGGCGATGGTACCCGCCACCGGGCAGACCACCGGCTCGACAGCCTTGGAGGACTCCAGCTCGATGACCTCATCCCCGGCATCGACGTGGGTGCCGGTCTCGGGCAGGTCCAGAAAAACCAGGTCTCCCAGCTGGTCCGCCGCATACTCGGTCACGCCCATGGGCGCCGGGGACTGACTGGGGTCAATCCAGACATGATCCTGGGAATACCGCAGGTGTTCGGGCACATCCAGACGGGAAGTTCCATCACTGTGTTCATCGCTCATGGTTCCAGCCTACTCGGCCGTCTGCCGCGGCAGGCGCTCCTAGCGGGCCGGACCCGACGGAACCTGCCCCTCAACCTTGACCATGGTCCCGACCGGGGCGTTGTCAAAGATCCACTTGGCGTCCTGCTCATACATGTTGATGCAGCCGTGGGATCCGTAGTTGCTGGGGTCTCCCTTGGCGATGCCGACAGAGTTCCAATTGGCCGTGTGGAAGCCCTCATCGCCGTTGTAGTAGGAGACCCATGTGATATTGGGCAAGACGTAGCCATCCCCGCGCATGGTCTGGACCGTGTGGCGAAGATAGATGAAGAAGGTGCCGGTGTCGGACCATCTGTCGTCACGGGGCTTGCCTGAGCATATGGGGAAGGTCTTGACCGGGGTGGTGCCGTGGTAGGCGGTGGCAGTCTGGTCACTGAGGTTGACCCGAATCCAGGTGTCGCCGTCGGGCACGTCGTAGCGGGCCACCCGTGTCTGCTCCTTGTGGGGCGTAATCTCGGCTTTCACCTGGACCGGGCTCGTGTCGCCCTCTTGCAGAGCTTTGACGACCAGATCTGTCGTTGCGGACACATCCGTGACCCGGACACCGTCCACTCCCTTGGTGGTCTCGGCCACCACATCGCCCTTGGTGTTCTTGACGTTGACGGCGGTGACCATATCCCGGTTCAGCTGTCGGGCCAGCTCCTGATCCAGATACTGCTTGATGGCTTGCCGATCGAAGCCTAGCTCCATGGTCCCCTTTTGCAGATCGGTGACTGGCTTGACCCAGGTAGCCACGGTGGCGGCCGGGACCGTCATAAGGTCATCGTCGGCACCCTTGATGACCAAGTCCTTGCCCAGTCGCTGGTTGGCTTGAGAGGCCACTTTATCGGCGGTGTCCAGGCTGATGGGCATGGTCACGTCCTTGTAGACCACCCCTACGGCCAGACGCCTGCCAGGCTTGTCTATCAAGGAGGAGACGGCATCCTGCACGCGATCCAGCTCAGGCGCCTTGCCGCCGCGACCCTCCTGGGCCCGGAAAGCATGTGCGCCTTGGTCGAAGACGATGGTCGAGGGAACGGATCGGTCCTGACTGGGGACGAAACGTTCAGTCAGATACTTGTCCATGGCCTGCTGATCCCGCTCGGCCACCAGCGGCACAGCCTCGCCGTGGAAAGGGTTCAGCCGGGAGATGCCTGCGGAGCCCTTGGCATCCATGATCCTGGTGACCGTGGCATCCGAATCCACGCTTACACCCAAGTCCTTCAGCCCCGCCCGGGCGGATGTGCCTTCACCCTTGATCTCCACCTGGGAGTCACGTACCTGCCGATCGACGATCTGACTGACCTGATCCTTGGTCCGACCCATCATGACCTGTCCTCCCAGGGTTACACCGGGGGCCACCCGATCGCGGAAGAAGGCACGGGCGCCGAACCAGCAACCCACCAGAATCAGCACAACCAAAAGGAGCAGAGCCAGGATGGTACGTCCCCGATGACCGCTCGAAGGAGCCTTGTGGCTGGCACCTGCGCCGAAAGCCCGCTCTGCTTCTCCGTCAGCGAACAGGTCCACAGGATCGGGCCCGTTGCCCATCGTCGGCGGCAAGGTCACTGTTTCAGCCTGGTCGACATCAGAGATACGAGGCTCTTCTTGCTCCTCCATAGCCACAACACACCTTTCGCTGCTGTCAATTCCTTGAAATATCTTACGACGAG
This sequence comes from Bifidobacterium sp. W8114, assembly GCF_016101165.1. NCBI lineage: Bacteria > Bacillati > Actinomycetota > Actinomycetes > Bifidobacteriales > Bifidobacteriaceae > Bifidobacterium > Bifidobacterium sp. W8114. The sequence goes on along the minus strand of NZ_JACFRA010000003.1, from coordinate 301,700 downwards.
ACCAGGTCCGTGGTCGCGGCGCCACCCCGATGAATCAGAGCTCGCTGCCGTACCACTGCTCAATCATGTACCTGGCCACACTGGCCGCCTGGGGTATGTGCAACCGGCCAGCAGCCAAAGCGGTCCCGAATTCCTCCCGTGTGAACCAGTTGGCATCATCAGTCTCCTGACCATCCACCCGGATGTCCGTATTCAGGGATCTGGCTCTGAAGGCCACCATCAGAGAGGAGGGGAAAGGCCAGGGCTGTGAGCCCAGGTACCGCATCTCCCCCAGGTTCAGGCCCACCTCTTCCAAGGTCTCCCGCCGGACTGCATGCTCCAGATTCTCGCCAGCCTCCACGAATCCGGCAGTGACCGAACGAAAGCCAGGAGGCCACTTCTGGTTGTGCTGGAGCAGAAGCCGATCGCGGCCGTCCACCACGGCCATGATCACTGCGGGCTCAATGCGGGGAAAGAGCGTGTGTCTGTCCCCCGATGCAACCCCTTGGCAGATCTGGGCCCATCCGGCCTGACAGGGATGGACCGGTGCGCCGCAGCGGGGGCAGAAGGCCTGGCGTCCATGCCATCGTGACAGGGCGACCGCGCAAGTCGCCAGGCCTACCTGACGCGGACGACCATGAGGGGCATACTCACGCAGGGCAAGCCAGTCAAAGCGCTGATCAGCGGCCTGAGCCAGGTCACGAAGGGGATCCTGGGCAGCCCGACCGGCGCAGGCAAGATCCAGATCCATGGCCAGCCATGCCTGTCGGTCGAACGTCCCCAGGTAGTAGCAGGGCGGCTCAGACTGGTCTGTCGAGCCTGCCAGAGGACCTCGCAAGTATGCAGCGGGCAAGGTGGCCAGACGGATGCTGACCCCAGTGCGACCAGCCAAGGCCCCCTTGCCTCTGGGCACGGCCACCTTCTCGCCCCGCACCAGGATGACCCCCGTGCCGTCCTGGTCCAGCAGATGGTCAATCAGCCCGGGCTGCTGCCGAGACGCCGTGTCGTAGTCCACATCCCCCTGGGCCAGGGGAAGGAAGGGCAGAGGCCCGGTAAGCGCCAGCGGGGAGAAGACCGTATCGGGATCGCTCATGACTGCCTCCCCACGCGACCGACCAGGTCCAGCAGGGCCGCGGCCACCTGATCCGGATGCTCGACGGCGCTGAAGTGGCCGCAGTCGTCGATGGCGGCAAAAGTAACGTCGGTTCCGGCCTGACGCATGGTCCGGGCCAGCGGCTCCATGGTGCTTGGGGGGCTGGATGGGTCGCAGCGGCCGCTGACCAGGGCCACGGGCACCATGATGCGGCCGGCCAGATCGCTCTGATCCGGACGGCCTGCAGCCATCCGCTCCCGCCAGGCAATGCCCCTGGGATCTTGGGACTGTATCCATTCGGTCATGGTCTGCACGAAGGCGGGTGAACGCTTGACCGTGGAATCACCCTCCTGGGGTCTGGCAAAGTGCATGACCGGATCAAGCCTCCCTTCCTCCTCGCAGGTTCGGGCGATTTGCAGGCGGTTGGCCCGGGATGCCGGTCGGTCAGCCATCATGGTGGTGTCGCACAGGGCCAGCCCGGCCACCATCCGCGGGTAAAGCCTGGCTATGGCTTCGACCAGGTAGCCTCCCATGGAAAGCCCGACCCAAATGGCCTTCTGCGCACCCGTGGCGACGATCATGTCCACAAAGGCTCGAGCCATGGCATCCAGCGCACCAGGCAGGGCACCGTCAGAATCTGCAGGACCGCAGGAAGCCGGCTCGGGCAGGGGGCAATCGCCTGCTCCGGGCATATCCGGAGCATAGACAGGGAAGGGGGTCATGCCCGCGCGATCAGCCTGGTCAATCAGCGAGGCCGCGCACCGATCCCACATGCGGTGATCCACAGGAAAAGCATGGACCAGGACCAGCGGCAGCCCCTCCCCATGACGGTATACGGTATTGGCAATGGTCATGCCCGCCTCCAAGAATTCGCGGCTCACAGTGCACCAGCCCAGGTCAGGGCGCTCATCAGCACCTTGCCGTGCCCGCCGGGCATCTGGCTCATGAAGGACTCCAGCATATCGCCCTTGGGATCGATCCACTCCACGTCCAGGGTCTCGTCCTGGGGTTTGCAGTCCCCGGCCACCGGCACCAGGTAGCACAGAGCGATGGCATGCTGGCGCGGATCGTAGTACTCCGAGACCCCCGGCGTCGGGAAGAACTCGGCCACGGTGAAGGGCTGGGGGCTTGCAGGCAGCATGGGCAGGGCCAGCTGGCCCAGATCCTTGGCGATGTTTCTGGCCAGAGCCTCCCTGATGGTCTCGTGGTAAAGGATCCGTCCGGTGATCAGGGTGCGCTCGATATTGCCCTGGTCATCCACACGCAGAAGGGTTCCCACCTGGGTGACGGCGCTCATGTCATCCACGCGAACCGGTACCACCTCCACATAGGGCATGGGCAGGCAGCGCCGGGCACGGTCGATGGCATCACGATCCAGCCATCCGGGGGGATTCGAGCCCGAAAAACCCCGGTTGAAGTCCTCTGGGGTGATGTGTGAGAAGGCGCCACGGTCGCGATCGGCATCGAAGTCGTCATCATCGGGAATCTCGTCGTTCAGCACTGGCATGGCTCCATTATCCGTACCAGTCTTGACCGCCCACGTGACCCCGGCGGACATCTCCACCCAGAGCATATTCGGGCGCTTTCTCCAGCCTTGATGGAATGCTGATGATTGAAAGCGGTTGCTAAGCACGGGAGCTTCCCGCGCGACAGTCAAACGACTTCAAGGAGCGTTATCATGGCCACCACGACTATTACTTCGGAAAACTTCGAGCAAACCATCAAGGACAACGACCTGGTGCTGATTGACTTCTGGGCCACCTGGTGCGGACCCTGCAAGGCCTTCGGCCCCATTTTCGAGAAGGCTTCGCAGGCCAACACCGACATCGTCTTCGGCAAGGTGGACATCGACCAGAACCAGGATCTGGCCGCGGCCGCCGACATCCAGGCGGTGCCCACGCTGATGATCACCAAGCAGGGCCAGATTATCTTCAAGCAGGCCGGTGCTCTCAGGTCTTCGGACCTGGACGACCTGATCGATCAGGCCCGCAAGGCTGATTTGTCAACCCCGGCACAGGCCTGAGTAGGTCAAGTTGGCTCCACGGCCGATTTGCACTAAAGTAGTGATGTGTTTGTCCAGTGACCCTTTCGGAGCTACCGGAAGCATGCGGTCGATAGGAAGCGTTACGTCGACTGATCACTGAGGATCTGTCGGTCCAACAGAGGAGAGTAATGGCGAACCACCGTAGAGGACGGATGAGTGCGGTCAAGGCTCTGACCAGGCGTCAGTGGCTGCGGTTGGCTGCCGGTGTCACTGTTCTCGGCATGGTCGTTGGCGCAGGCTTCGTCTCGCGCGACTTCTACACATCCACTGAAAGCTCAGCCAATTCAGGCGTAACGTCCTATTCCGCCACCCAGGATCGGGACACGGTATCCCGTGGCAGCACCAGGCAGGCCATCCGCAACGGAGCGGGCGGCGCTAACGCGAACACCTCCTACGTGAATGTACAGATCAACGGGAAGAACAAGGTGGTCCTGGGCACAGGCTTCACCGATGTCAAATCCGTTCTGGAGGCCGGGGACATCACCCTGCAGCCGGGGGACCAGATCAACCCGTCCCTTACCACTCGCGTCAATGAAAAGACCGTCATCCGCATCGACCGAGCTGACGCCCAGGTCAAGACGGAAGAGTCGCCCATTCCCTTCAACACCATTGAAGAGAAGACCAGCTCCCTTCCGGCAGGAACCACCAAGGTCAAGACGGAGGGCCAGAACGGCGTCATGGAGACCACCAGCCTGGTCACTGCAGCCGGCAACAAGAACCTGACCAGCAATATCTTCGCCTCGTTCGTCAAGACGGTTCCCGTCGACAAGGTAGTGCTGGTGGGCACCGGCGGTGGCACACCTGCGCAGGTCGGCTCGACCACCACTACAGTCCCTGTGGGCGAAGCCCAAAGCATCGCCCACGGTCTGGTCACCTCCCGCGGCTGGGGAGAAGACCAGTTCACCTGCCTGGTTCAGCTGTGGAATAAGGAGTCGGGCTGGCGAACCAATGCATCCAACCCATCGGGTGCCTATGGCATTCCTCAGGCATTGCCTGGCAGCAAGATGGCCTCGGCCGGTCCCAACTGGCAGACCGATGCTCATACCCAGATTGTTTGGGGACTGGGCTATATCCAGGGCCGTTACGGGAACCCATGCGGTGCATGGGCCCAATCCCAAGCGACCAATTGGTACTGATTGGTTTCCATACAACTCAATCGGGAACTTCCGGCAGGCCGGTTCGGCTTGCCGGAAGTTCTTTTTTGCCTAAGAAGCAATCAGTTGATCACCTGCCTACAATTCGATGGTCAAGGCAGGGGCAAAGCCTGAATGAAACCCCAGTATTTCAGGGCCGTGATAGACTAATTGCGGTTGAACGTCATGCAAGCTGGTCTTGGGGATTGAGTCGGGGATGCAGGTGCCACGTTGCATGCGCTGTTGCTTTCGAAGGAGACCGTATGCAATCGTCACCTAGGAGTCGTGCATGCTGCATAGCTTCTCTTGCAGCTATTGTCGCATCAGTGCTCGTATTGGCAAATCTCTCGGGAATCGACCTGGCACAAGCGGATGCCACTGCATCCCCAACAGCATCGCAAAGCGTAGAAAATCAGGGGGGGGGGGGGGTCTGATTCCGGGCATATCTGGCTCAACTCAAACTCCCTCTAATACCCCCACGCCGACAGTGGCCCAAAAGCCAGATTCCCCTATCCAAACAACACCCTCCCCTGCTTTTCCATCCCCCACTGCACTGACCTCAGCAAACTCTGCCCCTTCCACCCGATCGACAAGCTCCTGCCCCAATAATCAATGTTCGGTCACCTTTGACACAACCCAGGCTGACACAGCGACCCCTGCCACTCAGACCATGCCATCGGGAGGTCTGGCGAAACGCCCGGCCGATCCCACCCGGCACGGATACTTCTTCGACGGCTGGTTCATCGGCCAAGTAGCCTACGACTTCAACCAGCCCGTCACCAGCAATCTGAAACTGAGCGCAAAATGGACAGCTGGAGACGGCCATTGGTACCTTTCACCTGCACACGGAACCGCATTGGGAGGCACCACAGTGACTCTGACTCCCCCAGCGACCCGTGGTATCAAATTCTCTCAGATTACTTCAGGAGCAACCCATTCCTTGGCTCTTGGGTCGGATGGAAGTCTTTATGCCTGGGGTGATAACAGTTCAGGGCAAGTGGGCGACAACAGCACCACTTTGCGGCAAACTCCAGTGAAAACAAACAAACCAGCCAATGCATCAGACCAATTCACTTTCACTACCATTGCCGCCGGCGACCATTCATCTCTTGCTATCGGTTCTGACGGCAACCTCTACGCTTGGGGAAACAATACCCGTGGACAACTTGGTGATGGAACTACCGAAAACAAGTTGACTCCCGTCAAGGTTCCGAAACCTGCCGGTGTCTCAAATGAATTCACTTGGACCCAAGTAAGCACCCGATGGGATCACACCCTGGCATTGGGCTCAAATCACAATCTCTACGCCTGGGGATGGAACGGGTACGGCCAGCTCGGTAACACCAGCGTCCCTACAGGCAGCGATAATCCAGCTGCATACAGTAGCAAACCTGTACTTGTCAGCACGCCAGCCGGAGTCACTTTCACTCAGTTAAGTGCTGGACGGTATCATTCTCTGGCCCTAGGCTCAGATAAGCAATTGTACGCCTGGGGTTTAAACACCAGCGGCCGCTTGGGTGACGGGACTGACATTCAGCGATTTACTCCTGTTCCGGTCCGTCAACCCGCCGGCGTTACCTTTTCCCAGTTCAGCGCAGGAGATACATCTTGTTTCGCAATCAGCACGAATGGGGATCTTTACGCCTGGGGATGGAACGGGTACGGACGGCTAGGAGATGGCAGCAATGCTGAAGACAGAAGGACGCCCACTCTCATATCCCCGCCCGACGGGGCATCGGCAGGATTCACCTGGGCTCGAGTCATGGTAAGAGACGATCACGTCCTGGCCATTGGCTCGGACGGCAATCTCTACTCCTGGGGGCTTAACGAATACGGCCAACTAGGGATCAAAGATATAAACACCGACGGTTCGTACATCAGTAGACCGCACATTGTCGATCAATCAACTTCCTCAACTGCCCAAAAATTCACTTGGACTCAGATCAATGCAGGATGGAGAGAATCATCTGCATTAGGATCGGATGGAAACCTGTACACCTGGGGATGGAACAACGGCGGACAGCTAGGCGATCCAACCGTTCCTATAGGCACGGATAATAGCCAGGCAATGAGGCTGACACCAAGCTTGGCTGCTTTCCCGCTTTCGCCAGATGTTACTGCGGTCAAATTCGACCGAACACTGGGCCGCGATCTCAAAAGAGCAGGTACAAACTGGCAGGTGGCGACGCCAGCTCATAGGAAAGGTCAAATAAAAGCGGCCATTACCTGGAATCTCTATGGTCCGCAACCCGATGAGATCCTGGATTACACCTATGACCCGCCCATTTATGTCGTCACTTTCGACAAGGCCGACGGCAGCCAGCCCACCAGTCAGTCAGTCATCGAGGACCAGACGGCTTCCAGACCGGATCAAGACCCGACCCGACCGGGCTTTTTATTCGACGGCTGGTTCAACGGCGATGTAGCCTACGACTTTTCTTCCCCCGTCAAGGGTCCCACGAAACTGACAGCCCACTGGACGGCCGGCGCCGGGCAATGGACCATATCCCCCAACCAGGGCCCCGACAGCGGTCAGACCAAGGTGACCCTGGTTCCACCTGCAGCGCGAGGCATTAGGTTCAGTCAGGTCAGCGCCGGCGATGATCATTCATTGGCTCTGGGGTCGGATGGAAACGTCTATTCTTGGGGTGCCAACAAATACGGGCAGTTGGGCGATGGGACCGCAACGGACCGCTTGACCCCGGTTCAGATTCCCAAACCGACAGGCGTGAACCGATTCACACAGGTCAGCGCAGGAACAGGTTTCTCCTTGGCCTTGGATGGTCAGGGCCACGTCTGGGCTTGGGGACTCAACAGCTCCGGACAGCTGGGCAGCAATGCCGTTGCCACCAATGGCTCATCTGCATACAGCTCCAGCCCGATTCGTGTGCAAGCCCCGAGCGGGATGACGGCAACAAACTTCACTCTCACTGGCATCAGTGCAGGAATCACTCATGTCCTCGCCGTAGACGGGCAGGGCAGAGCCTGGGGCTGGGGGTCCAATGAGTTCGGCAAACTGGGCGTTCCTTCAAGCACTGTGGCGACGACAGGGATTACCACCAGACCCGTCCAGGTCGCAACCCCGCAAGGCGAAACGACGGGATTCCACTATGCACAGGTCAGTGCGGGCGGCTCACATTCCCTGGCGACTGACACCCAAGGCCGTGCCTGGGGCTGGGGATCGAACCAGAACGGTGCCCTGGGTAATACGAGTGATGTGGCGCTTAATGGCTACACCACCACACCTGTTCAAGCCAAGCCGGGCACCAATCCATCAGGCGGCTTCAATCCTGCGCAGATCATTGCAGGCAGCGGCCACTCCTTCGCCCTTGATGATCTGGGACGCATATGGTCCTGGGGCGGGAACAGCAATGGGGAGCTCGGCCTGGGCGACACCACCACGAGGACTGCTCCGTCCATGGTAGCCATGCCTGCAAATGTCAGCACGTTCACTCAGTTGACAGGCAGCAGGGTCAGCGGTAATTCACTGGCACTGGACCAGAACGGAAACATCTGGGGTTGGGGTCAAAACTCATCAGGCATGTTGGGGACCGGAGGCACAGGCAGTCTGAACAGGCCAACCAGGATGAGCAATCCATCAGGCATTGACCACTTCGTCAAGGTTTGCGCCGGCACTGGGCACACCTTGGCCGTAGCATCCGACGGCGGCACATTGGGGTGGGGAGACAACAGCCAAGGAAGGCTGGGGAACAATGCGACAGAGACGGTCTATTCGCCTGTCAGCGTGCTCTTCCCCTTCAGGCTCGGCACCCCGTCCACAGTGCAATTCGGAGGCGTCAGCGGAACCAGCCTAAGCTCCACAGATCAACAGGACGGCGCCTGGACCGTGCTGACGCCAAACCATCAGGCCGGTGACACGACTGTCAGCATCGTCTGGACTCTCAACGGGGCTCCACAACCCAACGATGAAACCAATACCTTCCGTTTCATCCATTATGGCGTCCTCCCTCTGACCGGAGAGGCAGGCATCTTAGCCACCATCATGGTCGGCTCACTAGCCACAGTCGGTGGCCTGGCGGCCAGACGGCAACGTCTTGAAACGCAAAGCGTGCAAGGCGGAAAAGCAGCCGCTCGGCACAAGCACTGACGGTCACGTACGAGCAGGGCCCCGCCACCTATGTAGTGGCGGGGCCCTGTTGTGGTCTCTGTGCCTGATTTGCTCTATACACACCCTCAAACAGTCAGATCAATCTGACAACAGCGTGACTATTACCGGCACAGCTGAGCAATAATCCAGACGTATGCTGCTTGTGGATGGCTTGTGTTTGCCGAATCCTGCTAAAGCACAGCCTGAAGCACGAAGTCCAGAATGAAGAGAGCCGAGACCCCCCAGATGATGGGGTGGACCTCCTTGCCCTTGCGCTTGCAGACCATGGTCAGGCTGTAGGTGATGAAGCCGGCGGCCACACCGTAGGAGATCGAGTAGGCAAAGCCCATGAAGATGGCCGTGAAGAAGGCCGGAATGGCCTCAGACAGCTCGCCCCACTCAATCTCGGCGAAGGAGCTCATCATCATGCAGCCCACAATGACCAAAACAGGCGCAGTGGCCGCCGAGGGCACAGCGGAGATCAACGGAGCGAAGACGGCGCTAAGCGCGAAGCATATGGCGATGACCACCGAGGTCAGACCAGTCCGACCACCAGCTGCGATGCCCGCTGCGGATTCCACATAAGTAGTGGTGTTGGAAGTGCCGAAGAGCGCTCCGATGGAGGTTGCCGTAGCGTCGGCGAACAGGGCCTTGTCCATCTTGGAACTGAAGCCGCGGCCGTTCTCCAGAGCCTGCTCATCCTCGGCGGAGAAGATGCCTGAACGCCGGCCGGTGCCCACAAAGGTGCCGATGGTGTCGAAGGTGTCCGACAGGGAGAAGGCGAAGATGGTCACCAGAACCACTGGCAGCCTGGCCGGATCGGAGAAGAGGGCAGGGAACCCATCCTGAGTGAAAATGGCCAGGAAAGTCTGCGGCAGCTGCGACCAGGCCTGGCCCAGATCGACCGACTTGGCCATGTTGGTGATCCCCATGGGGATACCCAGCAACGTAACCACGATGATGGCTATGACGAAGGCTCCCTTGTTGATGAAAGCCAAGTGGCCCTTGAACTTGAAGATCAAGAGGAAGATGGTCAGTAACAGGCCGATGACGAAGAGGATGACACCGGGGGTGTTGAAGGTTGTCAGCCCAGGGTTGGCACCAGCCGCCGAGGTCTTGTCGGGAGCGAACTTGATGATGCCCACATTGAGCAGACCCACATAGGCGATGAAGACGCCGATGCCGCCGCCGATGGCATGCTGGAGCAGGGGCGGAATTGCCTGAATGATCATCTTGCGCAGCTTGGTGGCTGTGACCAAAATGTTGATCAGGCCGCACAGGAAGACCATGCACATGGTCTGTTGCCAGGTGAAGCCCAATCCCTTGACCACGGTGAAGGTGAAGAAGGCATTCAGCCCGACTCCTGGCGCCACGCCGTAGGGCACGTTGGCCACCAGCCCCATGATCAGGGTACCGATGATCGCAGCAATCAAAGTGGCGAGAAAGACGGCACCCCAGGGCATGCCCGCCGTGGAAAGCACCGAGGGATTGACCACGATGATGTAGGCCATGGCGAAGAAGGTGGTGATGCCTGCTACCACTTCCGTAGAGACTGTGGTATTATTATCCGAAAGCCGAAATAGCTTATGCATATTCGATTCCTTATTGTCTTATTTGGCGATGAGACAAGAGAAGAATATCACGAGCTCTCGGCTTTTTCTGTTACAAGTTCCCCCTATTGAGCTCCAATACCGCTGCAGAACTTTCCGCTCACCTATAATCGGCATACCGGCACGGCCCTGAAGCCGTCCCACATGGGGATGAGTTGAAGGACAGGGCGTTTTCGAGGAGGGGTATATGGCCAGGAACAATCATTGGGACCAGGACGATCAGAAGCAGTATCAGCACGTCCATGACAGCGAAGTCGATCGTGGACAGGATGAGCGCGCTGCTGAGCGTATTGCAGCAGCCACAGTAAACAAGCAGCGCACCCGCGAGGGCCGCACCCTGCGCCAGGAGCAGGAGCGCAACGACCAGGACAAAGACAGTAAGAAGGACTGAATCCTCAGAGGCTGCCGAGCAGCAGGTGCGTCAAAACCATGAGCACGGCGCCAATCAGCGCAGTCAGGGCTAGGGTAAATCCCGCCAGACGGGCGTTGCCGAGAACCTTGTCGGTGAACATGGTGGCGAAAACCGCCGTCGGAGCCAGGCAGCACAGGGCAACCGCCTGACGGACCAGAGGCCCGAAGGGCAGCAGATACCAGGCTGCTGCGGCGAACAGGATGCCGAAAGGCAGTCGCCAGGCCAGAATCTGCAGTACGGCCTTGACATCATCATGACCGCCGGGCAACTCCATGAGCATGCCGACCATAAGCATGGAGCAGAAGGCATTGGCCACTGAAAAGGGTCTGGTTATCTGCGCTGACCATCCGGGCAGTGAGGCCCCGGTCAGCATGAAGACCACCATGACCATGTAGGTGTCGAAGGAGGGCGAGCTCAGAAAGCCCTTGGTTATGGAGATGGCTGTGGCCTTGCGATGGAGTTTGCGGGCATCGGGGTCATCCAGCTTGACCGGCTCCCCCGCGTCGGGATCCAAGGACTGGCCCGGTCGAATATGCAGGAGCCCCTGGGTCATGACGTTGGTTCCTGCGGAGACCATGACCGAGTTGCCGATGTCGAACATGGCTGCGGGCACCAGGGCCGCCGTGCCAAGCAGCGACTGGAGCATGGGGAAGCAAAAACATCCGATGTTGAAACCCGATCCGTTGAGCATAAGAAAAGCCCGCTGAGCCGTGGGACGATGCCTGCTGGTCAGGAAGATTGCCAGGGGCGGAATCAGCGAGGCCACAAAAGCGAAGGCCGAGACCAAAAGCATGCTGGGATCGTGGGGGTTGGTGGCGAAGGAATAAATTATGGCTCCGGGCAGTACCAGGTCGAACACAATGGTCTGCAGTACCCGGTAGTCCAAGGGACGGAAGAGGCCAAGGCGCTTGAACAGGTAACCCACCAGGATGATGCCCAAGAGGGTGGCCGGTTCCAGCAGTACTCCCATGCCGTCACTCCTTCCGCGGATACCGGAACCATGATACCTGACGGACGGGTGCGCAGACCGGTTCAGTCTCAGCCGAAGCGGCCGGAGATGTAGCGCTCAGTGTCCTGCTCGTGCGGATTGGAGAAGATGGTGGTGGTGTCGTCCATCTCCACCAGGTGGCCAGGCTGACCCACGGCCTTGAGATTGAAGAAGGCTGTATAGTCCGATACCCTGGCGGCCTGCTGCATGTTATGGGTGACGATGACGATGGTGTAGTCCCGCTTAAGCTCGTTGATCAGATCCTCCACAGCCAGGGTGGAAATGGGATCCAGCGCCGAGCAGGGTTCGTCCATGAGCAGGACCTGGGGGTGCACGGCCACGGCACGGGCAATGCAGAGCCGCTGCTGCTGACCGCCTGAGAGCCCAATGCCCGGCTTGTCCAAGCGATCCTTGACCTCATTCCAAAGGTTGGCCCCGCGCAGGGCCCACTCCACCAGATCGTCGGCGTCCGACTTGGCGATATGCTTCTTGTTCAGTCGTATGCCAGCCAGGACGTTCTCCCGGATGGACATGGTCGGGAAGGGGTTGGCCCTCTGAAAGACCATGCCCACGTCCCGTCGCACCTCGACCGGATCCACATCCGGCCCGTAAAGGTCACGCCCCTCCAAGAGCACCTGCCCGCTCACATGCGCCCCCGGAGTGATCTCGTGCATGCGGTCCAGGGTGCGTAGGACCGTGGACTTGCCACAGCCGGAGGGACCGATGAAGGCGGTGACCTTGTTGGCCTGGATGCGCATGTTCACGTCCTGGACGGCCAGGAAGTCGCCGTAGTAGACGTTGAGGTGGTTGATGTCTATGCGTTGGCCCATGTTCCGGCCTCCGTTTCTCTCATGGCGGCGATCAACGGGTCCGCCCAACCGCAAAGATGCGCGAGACCAGCCGTCCCAGCAGGTTGAGCAGCAGGACGATAAGGATCAGCACCAGGGCCGCAGCCCAGGCCCGCTGCATGTGGATGTCTGTCAGGCACCCCGGGTCAGCACCTGGCCCGCAGACGGCCAGCCCTTGGGAATACTCGTTGTAGACGAAGACCGGCAGGGTGGTCATCCTCCCCGAGAAGAGGTTGGGGTTGGTTGTTGCGATGAAGCCCGAGGCTATCAGCAGGGGTGCCGTCTCCCCGATCACCCGTGCCACAGCCAGGATGGTGCCCGAGACGATGCCAGGCAGGGCCGTGCGCAGAACGATGCTGGTGATGGTCCGTTGCTTGGTCACCCCCAGGGCATAGGCCGCCTCTCGTAGGTCGTTGGGAACCACGGCCAACATATCCTCGGAGGTCTTGACCACCGTGGGCAGCATGAGCAGGGAGAGGGCCACCGAACCGGCCAGACCGTTGACGGTGCCCGGTCCGACCACCAAGGCGAACATGGAGAATGCGAAGAGGCCGGCCACGATGGAGGGGATCCCGCTCATAACGTCCACCATGAGACTGATGGCCTTGGCCAGGCGGCCTCCATGGGCGTACTCGACCAGGTAGACCGCGCACATGACACCCAACGGAATGGATATGACCATGGATCCAAAGGTGATCTCCAGGGTTCCGATTACCGCATGCAGGATACCGCCGTAGCCTCCGGTCGGCGTTGGGTTGCCCCCTACCACTCCGCTCATGTTGTGAGTGAGGAAGTCCGGCGTCAGCCGTCGCACCCCCCTGGACAGGCTGACCCAGAGCACCGAAACCAGCGGGATCAGGGCGACCAGGAAGGAGAGCCCGATCAGGATGGTCATCAGCAGGTCCTTGCGCTTGCGCGCCCGGATGGAAGATCTGGTTGGTCTGAAGCGATCGAAATCGATAACTGGACCGCGATCAGTTCGGCTTGCCATCATGCACCCGCCTTTGCTGTGATCCTGCGCGCCAGATAGTTGACAATAAAAGTGATGATGAAGAGGACCAGACCGGTGGCCACCAGGAGGGCCACGCCCTGGGAGTCCGCCTCGGGGAACTGGGCGGCGATGTTGGCGGCGATTGTTTGGCTTTTTGAAGCCTGCAGCAACCGCAGGGAGTAGCTGAAGCCTGGCGAGAGGATCATCAGCACCGCCATGGTCTCGCCCAGGGCGCGCCCCAGCCCCAGCATGGAGGCCGAGATAATGCCCGAGCGGCCGAAGGGCAGAACCGCAAGCCGAATCATCTCCCACTTGGTGGCGCCCAGAGCCAAGGCGGCCTCCTGCTGCAATCGAGGGGCCTGGATCAGGATGTCACGGGTGACCGAGGTGATGATTGGCAGAATCATGACCGCCAACACCAGGGCCACCGTGGCCACGGATCGGGCCGGGGCTGCAACGGGTCCGGAAAAGAGCGGAATCCAGCCCAAATGAACAGACAGCCAGCGCCAGAAGCCGGTGATGTTGGGAACCAGGACCAGAGCCCCCCAGAGGCCGTAGATCACCGAGGGCACGGCAGCCAGCAGGTCGATTACCGTGCTGAGCAGCGTGGACAGGCGGGCGGGGGCATAGTAGCCAATGAAGAGGGCGATGCCCAGGGATACGGGGAAGGCCAAGAGCAGGGCCAGGCCGGCAATCAGAATGGTGCCAAAAACCAGCGGTCCCACGTAGCCCAGGAAGTTGCTCGCCCGTCCGCCGCTCAGGGAGAGGATGGCCTGGGTTCGGGAATCCGGGTCCCCGGTGAAAGCCGGAAAGGCCCGCAGGATCAGAAAGAGGGTGACCGCAGCCAGGGCCAACAAGATCAGAATGCCCGCACCAGTGGCGCAGGCCTTGAAGATCCGATCCACCCGCTTGGCCTTGTTCAGAGTGGCGGTCTGGTCCGATTTGTCACTCATGACTTCCCTCCGATGGTCTCCACCGAAGCCATGGCCTGGCTACGCAGCCCCTCCCCCAGCTCGGCGCTGCCCGCGTTGGCTGCAGCCATGCGTTGGCCCTGCTCGCTCAGCAGATAGGTCAGCCAGGCCTTGGCGAACCGGGCCTTGGACCCGTCCCGATCATCTCGGTAGGCAGTGCAGACCACGTTGTAGGAGACCAGGACGATGGGATAGGTGTGCTCCCGGCTGGTGCGGTGATCCACAGTCAGAACCACCCGGCCAGGCTGACTGACCTGTGGATCCCGCTGGGCCGCATCCAGCAGGTTGGCCACGTTCTTGGCTGTAGGCGGCTGCCAGGTCTTCCCCACCTGGACGGCCACGGTGCCCAGCCCAGTGGTCTGGGCCGCGTCCGCATAGCCGAAGGTGCCCGTCGCCTGGTTCATGGTCATGACCACTCCGGCAGTGCCCTTGGCGCCCTGCCCCAGGTCATTGGGCCAATTTTCGCCCGCTGGATAAGGCCAGGCGGATCCGGCCGTGTCGTGCAGATAGGAGAGGAAACTTTTCGTGGTGCCCGACTTGTCCGAACGATGAATCACGGTGATGTCCAGGTCGGGCAGATCGGCTTCCGGATTGAGGGCTGCGATGCGCGGATCCCGCCAGTTAGTGACCTTTCCGGAGAAGATCATGGCGATCAGAGCCGGGTCCATCCGCAGATGGCCGCTTGAACCCTTGGGCCACAGATCAGGCAGATTGTAGGCCACAGCAATCGGAGTGGCATAGACGGGCAAGTCAAAGGCTGTACCGGAACCGCAGACTTTGCGCGAGCGCTCAAGCTGGTCGGCGGTCAGCGGCGCATCGGTGCCGGCCCAGATGGTCGAACCAGACAGGAAAGCATTGACTCCAGCACCAGAACCTGCCGGATCATAGGAGATTCGCGCCCCTGGATGCTGCTTGCGAAAACCGGCTATCCAGGCCTCGTCGGCGCTCTGCTGGGAGGATGCGCCAGATCCGGCGAACTCGCCCTGGAATAGGGCCTGATCTGCAGTATTGCCTGTTCCGCCGCCATCGGCGGGGACATTGTCTCCGCAGGCCGCCAGGGAAATCATCATTGCCAGGGACATGAGGAGGGCCGTGAATCTTCCACGACCATGACCATGTGCGTGCATGCTACCTACCTTGACCGCCGTTTCATTTCAAACGTCCGTCCTTATCAGCCCGTGTTGGACCTTCCCGTATTCACATTAGCGAAGCCCGCCTCACACAGCATACTGGAAACGCTGACCGCCGGACAAGCTCCTCACATCCGCGTCAGCCATGTGGAAAAACCCGATCACAATCCACAGCCGGGTATATTATAAGGTCATTGTCAGACGCTTAGCTCTCTTGTTCTTTTCTTAGTGTCACCGGTATCGGTATGCCCTGATTTGCTTTCTAGGACGGCACCGCAGGGAGTGGTATGCGCAGCGAAAACCGAACCCAGAGGAAGTGGTGGTTGCATGAGGAAGCAGGAGCTCGCCAAGCAAGGGCGGACCCTCAGCAAGGATGGAGCCTTCGTCAACGGAAAGCTCACCCATGAAGCCTTCCTGTCGCTGGCCATCCTGACCGTCATCACTTTCCTGGGCAACTTCACCCAGCTACAGCTGGCTTCGGCCCTGCCCACCATAGTGGACGAGTTCCACATCACCCTGACCACCGGCCAGTGGCTGACCTCGGTATTCCAGCTGGTCATGGGCGTCATGGTGCCGCTGACCGGCTTTCTGACCAAGCGTTTCTCCACCAGGCAGATCGTCATCACCTCCATGGCCGTCTTCACCCTGGGTTCTCTGTTGAGCTGGCAGTCGCAGACCTTCGCCCTGGTCCTGCTGGGCCGCATCCTCGAGGCCATAGGCACGGGAACCATGTGGCCCGTCCTGCAAATCACCGTCTTCTCCATATACCCTCTTGCCAAGCGCGGCATGGCCATGGGCACCGTAGGTCTGGCCATGAGTGTGGCCCCGGCCATCGGCCCCACCCTGGGCGGCTGGCAGACCGACGCCAACGGCTGGCGTTCCATCTTCCTGACGCTGAGCATCTGCGGGGCTGTGGCGCTGCTCCTGTCCATCTTCGGCCTGCGCAACTTCGGCCAACGCGACACCAGTGTCAAGGCGGACTTCTTTTCGGTGGCCCTGTCCATCTTCGGGTTCGGCGGGCTTATGTTCGGCTTCACCAACATCGAGAACTTCCCCATCACCTCCATCATGACCTGGCCATTCATGCTGGTCGGACTGATCGGGATCATCTGGTTCGTTCTTCGCCAGCTTCACCATGACAAGCCCCTGCTGGACCTGCATGTGCTGCGGATCAGGAACTTCACTGTGGGCACCATCATCGCCTCCATGTCCTTCTTCGCCTTCAGCTCGGTCACCGTCATTCTGCCCATGTACATCCAGACGGATCGCGGCTTCTCGGCCACCATGAGCGGCCTGGTCATGCTGCCAGGAGCCATCGGCACCGCCATCGCCCAGTTCTTCGGAGGCAGGCTGTTGGACCGCTGGGGAGCCCGTCCTGTAGCCATGACCGGCTGCTCGGTCCTGCTGCTGGGCACCATCGCCATGAGCATGATCGGTGCCAACACCTGGATCGGCCTGGTCTCCATCTGTCAGTTCATCCGCCAGATCGGCATGGGCTTCACACTGATGCCCTTGACCACCTGGTCCCTGAACAACCTGGCTCCCAAGGATGTTTCCGCCGGTTCTGCCGTCACCAACACGGCCCGGCAGATCGCCGGCGCTGTCGGCGCACCCATCCTGGTCATCCTCATGGAGTCCATCACCGCCCTGCGCCACAACGCCTTGGGCGGAGGCCACTCCACCCAGATCGCAGCCAACATCTTCGGCGTGCAGTGGGCCCTGCGCATTTCGGCACTGATCTGCCTGGGCATGGTCCTGCTGGTCTACTTCGGCGTTCGCGGAAACGGCGCTGGCTCCGGCCGCCAGATGACCCGCATGCTTCTGCGCCACATGCACATCATCCACACCGACGCGCCTGCCGTCACTGCCTCCACTGCAGACTCCAAGACCCAGGACTGATGATCACCGGAGAGTCTTTCTCCGGTACCTGCTGGATTTGACCGGATTCATCGCAAGGTGCAGGATCGACAGACCGGTAAATACAAGACATCAATTGAAGGATGTCAGTTGTCAGTCAACCCTTTCGACGGAAGCGTCGATCTCCTGTAGGCTCGCAATCAGCGATCCTGTGGAAGGGGCTGGCCTGGGCAGGTATGCAGAACGGCCAGCATGGCCTGCTTTTCCGAACTGGTGACGCTCAGGGAGTACTTGTCCTTGACTCCTATCTGACGGGCCACATAGGAGCACTGATAGTCCTTGTTCTCGGGCAGCCAGTAGTCAGCCGAGGCACTCCCCTTGGCCTGGTTGGCGGGGCCGTCCACGGCGAGAAGATTGTAGGGGTCGTTGCCAAAGCGGTAGCGACGGGCCGTGTCCCACTCGCTGGCTCCTGACCGCCAGGCATTCTCCAGGGCGACCACATGGTCGATCTGTACGGCCGAGCTGGTCTTGGGGCCTCTGACGAATTCGATGGTCCGTCCGGTATATGGGTCCTGCAGACGGCCACTGGCCACCTTGCACCCGCCGGGGGTAGTGGTTCGCAGGTCGGTCAGGTCACGGGTCAGCACATCCTCGCGCACATTGCAGCCGTTGCCGTCCTCATCGGTCTCTTTGAAGCCGAAAGCATCGCGCCGGTACTGGCGGCCGGGGCGTGCGTGATCATCCACCGTCAGATTCTGCAGGGTCTGAGCCGCATCGCCGGTCGCCGTGTATCGGCCGGTCAGCCGTCCGACTCCACCATTGACCCTTGGCAATATCAGGCCGATGGTGATGCCCAGGACCACAGCCACTACCAGAAGGATCAGCACCCGTTCCGTGAGCGATTCGCGACGGAAGCGGGCCGGGGCGGGATTCCTCCATGCCGAACCATACCGGCTGCGGCCGCGATACCGATATCTTCTGCGTCTCGGACCGGTCATCTACCGCCGATACCTCCTATGTCGACTGCATGCATGAATCATCCATCATAGCGGTCAGGCGTAGGCATAGGTCATCGGGTCGTGTCCTGCGCGCACTGGGGAGTCCATGGCATCGATGGCGGCATGCTCCTCAGCGGTCAGTGTGAAACCGAACAGGTCCAGGTTCTCCGCCTGCCTTTCCCGGTGGACAGACTTGGGGATGATGATGGTCCCGTTTTCAATGTGCCAGCGCAACACTACCTGGGCCGGCGTTACCCTGTGGGCCTGGGCGATTTGCTCCAGCCTTCCGCCACCGGCTGTCAGGTCTGCGCCACGTGCCAATGGCGAGTATGCCTCGACGGCTATGCCATGCTCCTTGCAGAAAGCTGTCACCGTGCGCTGCTGCCAGCTGGGGTGCAGCTCTATCTGATCCACTACAGGATATTCCCCCGTCTCCCGGTGCAGCCGTTCCAGATGTTCTGGCAGGAAGTTGCAGACCCCAAGGGTTTTCACCACCCCCTCATCGCGCAACCGATGGAATGCTCGCCAAACCTGGTCGGCCCGCCAATCGAATGGAGTGGGCCAATGGATCATATACATGTCTACATAGTCAGTGCCCAGCAGGGCCAACTGGCGGTCGAAGGCCCGCAGAGCGCTGTCATACCCCTGCTCGGAGTCACGCAGTTTGGTGGTCAGCCAAAGGTTGGCACGCTCAGAACCATCCTGGCAACCGAAGGCCTTGAGGCCACGGCCCACACCTCCTTCATTACGGTAGCCCGCCGCCGTATCGATGTGGCGATAACCCAGTTCCAGGGCAGAACGCACTACTCCAGCGGTTTGATCATCGTCGATCCTGAGCACACCCAGGCCAACCTGCGGAATGCGATTGCCGTCAGACAATAAGATGTCAGGAACTGCTGTCATGGTCCACACCATCCCAGGATGCAGCCCAGCAGTCTGCCGGGCCATGCTCGCTCCATTCTAGAGCCAGACAAAAGCCCGGTTACCACAGAACAGGCGCATGTGGTCAAACCCGCTCCCTTGTGCACGGGCTTAGAATTTGCTGATGCCGAAGAAGTACAACACGTGGGTATCGAACCAGCGGTAGCCAAGATCGAATACGGGCAGCAAGCTGATCCTCATCATCATGCCGACCGTGCCCCAGGCGAAGAAGAGGCCGAGTACAGCCAACAGCCACATAAGGGCGCTGCAGATTCGCCGCGTTCTGATCAACCGGCGGCGTCGAGTGGCTTCTGACCGGGTCTCCTGGTCATGGCTGACCATGATTGTGGCCAGCGGCTCGCCCATAGTCCCCGGTCCTGTCGCCCGAGACTCCAGATGCTCCATCTGCTCCAGTTCGTGACGGCAGTTGCGCCGGCGACGTGAGAGCAGGTACCAGCCCACTAGACAGATCAAAAACAGGGCCAGAAGCACCCAGACCATGTAAATGGGCGCCCCCTCAGGCTGGGTGGGTGGCACATCATCGCCGATATAGTGCCCACGCACAATCAGACGGTGGGAGTTGACTCCATAGGGATAGCAGGTCAGCAGGGTCACATAGTTGGAATTCTGGATTGGCTGCAGTGCGCTGACATCGGTAGGCAAGATGACCTTAATCTGGTCCACCTTGTAGCTCATATGCCGTTTGAGTACTCGAATCTGAAAGACATCACCCTTGCGCAGCTGGGTCAGATTGTCAAAAAGCATGTAGCCGACTTCGCCTGTGTGCCCGGTGATGACGGAGTGAATAGTCCGGTTGTCTGTAGGCACGTGGGTTGTGGCGATATGCCCTGTGCCGTCCTTGAGTACCTCATCGCTGGTACCGTGCCGGACGGGCAGCTTGACATGGATCTTGGGGATCTCCACATAGGCCATCATGCCCTTGCCATCTACATTGAGAATTTTGTAGTAGCGACCCAGTGGTTCCTGGACTTCCTTGTACTTGAAGGGGTCCCTCAGTGTGGGCTTGCCCAATTCCTCATCGTACTTCTTGGCATCTCGCCACATGGCTCTGCGCTGTGCAGGCGAGAGTGCATCCACGATCTGATCGTAGTTGTCCACTGCGGCGGAATCCTTGGAATAGTTCACGTAGGCTGACAACAGCGGATAGAGGAAAATTGCCAGGCCTATCAGGAAGGCCAAGGTCTCTAGGAGCCCGAACCCTCGTCCCGACTTGCTGGCCTTGCCACCGTTCTTGGCCTGCTTGGATGCAGTCGCAGCTGCCTGACCAGCTTTGCCTTGTTGACTTTTATCCTGGAAATGATTTCCTGAAACTACAATTATCGGAGCTGACGTTGTAGCTTGGCCTGGAACAGACACTGAAGCTTCTATTGAATCTGAATCATCCGATTCTGAGCCTCCGCGATCCTTAGGTGTAGCCGAAGGCGGATAAGAAGGTGGTACATCGAAACTAGGAGCATATGCAGGCGGCATTTCCTCTTGCTCAGTAGCCTTTTCCGACGAGGATGGCCCAGCAGTCATGTACGCATACGCAACATCATCGTTGCCGGTGGCTTGAGATGGTGTCATAGTAGCTGGGTCAGTGTCCTGGTCCATCTATAGCCCTCCTTGTGCTCCGCTTCAAATAGTCCAGTTATACGCCTTGGCATACAAAGGCCGGCGGCACCTGTACGATGCCGCCGGCCTTAATACACCTTCACAGATGCCTTTGACGCCAGTTGATGGCATCACACCGACATGGCTATGAGTATGCCTAGCGCTCATCTCTGTTCCAGGATCGCGCGACTACCGCCAAGTAGAGACCCATCATGACCAGAATCGTAAGCAAAATGACAGGCGCTACCATGGATACACCAGTAGCTGCAAGCTTTCCTGATCCTGGTCGCACGACTGGCACGACCTGAGACACATCCTGAGGCACGTCTTGAGGTACATCCACAAGCTTGGGACTTATAGTCACATCATAAAGCGGATGGACCTCACCCTGCTCACGGTAGAGCGGCAACTGCACGACCACAGGATCGGCTTTCACCTTTGCATTGTTGGGTGTGGCTACCATAGTGACCAGCCAGTATGAGGCGTTGAAGTAGTCGCCATCAAAAACAGCCGGACTTCCGCCTGTCAGGCTGGGTGCCTCTAAATCGAGGTGAGCTCCTGTAAGCCAAACACCTTGTGATTTGTCTTCTGATGCGTTGGTTATAGTGCCTTCTTGATCAGAGACACCATAGTATTCAGCGGGTTGCGTCTTGTCCTTGAAAGCATCTGGGTTGGCTGCCACCTCATTACTGATGGCCGCTTGTGCCTTATCAGCGCCAGGATTATGGTCTAATGCCTCCACCCGGCTCTTCAGAGTACCTGCATCCAATCTTAGGGCACGAAAGACGTACCCAGCCCCAGCCGATACAGGAGAACTCGGTAGGATGTCTTTCTGATCTCCTTGACCTGAAGGTCCTCTCTTGAGTTGCACCGTCAGGGTCGGGTTGACCGTCGCCGCCTCTGCCGCCGGCGTCATATCGAAAACGGAAAGGCCTAAGCAGGCCAAGACCGCAATCAGACAGGGCAAGACCCGGTGGGTGAGGCATTTCGGCAAGGCAATTCCCTTCATAAACCTTCCCTTCCAAGGCCGCCTTTCGACGACGTGGTTGCGTCGGATTCGCTAATCCAAATGAAACCGAACCAGTGTCCCGACATGTGCGAACCGAAGAATATCTCAACGATCCGTATGAAAATGGCGGACGATCCACGGAGGAACCGTCCGCCATCGGGTCACCTCACATGATTCTTGATGTGACCGTGATCATCAGGCCCGGGCGGCGTTATTGCGCCGATTGCGGGCATAGAGAGCACCACCCATGATCAGTGCGCCGACAACAAGCAGCAGCAGGATGCCACGACCACCGGTTAGAGGCAAGGCCAATGGTGAATCGCTGTCAGTTGTCTTATAGTGAGCCAAATACCTGACGACAGCATCGTGGTTGAATACCATCTTGTTGCCTTCCGGCATTTCACCCACAGGAGCTTCGAACTTACCAAAGTTCAACTGCTGATAATCTGGCGTAAGAGTTGCATTACGACCATACTTCTCAACAATCTGAGCCTCAGTTAAACCTGTATCCCCATAAGTAATCTTTTCGAAGGGGATACCAGGATTGCGCCAATCCGTCGGAGTCTTGGTCTCAACCAACATCCAGTTTACACTCTGTACAGTCTTATCAGCTGCTCTTCCTGCCCCAGTTCCAAAGATGGGCAGGGCCGCAAAGGATACCAGACCTTTATTATTGGCCGTAGCCTTGTAAACCTGGACACCTGCTGGAGCGTCACCTTCAGCATAGAACTTACCATCCGAAGCCAGATACTTGTCAATAGAATCAGCGTTCTGAACCAGACGATACTCAGTGCCCGGCAATGCTGCATAATTGGTCTTCTTATTCTGAACAGAACCAAAAGCAATTACAGCATTAGTCACATTTGTATGATCTTGTTCAGGATCCTTCGACGTACCATCGCTGTTCGTGTTCTCGCTGTAGTCTGATGCGGCATCGTTAACCACACCACCAGTACCTGTGGAATCACCGTTGCCAGTCACCAATGCATCATAGGTGACCTCCAGCTCCATAACCGATGTTCCGACACTCTGAGCTTTCGTAACGCCGGAAGCGGTAAAGAAGTCAAATACCCAGTAAGTCACGTCACTCGTGGGCGCATCCGCAAACATCTTCTTTGTAGGATCGTTCAGACGAGCGGGATTCGTATTAGTAGCGACATCCTTACTGAAATCAGCAGCGGCTAAATCCACCGAATTTCCGGCACTATCATGAATGACAGCCTTGACGGTGTTTGGATCACCCTTCAGCGAGCTTGACATACGATCGGCGAGCCGTACATCCTTGCCCTCACCCTTCAGCTCCGAGACGTCGAGCTTACCATCATTCTTGTGGGGAGTGGTATCTTTGTAGAGCTTCTGAGACAGCTTGTAAGTGATCGTATCACCGGCAACCGCCGTTGTTTGAGTCTTAACGTTGCCGTCAGCACCCTTAATGCTCTGCACAGTCTTAGCGAAAGATTGCGTATTGACATTCTTTGGATACAGGTGAAGGTGGTAGATAAAACCACGAGTCTGGTTTGAATCCGATCCATTAGTTGCATAGGGCAGACCAAAGAAAGAGTTTGCAGCAGTCTTGTACTTGTTCTGATCAATCCCATGCTTGTTATTGGTATCGAAAGCTGGTGAATTAGCGGTATTCTCGATCAGAACATAGTAATGGTTGGGACCTGCCGGGAAAGCTGCTTCCGTCGCAGTCGGCTTCCCGTTCTCATCGCTTTGGTACCACGTACTAATGACACCATGACCATCGGTGATACCAGCAAAATTCTTGCTGGAATCGGTGTACTTGGCATCCCAAGTGTTTGGGTCGTTTGCATCGATATCAGCTAGGTTCTTACCTGATTTCGGCACAACCTCTTTAACATTAAACAGGATGCCCTGGGCAGGAGTGAGATCATGGTTGCCGTTCAACGTGTCGGCATCTTTAGCTGAGCCGGTGGGCGCATACCCATCAGCCAGAGACAGATACTTGGTGACCGTTAACTGAGGCACCTTGGTAGCGTCCAGGGCACCGGGCACAAAGTTATCTTCACTAGTGAATCCATAGTTTTCATCGGCAGAAGCCTGGGTGGCTGGCAAAACGACCATGCCCGCCAGGAGCGTCGCTCCGGCAACCGCCAAGCCTAAAAGCTTAGGGAGCCTTATCCCTTCATTATCTCGTTGCATGTGCATGCACGCATTCCCTTCTTTGTTAATAGGCACAGGATGGCCAGGCACATCTTCGCCTCCCCAACCGATCACTTCCCCGACTCAGGGGGGTGGGCAATATGTCAACTTTGGGACATGCCACTGTTCCCATTGCCTAATCATCACTGTACCGACAAAGTAGGGACAACGCAAACCGACAAGCCGAACATGTAAAGGCCCCGCCACTTATACAGCGGCAGGGCCTTGTTATCTTTCCTGGAACAGGCGATCAGTGCCTGTTATCCAGCCGATGGTAGAGTTCGGCTGCACGCAGGTCGGCCTCGAAACGCCGAGGTTCGGTGTTTTCGTCTATGACGGCCAGTTCCACGCCAGCCATGCGGGCGAAGTCCTCCCAGGCCTCACGACCCACGGTGGTGGTCATGCAGGTATGATGAGCCGCGCCGGCGCGCAACCAGCATTCAGCCGAAACCTTGAGCGATGGCCGGGGCTTCCAGAGAGCGCGTGCCACAGGCAGCTTGGCCAGGGACCCGCCGGGCTCGACCACATCCACCACATTCATGACCAGGCGGAAACGCTCGCGTACATCCGCCAGGGAGACGACCACAGCATCACTGCAGGGGGTGGCCGTGAAGACCAGACGCACCGGGTCCTCCCTGTCGCCTATGGACAGGGGGTGGATCTCCAGGCGGGGCCGTCCCTCGGTCAGCAGCGTGGGCGAGACCTCCAGCATGTGGGCGCCCATGATCTCCTCATGGCCTGGCACGAAGTTGTAGGAATAGTCCTCCATGAGCGAGCAGCCGCCCTTGAGCCCATAGCCCATGACGTTGCCGATCCGGATCAGAACCGAGGTCTTCCAGTCACCCTCTGCCGAGAATCCGTACCCGTCAGCCATCAGCCGCTGGGCTCCCACGCCGGGCAGCTGACGCAGGCCTCCCAGATCCTGGAAGTTGTCAACGGCGGCAGTGGCGCCCACCTCTTCCATCATGGCCCGCATGCCGAGCTCCTCGCGGGCGGCCACCACAAGGGAGTCGTACCGGGAGTCCAGAAGTTCGGGAGCCACCTCATAGCTGCGCTTGTAGTCCTCTATCAGATCCTTGACCTGGTCGTCGGTGACGGCGTTCACATGGTCCACCAGTTCGTTGACCGGCCAGGTGTTGACGGAGACGCCGAAGACCCTCTCGGCCTCGGTCTTGTCGCCCTCGGTGACGGCGACGTCGCGCATGTTGTCGCCCCAGCGGCAGACCTTCATGTTGTTGGCGGCATCCCAACCGGCGCAGGCGCGCGCCCAGACGCCGATCTTGTCGGCAACCTCGGGGTCGGCGTAGTGGCCGACCACGATCTTGCGCGGGATTCCCAGCCTGGTCAGGATGTAGCCGAACTCACGGTCGCCATGGGCCGACTGGTTCAGGTTCATGAAGTCCATGTCGATGGTGTCCCAGGGGATCTCCACATGATGCTGGGTGTTCAGTTGCAGGAGAGGCTTGCGCAGCTTCTCCAGACCCCTGATCCACATCTTGGCAGGACTGAAGGTGTGCATCCAGGCCACCACGCCGATGCAGGCCGGGTTCGACGAGGCATCGACCATGAAGTTCAGGATGGAATCCGAATCCTTCAGCGTGGGCTTCAAGACCAGCTTGACCGGGATCCTACCCGAGTCGTTGAGCGACTGGGCGATGTCCGCCGCCTGGACGCCCACCTGGCGCAGGGTCTCCTCGCCGTAGAGGTCCTGCGAACCAACGGCGAACCAAAGCTCCTTGCCCTCGAAGGGATTTTTCATGCTCATACTTGCTCCTTTGCTTATGCTTTACGGCTCAGTGCTGGCCGTAGACGTGCTGGTACCGGTCGTTGAGCTTGGCTATATCGGCCGGATCAATGGGCTTGGGCGTGCCGATCTGCTCAGCCGCCCAGACCGTGTGGGCCACCTCCTCGGTCATGGCCGCCGCCTTGACGGCAGCCTCGGCATCGGCCCCCACGGTGAAGGGCCCATGGTTGCGCATGAGTACGGCCGGGCAGCCCGGGTGATCCTTTAAGGTATCGACCACGCCCTTGCCGATGGCCTCGGAGCCGATCAGCTCGAAGGGCCCCACCGGCACGGGGCCGCCAAACTCGTCGCCCATCATGGTCAGCACGCAGGGGATGTCCCTGCCCGTGGCCGCCCAGGCGGTGGCATAGGTGGAGTGGGTGTGGACCACGCCATAGACCTCGGGCATGTGCCGGTAGATATAAGCGTGGGATAGTGTGTCCGAAGAGGGAGCCTCAGTACCATCCACCACATTGCCATCCAGATCGGTGACCACCATGGATCCCGGGGTCAGATGCTCATAGCGCACCCCCGAGGGCTTGATGACCATCAGATCAGCGGAGCGCAAACGCTGCGAGACGTTGCCCGCCGTCCAAACCACCAGATTCCACCTGGTCAGCTGCGCATGCAGGGTGGCCACCTGCTCGCGCACCAGTTTCACCTCATCGCGCACCTCGGGCGAATAATCAGCCAAGGACACCATCAGCAACTCCTTTTCCCGGCCCGATCACGCTGATCCGGCCGCTTGACGTTTTCAGCTCTCGTCCTCATCCCTGCAGGGGGATGGTCTTCACAGCCGCCTGCTCGATGGGCAGACCCTTGGTGAAGCGGTCGAAGAAGGTTCTGAAGCCCTTCACGTCGGCCGGGTCCGGCTGTTCTGTTGTAGACTGAACGCCCGCGAATACATTGGCATCCAGATAGTCGGCCAGGGTCTGGTCGGCATGACCCAGGTAGTCGGCCAGCACGGCCATCCCCCAGGCACCTCCTTCCACAGCGGTGGACATGACCTTGATGGGGGCATTGAAGGCGGCGGCCAGGATCCGCTGGGCCACCTTGGGGGTGGCGAAGATGCCGCCGTGCCCGACCATGGTGTCCACCTGGACATGCTCCTGGCGGGTCATCACATCCATGCCGATGGTGACCGGCGAGAAGGCCGAGAAGAGCTGGGCGCGCATGAAGTTGGCCAGGGTCATCCGTCCCTCGGGGCCACGGGCGAAGACGGGCCGGCCCTCCTCCAGGCCAGCCAGGAACTCCCCGGAATAGAAGCAGTAGTTGATCAGCCCGCCTGCATCCTTGTCTCCAAGGAGCGCTTGGTTGAACAGGGTGGCGTAGAGCGCATCCCCCTTGAGATCCAGACCGGCGGCCTTGGCGAAGTCCCCGAACAGCCCCACCCAGGCGTTCAGATCCGAGGTGAAGTTGTTGGCATGGCTCATGCCGGCCGGATCCCCAGCCGGTGTGGTGACCGGATCCACCTCGGGGTGGAAGTCACGCAGGGGATGCTCCAGAACCACCATGGCGAAGATGGACGTGCCTGCAGACACGTTGCCGGTGCGGGGACGAACCGCGTTGGTCGCCACCATGCCGGTTCCCGCGTCGCCCTCGGGCGGGGCCATGGGCACGCCCGGCTGCAGCCGACCACTGGGATCGAGCAGGGCGGCACCTTCTGCGGTCAGTACCCCCGCATCGCTGCCGGCGGTCAATGGCTCGGGCAGCAGGTCGTGGATGTCCCAGGGCTGGGCCTGGACACGGGGCAACCGGGAGAAGATGTCCAGCAGGCCCTGGTCGAACTCCTTGCGGGAGGAGTCGATGGGGAACATGCCCGAGGCATCGCCGATGCCGATGACCTTGCGGCCGGAAAGCCTCCAGTGCATGTAGCCTGCCAGGGTGGTGATGTAGGCCACCTTCCGCACATGCTCTTCGCCGTTCAGGATGGCCTGGTAGAGGTGGGCGATGGACCAGCGCTCGGGAATATTGATCTTGAAGACCCGCGAAAGCTCCTCGTGTGCCTGGCGGGTGTTGGTGTTGCGCCAGGTGCGGAAGGGCACCAGCAGCTGGCCATCCTTGTCGAAGGCCAGGTAGCCGTGCATCATGGCCGAGACCCCCATGGCGCCGATTTTGGTCAGCGTCACCCCGTACCGGCGACGGACGTCCTCGGCCATGGCCGCATAGGCCGCCTGCAGACCCTGGTGGATCTGGTCCATGGAGTAGGTCCAGAGGCCGTCCTCCAGCCGGTTCTCCCACTCGACGTCCCCGGTGGCCAGCGTCCGGTAGTCATGGTCGATCAGTACAGCCTTGATGCGGGTGGAGCCGAATTCGATGCCCAGACTGGTCGTGCCCTCCTTTAGTTCGCTTACGATGACGCCTTGTTCGCCAACAACCATGTCCGCTCCTTTGCCTGATATGTTAACGCTCACATAGTCTGGTTACGATTGTAACTGAGACCCGAGCATCAGGCAAGCCCGCGGGATGCGGACCGACGGTGGTCAGAGGCGCTTGACTGCGTAGCCCAGGGACCGACGCTGAATCACATCCGCCTGGATCAGCCCCACACCGTGATGGGTGACCGGGAATTCCACCGGCTGCCCCTGGTGAAGAAGGGCCAGGACCTGCCGCATGGTAGCCACCCCCAGATCCTCAAAGCGGGGACGAACCGTGGCCAGCGGCGGAAACATGTTGTCTACCGTGGGAACGTCGTCGAAGCCCACCAGACTGATGTCACCGGGAATGCGTATGCCGTGCTCCTGCAGGGATCGGGCCACACCCACGGCCTGGTTGTCGTTGGCCGTGACCACGGCTGAGGGCAGGGAGGTGCCGCTCATCCCCCGCTGATCAATCAGGTGGTTCATCAGCGTGTAGGACTCCCCAGCCTCCCAGCTGCGGGCGTGGACCACAGCCGTTCGTATGCGGCAGCGGGCGCAGGCCACCTTCCAGGAAGCCAGTCGGGTGGCGGCGTCCCGCCATTGCGCAGGACCGGCCATATAGAGCACCCGTCTATGGCCTCGGGAGACCAGCAGCCGGGCCAGCCGCTGCACTGCACCCCACTGATCGATTCCGGTCAGGGCAATCCGGCCGTCGCCCCGGCGGCGGCTCAGGGCCTCTTCGACGCTGGTGATCCCATGCGTCGAGGTGACGATGACCCGGGGCTGGCTCACCTCAACCTGGCAGGCGGCCCGGAACATGGTGTCGGTGGGCGTCAGAAAGATGAAGGCATCCACATTCTGCTCCAGGAAGGTGCCGCAGAGCTCCTGGAATCCGGCAAGCGTGCAGGCTGACTCGTCCACCATCATGACCGACATGAACAGACCATGGGAACGGGCCACGGTCTCGATGGCCGTTATCGATGAGACAGGACCGAAGAGACTGACACCGCCAGCCACCAACCCAATGGTCCGGCTGCGGCTGGATGCCAGGGCCCGCGCAGAGTTGCTGGGTCGATAACCCAGCTTCCTGATGGCCTGCTGGACCTTGATCCGGGTGGCGGGAGAAACGTCCTTGGAATTGTTGATGACCCTGGACACAGTCTGATGGGAGACCCCGGCCAGCCGGGCAACCTCGAACATGGAGGGGCGCTTGGACCGTGACCTGCCCCCGTTGCCTGCGGGCATGTGACCTTCTTCCGATAGCCGTGTCGACCGTTCCGATATTAGCCCCTGCAGGGACCGGACGAGGGCAAATGCCAGCTGACCCGGTGCAGACGGCTGGGCCCCAGACGGCGAATGGCCTCCAGGTGTGCACGTGACCCATAGCCCTTGTTGTGCTCCCACTGGTATGGGGCCAGGGCGGGATCGGAGGCGGCCAGGCGGACCATAAGCCGGTCACGGGTGACCTTGGCGATGACCGCTGCGCAGGCCACACTGGCACAGTGGGCATCGCCCTTGACCTGGGTGGACACCTTGGGCAGAACCGGAAGGTCGGGGGCGTCAAAACTGTCGGCTGCCGGGGTGATGTAGTCATTGGGGCCGTCAAGGATGGCAGCCAGGCGGCGGCCAGGCCCCAGGTTCATCCCATGCTCCAAATCGGCCAGCGCACGCAGGGCGGCAATGCCCAGGGCATGGACGATGCCCCACTGATCGATCTCATGATTGGAGCAGGCTCCCACCGCCCAGCCTGCAGCCCAGTCCTCCAGGTCACGATACATGGCCAGCCGACGCGCGGGGGTCAGCATCTTGGAATCCGCCACCCCGTCAGGGACTTTCAAATGGGGCAGGTCGGCCGACCTGACCGCCACCACGCCGACCATGGCCGGCCCCGCCAAGGCTCCCCTGCCGACCTCGTCCAGGCCCAGCACATACTCAGCTCCCTGGTCAGCCAAGGCAACCTCGGTGGCCAGGGTCGGCAGAATCCGTCTCACAGCCGGTTCAGTCCTGCGTCGGCTCGGGCACGGAGTCGAAGACCTTGTGCTGGTTGTTGAGCAGCTTCCAGCTGCCCACCGGGTAATAGGTCAGCAGTGCGGTGCCCTTGATGTTGTCCATGGGGACCAGGCCATTGTGACCGTCGTCCTTGTGCAGGCGGGAGTCGGCGGAGTTGGAACGGTTGTCGCCCATGACGAAGACGTACCCAGGATCCACCTTGACCTTGAAGGCAAAGGAGCTGGGCTCCACTCCTGGGCGCAGGTAGGAGCTCTCGTCCAGGGCGACGCCGTTGACGGTGACCGGGGCGCCATGACCCTTGCAGGCCACCGTGTCGCCGGGCATGCCAATCAGGCGTTTGACCAGGTGATTGCCACGGAAGCTGGGCCCGGACTCTTCACCCAGCCAGTTGGCAGGGTCAGTGAAGACCACCACATCCCCTCGGCGGGGGGTCACCATGGATCTGGTCAGCCGGTGAGTGGTCAGGATTCTGTCCCCAATGCCAAGGGTGTTCTCCATGGAGCCGGAGGGGATGACATAGATGCTGAACAAAAATATGCGCAGGATGGCAACGACGGCCAAGAGGGTAACCAGCTCGAACAGAAACTCGGGCAGGAAACCGCGTTCACCCAGCCGCGGGTGACTGCCCTTGGTGGAGCCGCGTCCATCGGGACGGTCCAAGGCATGACGGGGCGGCACTGGGGCTGAGGTGGCTCGTATGCCGTCGGGGTACGGGATTCCCGACGGGGTCGCTTCCTCATCCCGAAAGGCCATATCCACTCCTTGTCATCCACCGGAACCCGCACGCAAACAGGTTCCGCATGCCTCATAGCGTACACACCCAAGCATGGAAAAACCCGGGATAATTGCTTCCCGGGTGTTAGCGGTCAGGCCTGGGCTGGGTCGCCCTGGCCGAAACCTACTTGTTGGAATCGGCCTTGTTGTCGCGACGCTCGACAATGCGGGCGGCCTTGCCGTGCAGACCACGCAGGTAGTAGAGCTTGGCGCGGCGGACACGGCCGTGGCGCAGTACCTTGATGGAGTCAATCTGCGGAGAGTGCAGAGGGAAGCGACGCTCGACGCCCACGCCGAAGCTGACCTTGCGCACCAGGATGGTCTCGCGCACGCCGGAGCCCTGACGGGCGATCACCACGCCAGTGAAAGCCTGGATACGGGAGTTGTTGCCCTCAGTGATGTTGACGTTGACCTCGACGGTATCGCCGGGGCGGAAGTCGGGGATCTGCTCCGCAGGCTTCATGTGACTTGCGTCAAATTCCTGAATCGCGTTCATGCTGTTCCTCCATGGCCGCCGCACATCGACCCATGACATGGATCGCAACCACCAAAGGAGGCGATCCTGGACGGAACCCGACGGTCTGCCGTCGGGGGTGCCGATCCGCCGGAGCATCCGGCTGGACCTGAAAGGAAGGGAGCCCATGCGGCAGCCGCCCTTCCGGCGAACAACTGTTCAATAATATACCACGAGCCGGACCTGCAAGGGCCCGGCTGGATATCAGCGGCGGTGGGCCCTGTAGAAGGCAATCAGGGACTTTGTGGACTGATCCTGCTCGGCCAGCGCCTGATCGTCCCGGGAGATGGCTGGGGTGATCTCGCGAGCCAGCTTCTTGCCCAGCTCAACGCCCCACTGGTCGAAGGAATCAATGCCCCAGACAGTGCCCTCGGTCAGCGTAATGTGCTCGTAGAGGGCGATCAGCTCGCCCAGAGCGGCTGGAGTCAGCGCGTCACCGAAAATGGAGGTTGTGGGCCGGTTGCCGGTGAAGACACGGGCAGGGACGATGGCCTCCGGAGTGCCCTCGGCGCGGACCTCGTCGGCGGTCTTGCCAAAGGCCAACGCCTTGGTCTGGGCCAGGAAGTTGGCCAGGAAGAGTTCATGCACGTCCTGGTCGCCGTCCTTGGCAGGGTTGGGGGTGTTGGCGAAGGCTATGAAGTCAGCGGGGATCAAACGGGTGCCCTGGTGGATCAGCTGGTAGAATGCGTGCTGGCCGTTGGTGCCGGGCTCCCCCCAGAAGATTTCGCCGGTCAGGCTGGTCACTGGCGTGCCGTCCCAACGCACGGACTTGCCGTTGGACTCCATGGTCAGCTGCTGCAGGTAGGCCGGGAAACGGTGCAGATACTGGTCATAGGGCAGCACGGCGTGCGAGTGGGCGCCGAAGAAGTTGACATACCAGACGTTGAGCAGGCCCATCAGGGCCACCACGTTCCGATCCAGAGGAGTGGCGCGGAAGTAGCGATCAACGGTGTTGAAGCCCTTGAGGAACTCCTCGAAGCGCTCGGGGCCGATGGTGATGGCCAGGGAGGTGCCCACGGCGGAATCCACCGAGTACCGGCCGCCGACCCAGTTCCAGAAGCCGAAGACGTTGTCCGGATCGATGCCGAAGTCGCGCACCTTGTCCAGGGCGGTCGAGACGGCGATGAAGTGCCGGCGGATGGCCTCGGCCGAGAGGTCCTCGCCGTCCTTGGACAGCAGGCCGCGCTCCCCCAGGCTCTTGAGGAGCCAGGCGCGGGCCTGGCGGGCGTTGGTCAGGGTCTCCAAGGTGGTGAAGGTCTTGGAGACGATGATGAAGAGCGTGGTCTCCGGATCCAGATCGCGCGTCTTCTCGGCCAGGTCGTTGGGGTCGATGTTGGAGATGTAGCGGGCGCTGATGCCGGCATCCGCGTAGGGCTTCAGAGCCTCGTAGGCCATGACCGGGCCAAGGTCGGAGCCGCCGATGCCGATGTTGACCACGGTGGTGATTCGCTTGCCGGTCAGACCGGTCCAGCTGCCCGAGCGAACCTGGTCGGCAAAGGCGTAGATGCGCTTGAGTGTGTCGCGGACGTCGCCCACCACATCCTGGCCGTCCACCATCAGCCGGCCGCGGTCCTCCTCGGGGCGGCGCAGCGCTGTGTGTAGGACGGCCCTGTCTTCGGTGTTGTTGATGTGCTCGCCGTTGAACATGGCCTCGATCCGCTCCTCAAGGCCGACCTCGCGGCCCAGCTGGGCCAGCAGGGACAGGGTCTCGGGCTGAATCAGGTTCTTGGACAGATCGATATAGAGATCGCCCAGCTCGAAGCTGAGCTTTTCTGTGCGCTGCGGGTCCTTGTCGAACCATGCGCGCAGATCGATCCCCTGGCGCTGCATGTCGTCGAAGTGCTGGTGCAAGGCCGCCCAGGCCTTGGTGCTGGTAGCGTCCACTGGAGGATTGATGGCCATGGTTGTTCGGGTCCTTTCATGAGGTGATGCCCGGTCTACCGAGCACCCGGTTCTGTAACCCAAACTACTCACAAAAGCAGACAGAAGACAACAAAATCAGTCAATCTTCTGAGCCAAGTCGGATTGTGCTCAGAGTATGTCGTCACAGCCGTACTGGGCCAGCTTGGCCACCATGTCCTTGACTTCCTGACTGCGGGCCCGGGGGGCCACCAGGAGCGCGTCGGGAGTGTCGACGACGATCATGTCATCCACACCGAGAAGGGCGACCGTGCGTTCGGAGCCTGGCACGACCATGTCCCCAGCGGAATCCAGATACATGACCCGGTCGGCATCCCCAAGAATCTTGATGTTGCGCCTGTTGGAGGACGGCAGCAGACCCGCCACTGAATTGAAGTCGCCGATGTCATCCCAATCGAAACCCCCGGGAACAACCGCCACGCCGCCAGCCGCCGATAGGGGCTCGGCCACGGCATAGTCGAAGGCAATCTTCTCGATGCCCGGCCAATGCTCCTCCATAGCCTGGCTACGAGCCTGCCCACCCTGATCCCAGACCTGGGCGATGGCCATGACGGCGGCGTGGAGCTCCGGCTTGTAACGACGAAGGCAATCCAGGAGCACCTGCGCCTGCATGACGAACATGCCCGCATTCCAGCGATACTCTCCTGTTGACAGGTAGGCCTGTGCCGTAGAGGCATCCGGCTTCTCGACGAATTCGCTGACCAAGCGGGCATCAGGGGCCCCGGGAATGCGATCGGCCAGGGAAGGGCCTTGGTGGATGTAGCCGAAGGCGGTGGAGGGACGGGAGGCGGCGATGCCGATGGTGGTCACATACCCGGCTCGGGCCGCTGCCACCGCCTGCCCCACTGAGGCCGCAAACGCCTTGTCGTCTCGGATGACGTGGTCGGCGGCGAAGGAGCCCACGATGATTTCCCCGCCGTGCCGCTGTGCCAGCACAGCAGTAGCCAGGGCAATGGCCGCCGTGGAATCGCGAGGAACAGGCTCGGCGAAGAGCGCGTCCTCAGCCAGATCAGGAAGCTGCTGACGCACCTGATCCACATGCCGCTGGCCAGTGGAGACGACCACATGATCGGTCCCGCAGATGCCAGCCAGCCGGTCAAAGGTGCCCTGGATCATTGTTCTGCCTGACCCCAACAGATCGTAGAGGAACTTGGGCCGGTCCTGGCGGCTCAATGGCCAGAGCCGGGTACCCACGCCACCGGCCGGAATGACGGCATAGAAATCATTGAGATCCATGCCCTCCATTGTGTCAAGAAGCTTGTACACCCTTGGCCCGAAGCTCAAGGCGTTTTTATCGCGCGCATCCAGTATGATGTAGCATGTTGTCTTCTTCCGGCAGGTCCGGACGGAAGGCGAAGGCCACTTTAGCTCAGTTGGCAGAGCGTCTCACTCGTAATGAGAAGGTCGACAGTTCGATTCTGTCAAGTGGCTCTTTCACCAGCTGCCCTTTCAACGGCAGGGCATGTCGTACGCGCGAGTGGCGTAATGGTAGCCGCGCAGGATTTAGGTTCCTGTGTCTTCGGACGTGTGGGTTCGAGTCCCATCTCGCGCACAGGAATTAAGAACAGGGCCTGCGAACAGGCCCTGTCTGATGCTGCCGTGGTCAGTGCCGGCTTTCCTGCTTGTTTCTCAGACAGGCCACAAAGCCGACCAGGCCCAACGCCATAAGCGACAGGATCCTGAGCACCGAAAGCGGCCATCCACCGGTCAGAGGCAAAGCCGAGTTGGAAGGACGGAACTCCAGCTCATGCGACACCGGAGCCGACTGGTTCCCGCCCTGGAACCTGCCTTGGGCATCAGGGCCCTCGGCATCGTCGGAAAGCACCTGAGCTGTAAACTCACCCTGGTTGACACCCTCAGGCGGAGTCGCCTGCCATGAACCCTGGTCCCCCACAATGACATCGGTGCTGTTGTTGCCATTTCCAGGCCAGGTTATCCGGACAGCGGTCCCCTTGGTCTCGGGAACCTTCCTGTCCCCGTCCACGTACTTGTAGGCCTTGCCAGCCACCTGGAAGACGTCGTACCGCTCCAAGACCAGTGTGGTGGACGTCATGTCGACCTTGCGCTCGATGAATGCCGGATTCGATCGGAGGTTCATCGGGTTGATCATCTCAACCTGGAAGGTATAGGTCTGCGTCTCGTCGCTGCCGTTGTAGCCAGCGAACTTGTCAGCAGGTATGTTCAGCGTCCAGGACCAGGTGGAATCCGCCGTCTTGGTCAAGCCCAGCGTAAGACCTGTCGCGGAATCCGCGACGGAAGACACAGTGCCGGCCGCTACGTCCCGTAGGAAGGTGTTGGCCGAGGTGGTCACCAGGGGCGTCCAGTCCGAGTCAGCATTCTGCTTCATGGAAACAGCCATCCTGGAATCCGTCATCCCCAGCCCTCCCGAGGACCAGGCCGTATACACAGGCGACACCTCACCCTTGAATGTGACCACCGAATCCGCCGGGAGACTCCCGTTTACCGTGTGGGGCACGGTGACCGAGAACTTGCTCGTATCCGGGACGTTCTCGCCTGAGACGAAATAAGCCGTGCCGATATTCGAGAAGTAGGAGGTCAGGCCGAACCCGGAGATAGACTCAGTCACCCAGGCATGGTACCGTCGGTAGCCGCTGTACTTGTTGCCCGGATCCGGCGACGGATACTGCTTGTTCGTGTCCTGTATCCGCCAGGAACCCCCCTGCTTACTGCCAGTGTCGACCTCACACACGGTCTCGCCCAGCCTGAATCCCCATGTATCCGAGCCTTTGACCAGGTCATCGCCATTCGTGCCCTGCCCCTCCACAATGGGATTATTGGGATCCTCGCCGTAGAGAACGACCTTGTTGGGACGCGCAGGATCCTTGGAAGGCATGCACTCGCCACTGATCACCGGCTCGAGCTTGGTCGTATACACGCTCCCCGAAGCATCCAAACCGGCATCCTCGCCATTTTCGATCTTGGTGATCGTCGGATCATCGGGGCGAGGCACGTCATACTTATAGAAGGCACTGTTGATCGTCCAACCCGCAGAGAGATTCGTATCCTTTTGCACGGCGGACATACCATCGTTTATCCCTACAAGACCAGCGCTCTTGGGGTCGTACACTTCAGGACTGACAGTGCAAGCGCTGCCGTCCCGGTTCGTGGTGACAGGCCAGGTGACCATCTTGAAATAGCCGTCAAGATCCTGCTTCTCCTTGGCCTCCTTGAAATCAATCCCGCCATCAGCCTTCTGAGCAGGCATGGGATTGCCATCCTTATCAGTGGCAAAAAGCACGTTGGGGTTGTCGAGATATTGAGGATCCTTCGGACTCACGTTGAAGGCGGAATACTTACTGACTTGGGCCGCCTTGCTGGTAGTGGTAGTCGCCGTATTGGGAGACGGCTGCTGGCCTGTCACCAGGACCGGCTCAGGGGTCAGCTCATCAACAGGCACCCACTCGCTATCCTTCAGAGCCACCCACTGGTAATAGTAGGAATTGGTCTCAGAACAGATGCCATCAGGATTGTCATTTGTACTGCCACGCGGATTCAGCCAGTACACGAAGAACGACCGTGCCGGAGCTGTGCCCGGAGCAGTGCCGGCGATTGGCCCAGTAGCATTGCTCTTATAATCAGGAAAACCGTAATCCGTCACCATGCCCCAATTAGCCTGATTGTTTTGGTAGAGATTTGGGTTGGTGTCCCAACCAACCCAAGAATAGGGGCCACTGCACTTCATATCCTCTTTGCTGTCCAAGCAGTAACCCATATACACTTTCATCTGTTTATCCTGGGACATGCTCGCTGTGATATTTGAATATCTATCCTGAGCCTGTAAATCACTCATGGAAGCCGGATCAAAATTTTTGCAGTTATCGGTAGTCCAGGACCAGGAAGAATTGCCGCAAGACAGGGCGGTATTCTGGTCACCAACGATGGCAAAGACATTCAAGGGCTCAGGGTGACCGCCAACCGCAAATTTTGCGGGATCTGGAGACTTATCCTTAATGTTCATATCACCCTCAATGGATATGGTCAGGTAGTCATACAAACCAGAATTGATGATCTTGTGAACGGTGAAGAACTCATCCTGATTCCTGGCCCAGGCTAGGGCGCCATCATAAGCGTTGGCATTTTTATTGCTGTCTACGTAATCATCCGGGGTAATAGTGTTCATATACCGCACGCGTCTGTAATAGTCAGGATTTTCAGAACCAACAAACTGATATATGAAAGACAAATTGCATTGTGACGGATTTTTGGTATCAGTCCCACCAACACCGACGCAATCCGGCTTAAATTCATTGTGCTTCACGCGCAGGATGAAGTCCATGCGCAGCTCATCCTGGTAGGCATCGATCCTGTCGTTGAAGGCCATCATCCTATAGAGCAGGGGTTTTCTGCTGGCTGTTTCGTCCTGTCCATCGACGGCATTGGCCCGATTGGCCGAAAGGGCGCTCAGCCCAAGCGGAACAACCATGGCCAGCGTCGCCAGAAGGGTTACCAGAACGGCGATGATCGGACGGCTCGCATGCTGCGAACCCTTGGCGATCCGTTCTTGCAAACGCTTCAATACAATACCCCCAAATCAAGTTACAATTATGCTTAAGAGCGGCTAAACTTTGCTCTTTTAATCTGTCCCCAATTGCTTCGACTCTATCATAGCGATAAAAAAATGGCATCTTCGCTTTTTCCATACATGCTCCACGAGCACTGGAATTGCAAGCATTATCCGGGATTCCGATAGGGTGTGTCACGACCGGTCTTGCGCGACCGTTTATGGTCTTCATCTTACTGGTTTGAGTTGGAGGTGGAGGCCACTTTGTCATGGAAAAGTCGACAATTCGCTTCTGTCAAGCGACTCTTCCACCAGTGGCCTTCAGACGTCTAGGCTCGAGTCCCATCTCGCACAGGCAACACAAGCAGGGCCTGCCCTCACCCCCAAATTCCTTGGAGATGAGCACAGACCCTGCCTTATGCCCGCCGGAGAATCAGTATCGGCTCTCCTGCCTGTTCCTCAGGCAGGCCACAAAGCCGGCCAGACCCAGTATCAGCATCAACAGGATCTTGAACACGGA
The DNA here is from genome assembly GCF_016101165.1 of Bifidobacterium sp. W8114. Lineage (NCBI taxonomy): Bacteria > Bacillati > Actinomycetota > Actinomycetes > Bifidobacteriales > Bifidobacteriaceae > Bifidobacterium > Bifidobacterium sp. W8114. Next base: position 263,425 of record NZ_JACFRA010000003.1, on the reverse strand, counting down.
AAGCGGCCATCCTCCAGCGAAGGGCAGGGATGAGTTGGAGGGCCGGAATTCCAGCGCATGCGACACCGCAGCCGACTCGTTTCCTCCCTGGAAGTTGCCACTTTGAGGATCAACGCTTTCGGCATCATCGGAAGAAACCTGAGCGGTGAATTGTCCCTGGTTTATCCCCTCAGGCGGAGTCGCCTGCCATGAACCCTGGTCTCCCACGGCGACATCGGTGCTGCTGTTGTCGGGCCAGGTTATATGGACCAGAGTCCCTTTAGTCTCAGGAACCCTCGTGTTGCCATTGACATACTTATATGCCTTGCCCGCCACCTGGAAGACGTCGTACCGTTCCAAGCTCAGCGTGGTCGGCGTAATATCAACCGTCCGGTTGGTGGAAACCGGATCCGAAGGGACATTCAGAGGGTTGATCATCTTAACCTGGAAAGTATATTTCTCTGTCTCATCGTCACCGTTGTAGCCGGTGAATCTGCCAGCAGGTATCGTCAAGGTCCAGGACCAGGTGGAAGCCGCCGTCTTGACGACCTTGAGCACAGAGCCCGATGTGGGGTCAGCGACGGAAGGCGACGTGGTATTGACCGCCGCATCCCTCTGGAAGGTGTTGGCCGGAGTGGTCACCAGACTGGTCCAGTCCGAGGCAGTGTTCTGTTTCATGGAAATGGCCATCCTGGAATCAGTCATCCCCAGCCCTCCCGAGGACCAGGCCGTATATATAGGCGAAACCGAGCCCTGGAAGGTGACGACCGAGTTTGCCGGTAGAATCCCGTTTTTCGTATGGGGCACTGTGACGGAGAGCTTGCCATCCGGAGCATTCTCGTTGGAGACGAAATAGGCTGTTCCTATATTCGAGAAGAAGGAGGTCAGGCCGAACCCGGAGGCGGACTCGGTCACCCAGGCATGATAACGCCTGTACCCGTTGTACTTGTTGCCGGGATCCGGCGATGGATACTGCTTATTGGTGTCCTGTATCTGCCAGGACCCTCCCTGCCTGCTCTTGGGATCGACCTTGCACACCGTTTCTCCCAGCTTGAACCCCCAGGAGTCCGAGCTTTTCACCAGGTCGTCACTGCTCTTGCTCTGCTCCTCCGTGAAAGGATTGCCGGGATCCTCGCCGAACAGAGTAACCGTGTTGGGATGCGTGTCGTCTTTGGAGGGAGTGCACTCGCCGCTGACCACCGGATCAAGCTTGCCGGTATAGACGCTTCCCGAGGCATTCAAGGAGCCATCGGTGTCATTCTGAATGTTGGTGATGGTCGGATCATCGGGACGAGGCACATCATACTTATAGAAGGCAGTATCGATAGTCCAGCCTGCACTCAGGTTCTCATCTTTCTTCGCGTCAGACATGCCATCATCGATACCCACAAGACCTTTGCGCATGGGGTTGTATACTTCGGGATTGACATTGCAGTTGTTGTCGGTGCCGGTGTCATTCAAATTCTTGGTCACAGGCCAGGTGACCATCTTGAAGTAGCCGTCAAGATCCTGGTCTTCCTTGGCCTTCCTGAAGTCAATGGAGCCATCAGCATTCTGAGCGGGCATAGGCTGGCCGTTCCTGTCCGTGGCAAACATCTCATTGGAATTACTCGGTTTTTTAGGCAAATTGAACGCCGCATTATCGTCGACTATTCCTTGGGTCCAATAAGTGGATGTCAGTGTGTTCGGGCTTGGCTTCTGACCCTCCACCAAGATCGGCTCAGGAGTCAGATCATCGACAGGCACCCATTGGGTGTTGTTTTTGAGACCTACCCATTGATAGTAATATGAGGTGGTCTCGGAGCATATACCCTTGCCTATATTGCCTCCACGAGGATTTTCCCAGTACACGAAGAAAGAGCGGGCCGGAGCCACCCCGGGTTGAGTACCGTTGACATTTCCAACAACGTTTCCATTACCAACGTCAGAATAGGCAGGAAAACCATAATCGGTCACCATGCCCCAGTTAGCCTGATTCCCACCATAGAGCTTCGGATGGTCATCCCATCCGATCCAGGAGTACGGTCCGCTGCATTGAAGATTAGCATCCGAGCCCAGGCAGTCCCCCATATACAGCTTGAAGTTCTTACCGTTCGCCGTTAAAGATTCGGTAATATTGGATGTTCTATCCGGCGCATTAATCATGGTTTTAGAATCGAAACTGCCACACTCATCAACTCCGGAATTCCAATTCCACGGAGAACCGGGACTACCACACGACAGCGCTCCCTGCTGTTGGCCAACGACCGCGAACACATTTAAGGGCTCGCTTGTACCACCAGCTTTATAGTATGAAGGATTAGAGGAATTATCCCTGAGGTTCAAATCGCCTTCAAGGGAAATAGCAAGGTAGTCATATAAACCAGAGTTTATTATCTTATGTACTGTGAAGTATTCTTCTCTATTTTGCGCCCACTTGTAGGCTCCAGACCAAGGCTTACTCGTAGACGATGCTGAAGCTATAGTGTTCAAATACTTTATCCTGCGATACCAGGTTCGATTCTGCGAACCCCAGAACGGATAGACAAAGGATAAATTACAAGTGCCCTGAGTATCGGCACCGTTGGTAGCATTGGCGCAATTAGGATTGAAATCGTTATGTCTCACGCGCAGGATAAAATCCATGCGCAGCTCATCCTGCCAGGAATCAATCTTGTCGTTGTAACCAAGCATCTTATAGAGCAGCGGCTTCCTGCTAGCTGTCTCGCCTTGACCAGCGATGGCATTGGCTTGGTTTGCCGACAGAGCGCTGAGCCCGAGCGGAACAACCATGGCCAGGGTCGCCAGAAGGGTTATCAAAAGAGCAACTATGGGGCGATCCACATGCCGTGGACCCTTATTGCCCTGTTCTTGCAATCGGTTCAACACGTTACCCCCACACCTCAATGCAACCATCTCCAGAATCAGATGGACTGCACGCTTGATTGGTCCCCGGTGCAGGCCACGAAACCCTAGAGCACAAGTGCTACATCCTTATTTATGGCATCTTCTCTTCCCCTTACATGCTTTAAGAGTACCGAGGCTGAAAGCGTGATCTGGGATTCAGATAGGGTGTTTCGCGGCCGTCCACCATCTTGACTAAGGACTGTCTGCATGGGTAATGAGGTCGGTTGGGCAACGGCAGGACCCCACCCATCCTCTCAACTCCGTGGGGTGGGGGGACCTGTCTTATGTCCTGGTTCAGTGCCGGCTTTCCTGCTTGTTCCTCAGACAAGCCACGAAGCCAGCCAGGCCCAGGGCCATCAGCAGCATGATCTTGAGCACCGAAAGCGGCCATCCGCCGGTCAGAGGCAAAGCCGAGTTGGAAGGCCGGAACTCCAGCGTGTGCGACACCGGGGCCGACTGATTCCCGCCCTGGAACCTGCCTTGGGCATCAGGGCCCTCGGCATCATCGGAATGCACCTGAGCAGAGAACTGCCCCTGGTTGATCCCCTCAGGCGGAGTCGCCTGCCACGAACCTTCGTCCCCCACAACGACATCCGTGCCGCTGCCGCCGGGCCAGGCTATATGCACCATAGTCCCCTTGGCCTCGGGAACCTTCGTATCCCCGTCCACATACTTGTAGGCTTTCCCTGCCACCTGGAAGACGTCGTACCGTTCCAGGACCAGCGTGGTGGGTGTCATGTCGACCTTCCGCTCGATGGACGCCGGCTCTGAACGGATGTTCATCGGATTGACCATTTCAACGCGGAAATCATACATCTGTGTCTCGTCATTGCCGTTGTAACCGCTGAATTTGTCGGCAGGGATGTTCAGCGTCCAGGACCAGGTGGAAGCTGCTATCTTGTTCAGGCCCAGCGTAAAGCCCGTCGCGGAATCTTCGGCGGAAGACGTGGTGCCAGCCGCCGCGTCCCGTAGGAAGGTGTTGGCCGGAGTAGTCAGCAGGCTGGTCCAGTCCGAGGCTGTCTTCTGCTTCATCGAAACAGTCATCCTTGAATCCGTCATCCCTAGTGCTCCCGAGGACCAGGCAGTATATACAGGAGACACTTCACCCTTGAACACGACGACCGAGTCCGCCGGCAGGCTCCCGTTGACCGTATGGGGCACCGTCAGCGAGAACTTGCTCGCATCCGGCACGTTCTCCGCGGAGACGAAATAGGCAGTGCCGATATTCGAGAAGTAGGAGGTCAAGCCGAATCCGGAGATAGACTCGATCACCCAGGCATGGTACCGCCTGTAGCCGCTGTACTTGTTGCCTGGATCCGGCGACGGATATTGCTTGTTGGTGTCCTGTATCTGCCAGGACCCTCCCTGCTTGCTCTTAGGATCGACCTTGCACTCAACTTCACCCAACCAGAACCCCCACGTGTCCGCGGCTTTCACCAGGTCATCGCCATTCGCGCCCTGCCCCTCCGCAATCGGATTGGCAGGATCCTCCCCGTAGAGAACAACCTTGTTGGGGCGCGCAGGATCCTTGGAAGGCGTGCACTCACCACTGATCACCGGATCAAGCTTCGACGTATACACACTGCCCGAAGCATCCAAAGCGCTGTCGGCGTCATTTTCGATCTTCGTAATCGTTGGATCATCGGGGCGAGGCACATCATACTTATAGAAGGCACTGTTGATCGTCCAGCCCGCTGAAATATTTCGTTCTATATCTGAGCTGTTCATGCCGTCACGGATTCCGACGAGGCCCTTCTGATCAGGGTTGTACACTTCAGGGCTGACGGTACAAGCGCTGCCATCCCGGTTCGTGGTGACAGGCCAGGTGACCATCTTGAAATAACCGTCAAGGTCCTGCTTCTCCTTGGCCTCCTTGAAATCAATCCCGCCATCAGCCTTCTGGGCAGGCATAGGCTGGCCGTTCTTGTCAGTGGCAAACATCTCATTGGGATTATCCGGCTGTTTGGGCAAGTTGAAGGCGGAATACTTACTGACTTGGGCCGCCTTGCTGGTCGTGGTAGTCGCCGTATTGGGAGACGGCTGCTGGCCTGTCACCAGGACCGGCTCAGGGGTCAGCTCATCGACAGGCACCCACTCGCTATCCTTCAGAGCCACCCACTGGTAATAGTAGGAATTGGTCTCAGAACAGATGCCATCAGGATTATCTCTAGTGCTGCCGCGCACATTCAGCCAGTACACGAAGAAAGAGCGGGGCGGAGCTGTTCCCGGAGCAGTGCCGGCGATTGCCCCAGTAGCAATGCTCTTATAGTCAGGAAAACCATAATCCGTCACCATACCCCAGTTAGCCTGATTGCCACCATAGAGATTAGGGTTGCTGTCCCACCCTACCCAAGAATACGGGCCACTGCACTGAAGATCAGCACCCGTGCCCAGGCATTCTTGCATATACAAGGTGAAATCCTTGCCATCTGCCGTTAAGGCTGAGGTAATGTTGGATACCCTGTCCGGCGCATTGATCATGGTGTCAGGGTTAAAATTGCGACAATTATCGATTCCGGTGCTCCAACTCCATGGACTACCGGGACGAAGGCAGGATAGGGCGTCGTCCTGTTTGCCAACAACCGCGTAGATATTCACCGGCTCGCTGGCCCCACCAGGCTGATAATATGACGCATCGGCAGAATTCTTAAGAGCCAGATCACCCTCAATGGAAACGGTCAGATAGTCATACAAACCGGAATTGATTATCGTGTGCACGGTGAAATACTCATCTTTATTTTGCGCCCACTTGTAGGCTCCGGACCAGGGCTGATCCGAGGATGACGCTGAGGCTATGGTGTTCAGATACTTTATTCTGCGATAAAAGGAAGTGTCATCTGACCCCTTGTACTGATAGACGAAAGCCAGATTGCAATTGCCCTTGGTATCGGCACCAGAAGTGGCGTCGGCACAAGAAGGGTCAAACTCGTTGTGTTTTACCCGCAGGATGAAGTCCATGCGCAGCTCATCCTGATAGGAATCAAGCTTGTTGTTGTAGCCCAACATCCTATAGAGTTTGGGCTTTCTGCTGGCCGTTTCGTCCTGTCCATCAATGGCGTTGGCCTGATTGGCCGAAAGTGCGCTCAGCCCCAACGGAACAACCATGGCCAGCGTCGCCAGAAGGGTTACCAGAACGGCAATTATCGGACGGTTCACACCTTGTGAACCCTTAGCGCCCCGTTCTTGCAAACGCTTCAATACAATACCCCCAAACCACAATGAAATCATGCTCCAGAACAAATCAAGTCTGCTTTTGGCCTACCCCCAATTAAGGCAACTGCACATAGAGCACAACAATGCATATAAATTGTTCTTTGCCTTTTCAAGGCTACAGAAATGAAGGGCAAAATCTGGGATTCAAATCGGGTGTTTTGCGGCGGTTCAAGTTCTCGACCATGCAGGACCAGCACCCAGCTGGTAAGAAGCAATATGTTGTCTTCTTCGGGTCGTTCCGGATTGGGGGCGAATACTGCCTTGGCAGCAGCGGCACAGGAATGAAAAACAGGGCCTGTCTTCATCTGCCAAATTGCTTGCAGGTGGGCACGGGCCCTGTCGTATGCTGGGGGGGTCAGTGCCGGCTTTCCTGCTTGTTCCTCAGACAAGCCACAAAGCCAGCCAGGCCCAATGCCATCAGCAGCAGGATCTTGAGCACCGAAAGCGGCCAGCCGCCGGTCAGCGGCAAAGCCGAGTTGGAAGGACGGAACTCCAACGCATGCGACACCGAAGCCGACTGATTGCCGCCCTGGAACCCGCCCTTGGGGTCAGCACCCTCGGCATCATCGGAAAGCACCTGAGCAGTGAACTCCCCCTGATTGACGCCCTCAGGAGGAACCGCCTGCCACAAGCCCTGATCACCAACAGTCACATCCGTGCCAGTATTGTCAGGCCAGATCACATGTACCACGGTGCCCTTGGTCTCTGGAACCTTCGTGTCACCGTTTACATACTTGTATGCCTTGCCCGCTACTTGGAAGACATCGTACCGCTCCAAGGTCAGCGTGGTCGGTGTGATGTCGACCTTCCGCTCGATGGACACCGGGCCCGAACGAATGTTCATCGGGTTGATCATCTCAACCTGAAAGTCATACATCTGAGTCTCATCGCCGCCGTTGTAACCGCTGAATTTGTCGGCAGGGATGTTCAGCGACCACGACCAATTGGAATCCGCCGTCTTGGTCAAGCTAAGCGTGAGGCCCGTCGTGGAATCCGTGACAGCTGACGGAGTATTGACCGCCGCATCCCTCTGGAAGGTGTTGGCCGGAGTAGTCAGCAGGCTGGTCCAGTCCGAGGCGGTGTTCTGCTTCATAGAAATAGCCATCTTCGAATCAGTCATCCCCAGCTTCCCCGACGACCAGGCCGTATACACAGGAGATGCCACACCCTTGAACGTGACCGCCGAACCCGCCGGCAGACTCCCGTTGACCGTATGAGGCACCGTCACCGAGAACTTGCTCGCATCCGGCACGTTCTCCCCCGAGACGAAATAAGCCGTGCCGATATTCGAGAAGAACGAGGTCAAGCCGAAACCAGACGTGGACTCGATCTCCCAGGCGTGATAGCGCCTGTACCCGTCATACTTGTTGCCTGGGTCCGGCGATGGGTATTGCTTGTTGGTGTCCTGTATCTGCCAGGACCCTCCCTCCCTGCTCTTGGGATCGACCTTGCACTCAACTTCACCAAGCTTGAACCCCCACGTGTCCGCGGTCTTCACCAAGTCCCCGCCGTTCTGGCTCTGCTCGTCACTGATTGGATTGGCGGGATCCTCCCCGTAGAGAACAACCTTGTTGGGATGCGCGGCATCCTTGGAAGGCGTGCACTCGCCACTGACCACCGGATCAAGCTTCGATGTATACACGCTCCCCGAAGCATCCAAGCTACCATCTGCATCATTCTGGATGTTGGTGATTGTCGGATCCTTAGGGCGAGGCACATCATACTTGTAAAAAGCACTGTTAATCGTCCAACCAGCAGACAGGTTTCGTTCTATATCCGAGCTGTTCATGCCGTCACGTATTCCGACAAGACCTTTCCGCTCAGGGTTGTACACCTCAGGGCTGACGGTACAAGCGCTGCCATCCCGGTTCGTGGTGACAGGCCAGGTCACCATCTTGAAATAGCCGTCAAGACCCTGCTTTGCCTTGGCCTCTTTGAAATTAATGGAGCCATCAGCCTTCTGGGCAGGCATAGGCTGGCCCTTCTTGTCAGTGGCAAACATCTCATTGGGATTATCCGGCTGTTTGGGCAAGTTGAAAGCCGAATACCTACTAGCTTGGACTTCCGCGCCTACTGTGGTAGTCAACGAATTGGGAGACGGCTGCTGGCCTGTCACCAGGACCGGCTCAGGGGTCAGCTCATCAACAGGCACCCACTCGCTATCCTTCAAAGCCACCCACTGGTAATAGTAGGAATTGGTCTCAGAACAGATGCCATCAGGATTATCTCTAGTGCTGCCACGCACATTCAGCCAGTAGGCGAAGAAAGAGCGGGGCGGAGCTAGGCCCGGATCAGAGCCCGGCATTTTCCCAAGAGTAAGGCTATTGTAATCAGGAAAACCATAGTCGGTTACCATGCCCCAGTTGGACTGACTGCCACCATAGAGTAAGGGATTGCCATCCCAGCCAACCCAAGAATACGGGCCACTGCACTGAAGATCAGCGCCCTTACCCTGGCATGTCTGCATATACAAGGTGAAATCCTTGCCATCTGCCGTTAAGGCTGAGGTAATGTTGGATACCCTGTCCGGCGCATTAATCATGGTGTCAGGTTTAAAAATGCCACAGTCATCGATTCCTGCGACCCAATTCCATGAACTACCAGGAACAAGGCAGGATAGTGTCCCTTTCTGCTGTCCAACAACCGCATAGATATTCACCGGCTCGCTGGCCCCACCAGGCCGGTAGTATGACGCATCGGCAGAATTCTTAAGAGCCAGATCACCCTCAATGGAAACGGTCAGATAATCATACAAACCGGAATTGATTATCGTGTGCACGGTGAAATACTCATCCCTGTTCTGCGCCCACTTAGAGGCTCCGGACCAGGGCTGATCCGAGGATGACGCTGAAGCTATGGTGTTCAGATACTTTATCCTGCGATAGTATGTTGGGTTTTCTGAACCCCTGTACTGATAGACAAAGGCTAGATTACAACTGCCCGTGGTGTCGGCACCCTTGGTACCATCGGCGCAAGAAGGATCGAACTCGTTGTGTTTCACGCGCAGGATGAAGTCCATGCGCAGCTCATCCTGGTAAGCATCGATTTTGTTGTTGTAGCCCAACATCCTATAGAGCAGAGGCTTCCTGCTGGCCGTCTCGTCCTGATCATCGACGGCATTGGCCTGGCTGGCCGAAAGCGCACTCAACCCAAGCGGAACAACCATGGCCAACGTCGCCAGAAGGGTTACCAGAACGACGATGATCGAACGGCTTACGTGCAGTGATCCCCTATTGCCCCGCTCCTGCAAACGCCTCAATACAATACCCCCCAAACCACAATGAAATCATGCCCCAGAACAGATAGAACAGATCAACTCCGCTTTTGACTTATCCCCAATTAAGACAACTGCATATAGAGCACAACAAAGCGTCTTCAATTTTTCATTACGGCTCCAAATCGTACAGAAATAGAAGGCGCGATCTGGGATTCAGATAGGGTGTTTTGCGACTTTCCGAAATCTTGACCCCGACAGGCCCAGCAACCAGTTGGCGAGAAGCAATAAGTCGCCTTCTACGGAGGGCACGCAGCCGGCGCGAATGACGTAACTGCAGCGACACAGCAATAAGGAAAACAGGGCCCGCACTCATCTTCATGGAATTGGAAAGATGAGTGCGGGCCCTGTCTTATGCCGCGAGGATCAGTGCCGGCTTTCCTGCCTGTTCCTCAGACAGGCCACAAAGCCGACCAGACCCAACGCAATGAGCGACAGGATCCTGAGCACCGAAAGCGGCCAACCGCCGGTCAGAGGCAAAGCCGAATTGGAAGGACGGAACTCCAGCGCATGCGACACCGGGACCGACTGGTTCCCGCCCTGGAACCCGCCCTTGGGGTCAGCGCTCTCGGCATCGTCGGAGAGCACCTGAGCAGAGAACTCACCCTGGTTGATCCCCTCAGGAGGAACCGCCTGCCACAGGCCATGGTCCCCCACAACGACATCGGTGCTGCTATTGCCCTTGCCGGGCCAGGTTATATGCACCACGGTCCCCTTGGTCTCGGGAACCTTCGTATCCCCATCCACATACTTGTAGGCTTTGCCCGCCACCTGGAAGACGTCGTACCGCTCCAAGGTCAGCGTGGTCGGTGTGATGTCGACCTTCCGCTCGATGGAAGCCGGATCCGATCGGAGGTTCATCGGGTTGATCATCTCAACCTGGAAGGTATAGGTCTGCGTCTCGTCACTGCCGTTGTAGCCGGCGAACCTGCCGGCAGGTATGTTCAGCGTCCAGGACCAGGTGGAAGCCCCCGTCTTGGTCAGGCCCAGCGTGAGACCCGTCGCGGAATCCGTGACGGAAGACGTGGTGCCAACCGCCGCATCCCTCTGGAAAGTGTTGGCCGGAGTAGTCAGCAGGCTGGTCCAGTCCGAGGCAGTGTTCTGCTTCATGGAAATGGCCATCTTGGAATCAGTCATCCCCAGCTTCCCCGACGACCAGGCCGTATACACAGGCGACACCTCACCCTTGAACGTGACCACCGAGCCTGCCGGCAGGCTCCCGTTGACCGTATGGGGCACCGCCACCGAGAACTTGGCCGCATCCGGCACGTTCTCGCCCGAGACGAAATAAGCCGTGCCAACATTCGAGAAGTAGGAGGTCAGGCCGAACCCTGACGTGGACTCAACCACCCAGGCGTGATAGCGCCTGTAGCTGTTGTACTTATTGCCGGGATCCGGCGACGGATACTGCTTATTGGTGTCCTGTATCCACCAGGACCCTCCCTGCTTGCTGCCAGTGTCGGTCTCGCAAACAGCTTCCCCCAGCCTGAACCCCCACGTGTCCGAGCTTTTCACCAGGTCATCGCCATTTGTGCCCTGACCATCCGCAATCGGATTGGTGGGATCCTCTCCATACAGGACAACCGTATTAGGATGCTTGTCATCCTTGGAAGGCGTGCACTCACCGCTGATTACCGGGTCAAGCTTGGTCGTATACACGCTTCCAGAAGCATCCAGGCCGGCATCCGCATCATTCTCGATCTTCGTGATCGTCGGATCATCAGGACGCGGCACATTATACTTATAAAAAGCAGTATCAATCGTCCAACCCGCAGAGAGATTCGTATCCTTTTGCGCGGCGGACATGTTATCGTCAATCCCCACAAGACCAGCGCTCTTGGGGCTGTACACCTCAGGGCTGACGGCTGTACATTCCGTGCCATCAGAATTCCTGGTGTCAGGCCAGGTCACCAGCTTGAAATAGCCGTCAAGATCCTGCTTCTCCTTGGCCTCCTTGAAATCAATCCCGCCATCAGCCTTCTGAGCAGGCATAGGATTGCCATCCTTATCAGTCGCAAAAAGCACATTGGTGGTATTCGCATACTTTGGGTCGGTCGGATTAACGTTATAAGCGCCATTGGTATTGACCATGCCCTGCAGTCCGTAGGTGGTAGTCAAAGTGTTGGGACTCGGCTGCTGGCCTGTCACCAGGACCGGCTCAGGAGTCAGTTCCTTAACAGGCACCCACTGGCTGTCCTTAAGAGCCACCCACTGATAGTAATAGGAACTGGTCTCAGAACATATGCCATTGGTTTTGTTGCCTGGACCACGCAAGTTCATCCAATACACGAAGAAAGACCGTGCCGGGGCCGTGCCCGGGGCTGTGGCATTTATATTTCCAACCGTACCATCGCTATAAGCCGGAAAACCATAATCGGTCACCATACCCCAATTAGCCTGATGGTTTCGATAGAGATATGGGTTGCTGTCCCACCCAACCCAGGAATATGGGCCGCTGCATTGCAGGTCGTCTCCTCCGCTACCCAAGCAGTCACCCATATACACTTTCATCTGTTTATCCTTCGATAAACTCGCGGTGATATTTGAATATCTATCCTGCAAGTTGCTCATGGAGGCTGGATCGAAAGTTGAGCAGGTTTCGGTACCCCATGCCCACGAAGAACTACCGCAAGACAGGATGGTATTCTGTTCACCAACGATAGCAAAGACATTCAAGGGCTCAGGGTGACCACCAGCCACGAACTTTGCGGGATCTTTAGACTTATCCGCAATGTTCATGTCGCCTTCGATGGATATGGTCAAGTAGTCGTATAAACCCGAATTGATTATCTTATGAACAGTAAAGCGCTGCAGATGATTATCAGCCCACGCTGTAGCTCCATCATATGCATACCCAGTTTTGTTATTTTCAAGATAATCATCTGGAGTTATAGTGTTTATATACTTTACACGATGATAATCTGCAGGGTTATCAGAACCAACATACTGATATACAAAAGATAAATTGCACTTTGACTTACCACCGGTGTCTGCCTTACCAAGGTCGACACAATCCGGCTTGAACTCGTTGTGTTTCACGCGCAGGATGAAGTCCATGCGCAGCTCATCCTGATAGGTATCGATCCTGTCGTTGAAGGCCATCATTCTATAGAGCAGAGGCTTCCTGCTCGCCGTCTCGTCCTGTCCATCAACGGCATTGGCCTGACTGGCCGACAGAGCACTCAGCCCAAGCGGAACAACCATGGCTAGTGTCGCCAGAAGGGTTACCAAAACGGCGATGATCGAACGGTTCACGTGCAGCGATCCCTTATTGTTCCGTTCTTGCAATCGCTTCAATACGAAACCCCCAAATCCCGATGGAATCATCTGCTAGAACAGATCAGCTCTGTTTTTAAGTTGTCCCCAATACCGCCGACTGTATCATAGAGATAAAAAAATCGCACCTTCGCGTTTCCTTGCATACTTCAAGTGTAACCGGTGCTCAGAGCATAATTGTCGACGCTTCACGACCATTCGCCGTACGGAATCTATAAGGATTTATCAGCCTTTAATGTGACCGTCGCCCAGCACCCAGCTGACGAGAATCGGCATGATGGACGCCAAGGCCTTGCCCCTGTGCGAAATGGCATTCTTTTCATCCGAGGTCATTTCCGCCGAGGTCAGCGGATGCCGGTCGCTAGCACGCCGAGGCTGATCACGGGGCACGAAGATCGGGTCGTAGCCGAACCCATTGTCCCCTCGTGCCTGGCGGATGATGCTTCCAGGCATCTCGCCGACCCTGGTCACTTGACGTCCCCGGACGGCGTACCCCGGCACATCCGGAACTACCAGGGCGGCAGCACAGACAAACCGCCCTCCTCTGTGGTCGTCGGGAATGTCGTTCAGCTGGTTCAGCAAGAGCTCCAAGTTGGCCTGGTCGTCGCCATGGCGGCCACTCCACCGTGCCGAAAGGATTCCCGGGGCAGCGCCCATCACATCAACGACCAGCCCCGAGTCGTCCGCCAGCGCGGGCAGACCTGACTCCCGAGCGGCCTGCCCAGCCTTGAGAAGTGCATTCTCCTGAAAAGTGGTGCCCGTCTCTACCGGATCGGGCAGGCCCAACTGGCCGGCCGAAACCAGCTCGATCCTCTGACCCTCATCGGCCAGGAAACCGCCGAGGATGCGACGAAGCTCACCTAGTTTGCCCTCGTTGTGCGTGGCCACAACCACCTTTCTGGCCTGCCCCATACCGGTCCTCCTCGCTGAAATACCTGTTCCGGACGTCAGTCGGATGCCAGAGCCTTGCGCTGAGCGGCCTGAAGCTCCTTGTTCCCCTTGGTTGCCAGGTCCAGCAAGATGCCAAGCTCCTGACGATTGAAGGGACGATGCTCCGCCGTTCCCTGTATCTCTATGAAATCGCCGGAGCCGGTCATGGACACGTTCATATCGGTCATGGCCCTGCTGTCCTCCAGATAGGGAAGGTCAAGCATGGGCTTGCCATCAATGATGCCCACCGAGACGGCCGAGACGCAATCCTTGGTCACCTTGTCGGCGCTACGGATGTGATGGTGGTCCTGGGCCCATCTGAGGGCATCGACCATGGCAACGTAAGCACCGGTGACCGAGGCTGTACGGGTGCCACCATCGGCCTGAAGCACATCGCAGTCAAGCTGAATCTGATTCTCACCCAGGGCCTTCATATCCACCACACCGCGCAGGCAACGGCCTATCAGCCGGCTGATCTCCTGGGTGCGGCCGCCGACCTTTCCCCGGACCGACTCGCGTGCAGTCCGGTCGCTGGTGGCCCTGGGAAGCATGGCGTACTCGGCAGTGACCCAACCCAATCCGGAGTCCTTGCGCCAACGGGGCAGCGTCGGTGTGAAGGAGGCCGTGCACATGACCCGGGTCTTGCCGCACTCGATCAGCACCGATCCCTCGGGGGCCTCCGTCCAATGCCTGGTGATGACGACCGGTCGCAACTCATCAGCCGCCCTGCCGTCAGGCCGCAGTACGGCACCCTCCTGGAGCATGTCCTTGATAGCAACCATCAGTGATGATCCTTTCCCGTTCCGCCCAGGCTCCCCTGGTCTGGTCCCATTATTCCGTCAGCCGTCTACCGATCAATGGTCAGTGGTGTCTTGGCCGGCAGAATGCGATCAATCAGGAAGATGACCAGCGACAGAGCAAAGAAGACGACCAGATACTCAGCCATGTTGACCGTCAACTGGGCCCATCCCAAGTGCCCGAGATCCAAGAAGGCATAGGGATAAGGGTTACCGCCCGCCTCCGGTCCCGAATGGGGCCAGATGGCGGCCCTGATCAGCACAAAGGCTACATAGAAGGGGAAGTAGATCAGCCAGGTCAGCACATTGTGCCAGTGGAAACGACGATGAGGGTCGAACAAGAGGAAGTCCACCGATGCCAGGATGGGGCTGATGACGTGAATCATCCATGTGGTCCTGATGCCCAGGACCAGCTGGTAGTCCGTGCTGTTCAGCCCCAGGACCAGGATGGCCACCAGTCCGGTGATGACGATGTAAAGCGTCAGACAGCCTTTGAGCCAGGCGGGAGGCTGGATGCCCTTGAGCAGGGTGGCGGCTCCGGCCCAGAGCATGACCAGACCCAGGGCGATATTGGTCTGGAAGGTAAAATAGACCCACTTGTTGCCGATTCCCAGCAGCCAGGCCTCGTAGGTGCCGCCCAGGCAGAAAAAGGCGATCAGCAATCGGTAGATGCCCACGACGAATCTCATGCGGACCAGCTTAGCCCGACCTTGGGAGGGCAGGGCGAGCCAAGTGCTCAGAGGATTAGACTGGGTGCCAACCAAGGGCCTTTCCACCCACAAAGGGGAAGATATGAACGCTGAAAACAATAGTAAGGACACCGGAACCTCCACGGCTCTGATGACCGATATGTATGAATACACCATGCTGGATGCCGCCCTGCAGGACGGCACGGCCGGACGCCAATCCGTCTTCGAGGTCTACACCCGGCACCTGCCGGCAGGGCGCCGCTACGGAGTTGTAGCAGGCACCGGACGGATTCTGGACGCGCTGGCGGATTTCCACCCCAGCGAGGACGAGCTGCGCTTTCTGTCCGACCGTCACATCGTCAGCCAGACCACCATCGACTGGCTGGAGCACTTCCGCTTCACCGGAACCATCCGCGGCTACCGGGAGGGCGAGATATTCTTCCCCGACTCCCCCATTCTGCAGGTCGAAGGCAGTTTCGGCGAGTGCACACTGCTGGAGACCCTGATCCTGTCCATACTCAACTACGACTCGGCTGTGGCCTCGGCCGCCTCCCGAATGGTCACCGCAGCCAAGGGCCGGCCCTGCATGGACATGGGCGCGCGCCGAGCCAACGAATATGCGGCCGTGGCAGCGGCCAGAGCGGCCATAGTCGGCGGATTCCAGGGGACCTCGAACCTGCTGGCGGCCAAGCGATACGGCTTCAAGGCCATCGGAACCGCAGCCCACTCCTTCACCCTCCTGCATGACAATGAACGCGAGGCTTTCCAAGGTCAGATCCAGGCACTGGGCAAGGGGACCACCCTGCTGACCGACACCTACTCCATCGAGGAGGCCGTCAGGACAGCAGTCGAGGTGGCTGGACCGGAGCTGGGCGGGGTTCGCATCGACTCCGGAGACCTGGGCTCGCTGGCACAGCAGGTCCGCGCCCAGCTGGACTCCCTGGGAGCCACCAAGGCCACCATCACCGTCACCAATGATCTGGACGAGTACGCCATCGCCTCCCTGCAGGATGCCCCGGTGGACTCCTATGGGGTGGGCACCATGCTGGTCACCGGTTCGGGAGCCCCCACCTGCGCCATGGTCTACAAGCTGACCGAGCGCGAGAACTCCGACGGGGTCATGCAGGCTGTGGCCAAGAAGTCGGTGGGCAAGGCCTCGGTGCCGGGACGCAAGTTGGCCTACCGCTCCTACCACAACGGGGTGGCTGATGCCGAGCACGTCGTCTCTGGAGCCGAACAGGCTCTGGCAGCCTATACGCCTGAGGAGAGCTGGCGGGATCTGCTGGTCACCTATGTGGACCATGGCCAGAGCATGCCGGAGTTCCAGGGCGGGCAGGCGGTCCTGGATGCCCGGGAGCACCGGGCCAAGGCCCTGGAGGAGATGCCCATCAACGCACTCAGCCTGATGAAGGGCGAACCGGTCCTGCCCACCTTAGTGAGGAGCATCTGATGAACGCGCAATCCGAAACCTACCAGCCCGACCCGAGCCGGTACGATGCCACAACCTACCGGCCCTGCGGCGACAGCGGCCTGAAACTGCCACCCATCTGCCTGGGCTGCTGGCACAACTTCGGCGACACCGCGCCCCTGGATCGTATGCAGGAGCTATGCACGACGGCCTTCGACCACGGCATCACCCACTTTGACCTGGCCGACAACTACGGCCCTGAACCGGGCGCCGCCGAGCGCAACATGGGGATCATCCTGCGGCGGTGCTTCAGCCACCACCGCCAGGAGCTGGTCATCTCCACCAAGGCCGGCTATGAAATGTGGCCTGGCCCATACGGAGACTTCGGCTCACGCAAGCATCTGCTGTCCGGACTGGACCAGAGCCTGAAACGGCTGGGACTTGACTATGTGGACATCTTCTACCACCACCGCCCCGACCCGGACACTCCCCTGGAAGAAACCATGGGCGCCATGGCCCAGGCGGTCACCAGCGGCAAGGCCCTCTACCTGGGACTGTCCAACTATGACGGGCCGACCATGGCACGGGCCTCGGCCATCCTGACCGAGATGCACGTCCCCTTCGTCATCAACCAGAACCGCTACTCCATCTTCGACAGAACCATCGAGGACAACGGGCTCAAAGAGGCCGTGACGAAAGAGAAGAAGGGACTGATCACCTTCAGCCCGCTGGCCCAGGGGCTGCTGACCGACCGCTACCTGCATGGGATTCCCGAGGACAGTCGGATTCGTGCCGACGGTCGCTTCCTCAAGGAGTCCGCCCTGACCCCACAGCGGCTGAAGCAGATCCAGGCTCTGAACGAGATGGCCCACCAACGCGGCCAGAGTCTGGCAGAGATGGCACTGGCCTGGCTGCTAAGGGACCCGACTGTCACCTCGGTGCTCATCGGCGCCTCCAAGCCCGAGCAGATCCTGGACAATCTCAAAGCCGTCCAGTCGGCCGATTTCAGCCAGGAAGAACTGGAGATGATCGACCGGATCGCCTTGGACAAGCAGTCCTGAAGCAGCCTGGACCGTTCAGTAGCGCTCAGTGGCTGCCACCGGTCATCTGTTCGTAGATGCGCTTGCAGTCCGGGCAGACCGGATACTGGGAGGGGTCATGCTTGGGCACCCAGACCTTGCCGCAGAGGGCCACGACCGGTCGGCCGGTCAGCTTGGACTCGGCGATGCGCTCACGGGAGACGTAATGGGCGAACCGGTCGGCATCGCCCTGATCGTTCAACCGGGTCTTCTCGGCGGTCTCAGTGTCCGGGCGGTCCAGCACGGCCGTGCCAGTGCCCTGGTCGGGGTTCTGCTCCCGCTCCGGATCCTCCATGCGAATGCTCTTGCTTGCAGTCATGACACCATGGTACGGCGGCAAGCTGCACGTTCGCTCCCTATGACGCGCTACGCTGAGAATCATGACTATCGCTGTATGCCCTGGCTCATACGATCCGGTCACCTCCGGCCACATGGATGTGATCGAACGTTGCGCCTGCTTCTTCGAGACGGTCCACGTGGTTGTGGCCGTCAACGCCGCCAAGACCCCCATGTTCAGCGAACAGAAGCGGGTGGCCATGATCCGCCAAGCCCTGGACGAGGACGGATACCCGAACATCACCGTAGCCTCCACAGATGGCCTGATCACCGACTACTGCAGTAAGGTGGGCGCCTCGGTCATCGTCAAGGGGCTGCGGCAGAACGGTGACTATGAGGCCGAGCTGGGCATGGCCCTGGTCAATCGCAAGCTGTCCGGGGTGGAAACACTCTTCCTGCCAGCCGATCCGGTGAGGGAGCACATCTCCAGCACCATCGTCAAGGACGTGGCCAGACACGGAGGGGACATCACCGGCATGGTCCCCAACAGCGTCGTGGACACACTGATGGGCACACTGCACAGGGACACACCGCACACGGAAAAGAGCCAATGATGAACGAGCAGACCCAGGAAAGGGACGATGACGAGCCTATCGACGACTCGACCAAAGCGAGCGCCCCCAGGTCCGCAGTCGACATGAAGGACCTGCCCGACCTGCAGGAGGATCGAAACGAGAGCGGGAATCCTCGATCGGAATTCACCACCGTCTATGACATCATCGACCGGATCCAGGCCATGCTGGATGAGGCCAAGGCTCCCATTTTCAGCCCTGGACTGGTCAAAGTGGACCGAGACGAGCTAACCGACGACCTCAACGAGCTCAAGAAAATGCTGCCAGTGCAACTGGAGCGGGCCTCGGCGCTCATGAGGGAGGCGGAGCGTCGGCTGAACACGGCGCAGACCCAGGCCAACGCCACCATATCCGACGCCCAGAGCCGGGCTGCAGACATCGTCAAGGAGGCCGGCGAGCAGGCCCGCTTTTTGGCAGGCCAGGAGAATGTAGTGGCCATAGCCCGACAGAAGGCCCAGACCATCATCGACACAGCCCAGTCCCAGGCGGACCGTCTCGTCCAAGGGGCCGATGGATATGCCGCCCAGGTCATGGGCGAGCTTGACACCCAGCTGGGCAAGATGAGTCAGGATGTCCGCGCCGGCCTGGAGGTTCTCCACCAGCGTGAGCAGGAGGCGGCGCGTAGCATGAACTCGTCAGTCTCGGACCAGGGAAAGGACACGCAGGGATGAGCAGAGCGGAAGATTCCCCCTGGGCGGTTTCAGTGGCCCAGGTGTCGACGCGGGCAGGGCAGAGCACCCGGGTGGACCGTGATTTTCCAGCCCCGGAGGGCATCGGCGACCAGGTGGTGGGCATTCCTGCAGGAACATCCGTGCATGTGGAGGGCGACATCGACTCCCTGGTGGATGGACTCTTATTGCAGGCCCACATCAGCGTACCCCTGAAAACCGAATGCACCCGCTGCCTGAGGCCCGTCAATACCATCATCCAGGACGATCCGGTGGCCTTCTTCCCCTACAAGGATCCCGAACCGGAGCCGACCCATGGCAAGGAGGAGATCCTGGCGGAACAGGAGGAGGGCAGCGGCCAGACCTATCCTCTGGTCAGCGGCGGCGCCTTCATGGATCTGGAGGCCCTGCTGCGTGACACACTTGTTGAGGCCCTGCCCCTGCAGCCCCTGTGCCGACCCGACTGCCGGGGCCTGTGCCCCCAGTGCGGCATGGATCTGAATGACCATCCCGATCACCACCACGAGATAATGGACGACCGGTGGGCGGCCCTGGAGGGACTCAAGCAGCGTCTGGAGCAGGAGGAGAACCCCGGCAACGACGGCCAGACTGGCGAATGACCGGAGGTTGCGGTAAACTGCTCTACGCTTAAGCTCGAAGTATTCGATCGAAACAGAGGACAATATGGCACTGCCAAAGTACAAGACCTCGCGCGCCAACACCCATTCCCGGCGCGCCAACTGGAAGACCCAGGCCGCCGCTACGGTTACCTGCCCCAACTGCGGAGCTCCCGCGCTGCCGCATATGGCATGCCCCAGCTGCGGCATGTACCGCGGGCGAGTCTACCGCGACGCCATTCGCTCGCAGTTCAGCAAGTGAGCCGATCGGCGATCAGTACACAATGAAAGAACCCCGGCCATCGACGGGTGGCAGGGGTTTTTCCATATCATCAGATGAAAAGGCCAAGGAAGCGAGAATGGCCATGCAGGCAGGGCACTCCAGGAAGGATCAGGAAGACCACATGCAGCAGAAGGAACAGGAGCAGGTAAATCCCGGCAACCAAGCGGCTGAGGAGCTCTTCCAGGCCCTGGGCGGCAGAATCAGCCCGGGACTGTTGGTACACGCACTGACCCATCGCTCCTTCGCCCATGAGCACCCAGGCATGCCCAACAACGAACGGCTGGAATTCCTGGGCGATGCGGTTCTGGAGCTGGTTGCCACCGAGACCTTATACAAGGTTCATCCGGACATGACCGAGGGCCAACTGGCCAAAATGCGGGCCAAGGCGGTCTCCGAGGAGGCCCTGTCGGCCATCGCCCGGGAGAAGCTGCACCTGGGGCAATATATTCTTCTGGGTCGGGGAGAGAGCGAGAACGGCGGAGCCGACAAGGACTCCATACTCTGCGACACCGTCGAATCACTGATCGGGTCGGTCTTCGTGGAGCACGGCATCGAGGGGGCCAGGACCACAGTCCACACCCTTCTTGACGGCACCCTGGCCGAGGTGGCCACCGAGGGACCAGCACTGGATTGGAAGACCTCGATTACCGTCAAGGCCCACAAGTTGGGTTTGGGTGAGCCCCGGTACGCCATGGCGGTCTCCGGGCCGGAATACGCCCAGGTCTTCACAGCCGAGCTGCGACTGGAAGACGGCGGGACCGTGATCGGCAAGGGCCGGGCCAGCAGCAAGCGGAAGGCCCAGCTGGCTGCGGCCGCCCAGGGGTGGAAGCGGCTGGACGACCAGGATCTGCTTAAGACCCTTCGCACCGAGCAATCATCATGAGTCTCCAGCCGGAATTCCGGCATACGGTACTGCCGCCACGCCCCGACCAGACCCCTGTTTAGACTATGGGCATAACCCGGAGGCACGCCGTCACGAGCAGCAAAGGTGCCTCCTCCTGATCGGGATTCGTCCGCCCACCCCGCCGACGCTCCGACAGGTTCGTATTTCGACATGCACGGCCGCAGGTCGGCGCGCAGTCTGGAGGTCGAGAGGAAACATGAGTCTGCCGACACCTCTGCAAGCGTTCAGCTCGGTACCCAAGAACTGGGACCATGACGACAAGGATGTCCCCGCCCAGGGCGAGCCCATGACGGGAGCCCAAGCGCTGATTCGGTCCCTGGAGGACCTGGGGGTCACCCAGGTATTCGGCGTTCCAGGAGGGGCCATTCTGCCTACCTACGATGCCATTGACGAAAAGGCGCGCTTTAACTTCACCTTGGTCCGCCACGAACAGGCCGCCGGACACGCCGCCGAGGGCTACGCCGTCTCCACAGGCAAGGTGGGAGTCTGCCTGGTGACTTCTGGACCCGGAGCCACCAATATGGTCACCCCCATAGCCGATGCCATGATGGACTCGGTTCCCCTGGTGGTGGTGACCGGCCAGGTGGGCGTGGACTCCATCGGCACCGACGCCTTCCAGGAGGCTGACATCGTGGGCATCACCTACCCGGTGGCCAAGCACTCCTATCTGGTGACCAAGGCCCAGGACATCCCCCGGGTCATGACCGAGGCCTACCACATCGCCCGCTCGGGAAGGCCCGGCCCGGTAGTAGTGGACCTGAGCAAGACGGCTCAGAACGGCAAAATGCTCTACTCCTGGCCCCAGGAGATGATCCTGCCCGGCTATAACCCGGTGACGCGGGCCCATGGGCACGTCCTGGACGATGCCGCCCGACTCCTGGTCCAGTCACACAGACCTGTCCTCTATGTGGGTGGCGGCGCAGTCCGGTCAGACGCCCGTCGGCAGGTCCAGGAGCTCGTTCGAGCTACGGGTGCCCCCATGGTCACTACCCTGCCTGCGCGAGGCATCGTGCCCGACTCCGACCCAGCAGTTCTGGGAATGCCCGGAATGCACGGCACGGTGGCCGCCAATGGGGCTATCCAGCACTCTGATCTGCTGGTGGCTGTGGGCACACGCTTCGACGACCGGGTGACCGGTAGCCTGGAGGACTTCGCCCCGGTGGCCAGGGTCATTCATATAGACATAGACCCGGCCGAGATCGGCAAGAACCGGCAGGCGGATGTACCCATCGTCGGGGATGTGGGCCAGGTACTGGACGACCTGATCCCGGCGCTCAAGGCGGCTCAACGCACCTGGGGCAAGCCCGATCTCAAGCCCTGGTGGCGGCTGATCGACGGCTGGCGGCACGACTACCCCACCACCTTTGAGCCCAGCCCGGACGGTACCCTGGCCCCCCAGTGGGTGGTTCAGACCCTGAGCAACAAGGCCGATCCGAATACCATCTGGGTATCGGGCGTAGGCCAGCACCAGATGTGGGCCAGCCAGTTCATCGACTTCGAACGCACCCGCTCCTGGGTCTCCTCCTGCGGATTGGGGACCATGGGCTATGGTC
Organism: Bifidobacterium sp. W8114; assembly: GCF_016101165.1. Classification (NCBI taxonomy): domain Bacteria; kingdom Bacillati; phylum Actinomycetota; class Actinomycetes; order Bifidobacteriales; family Bifidobacteriaceae; genus Bifidobacterium; species Bifidobacterium sp. W8114. The sequence continues at coordinate 240,961 of NZ_JACFRA010000003.1, read as the reverse complement.
TGCCCGCCGCCATCGGCACGGCAATCGGCACCAGGGAACAGGAAGATCCACGGCCCGTCTGGCTGATCGACGGGGATGGCTCCTTCCAGATGACCTCCGAGGAGCTGGCCACGGCCGGGCAGGCGGGGCTGCCCATTCGCATCGCCATACTCAACAACTCGGTCTACGGCATGGTCCGTCAGTGGCAGACCCTCTTCTACGGCAGCCACTACTCCCAGACCAACCTGGAGGACGGCGGCGCAAAGCCCACAGACGGCAACGGCATCCCCGACTTCGTCAAGCTCGCCGAGGCCTATGGCTGCCTGGGACTGCGGGCCTTTACCCAGGAGCAAGCCCTGGAGGCCATCGATAAGGCCAACGCAGTGACTGATCGACCGGTTCTGATCGACTTCCGCGTCTGGAAGGATGCCATGGTATGGCCCATGGTCCCGGCAGGCGCCTCCAATGACACCATCATCTATAAGCCTGGCGTGCAGCCCCTGGCCGGCATCCGTCCGGAGCAGGAGCAGACCGAGCCGCATGAGCAGACCGGAGCCGATCGAGCAGCCATGGCCAGCGACGCCGCTGGTCGTATAAACAAGTAGGAAAGGGGCACCACATGGCCAATTATCCAGCATCCAAGCCCGGTTCCGAACGGCACACCCTTTCCGTCCTGGTCGAAAACCGCCCCGGCGTCCTGGCCAGGGTGGCCGGCCTGTTCGCCCGGCGCGCTTTCAACATCAACTCACTGTCAGTCTCGTCCACTGAACGGGACGACATCTCCCGGATCACGGTCACAGCAGACGTGGAGGCCGTCCCCCTGGAGCAGATCATCAAGCAGCTCAACAAGCTCCTGCATGTGCTCAAGATCGTCGAGCTCAAAGGCGATGAGGCCGTGGAACGCGAACTGGTCATGATCAAGGTCAAAGCCAACGAGCGCAACCGTTCCGACGTGTTGGAGATTGTCAAGCTCTTCCGAGTACGAGTGGTCGACGTCCACCCCGAGTCCCTGACCATCGAGGCCACCGGGGCCGAGGGCAAATTGGAAGCCCTTTTGCGGCTGCTGCGACCCTTCGGCATCATCGAGCTGGTCCGTTCGGGCGCTGTAGCCGTAACCCGGGGACCCCGGGCCCTAAGCGAGAAGGTGCTGGGCTCCCAGATCACCGGCCGCTGATTGGTCCTGTAATCCTGGAAGGTGGTGCGCGTGACTGACGATGAAACGGCGGGAATGAGCCGGGCCGGCCGGGCCGAATGGGAGCGGATGGTATCCGGTCAGGTCTACCAGGACACCCATCCCGACATCGATCGCCAAAGGGAACGGGCGGAAAACCTCTTTCTGGCATACAACAGGACCGGCCCCGGGCAGAAGCAGGAACGCCGACGGATTCTGGAAGACCTGCTCGGCCAGGTGGGGCAAGATGTCGTCATCAACCCGGACTTCAGATGCGAGGTCGGCTGCAACATACGGATCGGCAGCCAGACTCTGATCAATTACGGAGCCGTCATGCTGGACAACGCTCCGATCACCATAGGTAGGAACGTGTGGATAGGCCCCGGCGCGGGGCTCTTTTGCACAAACCATGCCTTGGACTATGAGGAACGGAAGGCTGGCGCCTGCCAGGCCCGACCCATCGAAATCTGCCAGGGTGTCTGGCTGGGAGGTCACGTGGTCGTCCTAGGCGGCGTGCGGATTGGCCGTGGAGCCGTCATCGGGGCAGGGTCTGTCGTCACCCATGACATACCGGATCAGGTAGTTGCAGTCGGCAACCCATGCACTGTTCTACGGCCTATCACCGATGCGGACGAAACCGGTTACCTGGACAGAATTCATCAGCGTGACCAGGAGAACGTCCAGGACCAATAACTCCCCCCCCCCTGAAAAGCCCACAGCTCATTCCATCCAAGGCTGGCGGTAGATTGGGGAATCATGCCCATCTATGATCTCGGTCTGGAACACGTCGCTCTGTCATTCGCCACCAAAACCGTCTTTACGGATGTGACTCAGGGCATCTTCGAGGGTGATCGGATCGGCATCGTGGGCCGAAACGGCGACGGCAAGTCCACCCTGCTGCACCTGCTGAAAGGCACCCAGGAACCGGATCAGGGCCGGGTGACCATGCGCAATGGACTCACCTTCGGCATGCTGGACCAGCGCGATCCCCTGAAGGACCAAGACACGGTCCGCAAGGCGGCCTTGGAGAATCGACAAGACTATGAATGGGCTGCCGACCCCAGATCCCGCGAGATCGTCGAGTCCCTCCTGGGCGGCATGGAACTGGAGGCCAAGGTGGGTACTCTGTCAGGCGGTCAGCGCCGCAGGGTGGATCTGGCACGGCTGCTGCTCCGAGATTGGGACATCCTGGCCCTGGATGAGCCGACCAACCATCTGGACCTGCTCACCATCCACTGGCTGGCCGAGCACCTGAAGAACCGCTGGGCCAAGAATTCCGGAGCACTCCTGCTGGTCACCCACGACCGCTGGTTCCTGGACGAGGTCTGCACCTCCATGTGGGAGGTGCATGACGGAACCATCGACCCCTTCGAAGGCGGCTACAGCGCATACATGCTCCAGCGGGTCGAGCGCGAGCGCCAGGCGGATCTGGCCGAGACCAAGCGCCGGAACCTGGCCCGCAAGGAACTGGCCTGGCTGACCCGAGGCGCCCGGGCCCGCTCGACCAAGCAGAAGTTCCATGTCAAGGCCGCGCAGGAGCTGATCGCCGACGTGCCACCCATGCGCAACAGCCTGGAACTCAAGCGAATGGCCACCTCCCGCCTGGGCAAACAGGTGGTGGACCTGGTCGACGTGACCAAGATCTATCCAGGGGCCGACTCCGATGTCGATGGGAACGAGAACGACCGGGTCCCCTCCCCTCATGCCGAACGCCCTCTGATGGGATCAGTGACCGTGGCCGCTGATCCCGACAAGGCAGGTGAGGACGGCCAGGACCGCCCGGGCACTGCGGCTGCCGGCACCCTTACCATCAGCGGACACAAGGTCCTGGACGATGTGACCTGGTTGATCGGCCCTGGCGACCGGTTTGGCATCGTAGGCGCCAACGGAGCGGGCAAGTCCACTCTGCTGGGTCTGATCGACGGCAGTGTGGCTCCCACGGCAGGACACGTCAAGGTCGGCAAGACGGTCCGCTTTGCGGTGCTGACCCAGCGGCTGGATGAACTGGAGAAACTGGGCCGCTATAGAATCAAGGAGGTCCTCAGCCGTTACAAGCCCACCTATCTGGTGGAGGGCAAGGAGGTGTCCCCGAGCCAATTGATGGAGCGCCTGGGCTTTGAAAGCTCCCAGCTGATGACCAGGATCAGCGACCTGTCTGGCGGACAGAAGCGCCGCATGCAGCTCTTGCTTATCCTGCTGGACGAGCCGAACGTGTTGATCATGGACGAGCCAGGCAACGACCTGGATACTGACATGCTGGCCGTCATGGAGGACATGCTGGACTCATGGCCCGGCACACTGATCGTGGTCTCCCACGATCGCTACCTGTTGGAGAGGGTGACCGACCAGCAGTTCGCGCTGATCAACGGCAAGGTGGTTCATCTGCCCGGCGGTGTCCAGGACTACCTGGATATGGTCGAGTCTGCCGACCGGGAGGCTGCGGATGCACCAGCCGGGACATCAGCCAAGGAGGCTGGGGATCCCAATCAGGCCAAGGCCGAACGAGTTGCCAGACGGAATCTGAGCAAGCAGGCCTCCGCCATCGAACGCAAGCTGGCCAAGCTGTCCGATCAGCGCAAGGAACTTGAACGGCAGATGGCTGAGCACGACCCCGGCGACTATCAGGGTCTCAACGAGCTAAACAGCAAGCTCAAGGATCTGACCGGGCAGTCGGACCAGCTGGAGGAGGAGTGGCTGACCATCGGGGAGGAGCTGGAGTAGTCTCAGGCGGCAGCCAACTGGGCGGCCTGGGTCGAGCACCGGGCTGCAAAGGCGGAGAAGATTGCGTCGGCCAGAGGTTGCATCTGCGGCATCCCTTTGATAAATTCGTCGCGCATTTTAGCGATTTTGGACTTCTTCATCGTGCCAACCATGCTGGGCACCTGCATCCACTCCTCGAAGATGGGCGCCGTCACCTCTAGGTGGAACTGCAGACCCAGGGCTGACCCAAGCCGAAAAGCCTGAACCTTGGTTGCCTGGGAGCGGGCCAGTAGCTTGGCCCCCGGCGGCAGGGTGACCTGGTCGGCATGCCAGTGCAGCACATCCGTGTTCTTGCTCCACATGGCCACGTCGTCGTCCTGCCCCACCCAGCGGATGGGCCCCATGCCGTATTCGGGATCCTGGTCCTTCATCAGGGTGCCTCCCAGGGCGTGCGCCAGAATCTGATGACCCAGGCAGATCCCCAGAATGGGCTTGTTGGCAGCCATCGCCGCCTTGGCCAGCTTGGTCTCCATCTTGAGTCCGGGGTGATGCTCATAATCGTCAGCCGACATGGGCCCGCCCATGATGACCAGCCCCGCCAATTCACGTGAGCGCGGCAACTCGGGCTTCTTCTCATCCACGATATTGGTGATCTCGGTGTCCAGCCCGCACTCCTGAAGATTGTCGAGAATGCGACCCGGCTTTTCCCAATCCACATGCTGAAGCACCAGCACCCTAGGTTTCGCCATGATTCCATTCTTGCACACATGCCGTCGGACCGGGTCTGCGGGCTCGGCATTTCCCCTTGGACGGTCAGTAAGCCTTGGTAGGCTCAAGGATATGGATACGAGTTCGCAACCGCATGATTCCAAGGCTTCAGTCAGCCTGGCCGCAGCTGGTCTACGTCTGTATGACACTGCTGATCACCAGGTGACCCCCTTCAGCCCCATTGAACCGGGCAAGGTCGGCATCTACGTGTGCGGAGCCACGGTACAAAGCTCGCCCCACATTGGCCATATCAGGACTACCTTGGCCTTCGACGTGATCCGACGCTGGCTGCTCAGGCTGGGATACCAGGTGACCCTGATCCGGAACGTGACCGACATCGACGACAAGATCCTGGCCAAGGCGGCGGCCAACGGCCAGCGCTGGTGGGAGCGGGCCTACATCTACGAGCGCGAATTCACCCATGCATACGAGACCATGGGAGTCCTGCCACCTACTTACGAGCCCAGGGCCACCGGGCACATCCCCGAGATGATCGACCTGATCCAGCGCATCATCGACCACGGCCACGCCTATGTGGTGCCCGACGAGCAGGGCCGACCATCAGGCAACGTCTACTTCGACGTGGCCTCCTGGCCTGAGTATGGTGCCCTGACCCACCAGCAGACCGGTACCCAGCCCGCCGACGAACAGGCCGCCGCCAACGACCGGCTGGGACCCAGCATCGACACCGATGGGCAGAATACCGATGCCGAGGAGGAGCCAGGCAAGCGTGACCCCCGTGACTTCGCACTTTGGAAGGCACCCAAGCCCACCGATCCGCCCACGGCCCGCTGGCAAACCCCCTTCGGCACAGGTCGGCCAGGCTGGCATCTGGAATGCTCGGCCATGAGCCACCGCTATCTGGGTGCGGATTTCGACATCCACGGAGGCGGCCTTGATCTCCGATTCCCCCATCACGAGAACGAGATGGCCCAGTCGCACGCGGCTGGCTGGGGATTCGCCCATCGATGGATGCACACGGCCTGGGTGACCCAGAAGGGCGAGAAGATGAGCAAGTCCCTGGGCAACGGGCTGTCCGTGGACCAGGTGCTGTCCCAGCACCCAGCCTGGGTGGTGCGCTACGCTCTGGTCTCGGTGCAGTACCGGTCCATGTTGGAATGGTCAGACCAATCCTTGCAGGAGGCCGAAGGCGCCTACGAGCGCATCAGCAACTTTGTGGACCGGGCCGGTCGGATCCTGGGAGCACAGCCCGAGCGTGACCGCGTGACTGGACTGGACGCGGACGATCTGCCGGAAGACTTTGTGCAGGCCATGAATGACGACATCAACGTCTCTGGCGGCCTGGCTGCCCTCTATGCGCTGATTCGTCAAGCCAACGCGACCATGGATTCGGACCCGGCTGCCCTGGATCGCAAGTGGCTGGCTAATGCCCTGCTCCAGGTCAGAGCCATGCTGGATGTCTTCGGACTTGATCCACTTGATCCCCACTGGCCAGGAGCCGCAGCCGTCAGTGACAATCGGGCCATGAACACCTTGGATGCCTTGGTAGGCCAGCAGTTGCGGGAACGCGATCAGGCGCGTAAAGATCATGACTTCGCCCGGGCCGATGCCATCCGGGACCAGCTGACGGCGGCCGGCGTGACCGTGGCTGACACACCCGCTGGCAGCACCTGGGACCTGAGCCGCTAACCCATGTCCGACATACGCGACGTTGCCAGGAAGGCCGGTGTTTCGGTCAGCACAGTCTCTTATGCCTTCTCCGGCAAGCGTCCCGTCTCTCCGGGAACCTACCAGCGGATCATGCAGGCCGCCGATGAACTGGACTACGCCCCGGATGCCGGCGCCCGGATGCTGCGGGCCAAGCGCAATCAGATCGTCGCTCTGAGCGCCCCGCTCCGACCCGGTCAGAACCGGGCCTCCTACGCGGACTACTTCATAGAGATGGCCAGCTGCGAGCATGCCCGTGGCTATGACTCCCTATTGCTGACTGCCGAGAATGGCGCTGAAGACATCCGGCGGGTCACCCGCAGCAATCTGGCCGACGGCGTGGTTCTGATGGATCTGGTGGACGATGACATCCGCGCCACCCAGGCCGCCTCGTATGGACGCCCCTGCGTGGCACTGGGGTTGCCTCGGCAGCACACAGCATGTGCCTGTGTGGATCTGGACTTCGACCTGATGGGTCGTATGGCGGTGGAAGCCATGGCCAGAGCGGGACGCAAACGCCTGCTCTTTCTGGAGGATCTGGAGGGCGAGTACCGGCGCGGTTCCGGCTTCCGCCTCATCCTGCTACGCAGTCTCAAGACCTGGGCCAGCCGTCTGGGCATAGATCTGCAACTTGAACCGGGACCTACCGGCAGCGATCTGGCATACACCCAGCAGGTGCTGAACATCATCCATCACGGCCGCATTGATGGCCTGATCGGCCAGATCCGCCCCTCCCTGCTGGACACCGTGGTGGTCCGCATGCGCTCAGACGGTATAAGCATTCCCGATGACGTGGCTGTTCTGTCCTGCGCCGCAGGCAAGACCAGCCCCACTCTTGAGCTTCAAGGCATCTCTGAGATGCCACTTACCCCCCGCTCGCTGTGTGCCAAGGCTGCGGATCTGCTGACCCAGGCTGTGGAGGAGGGGGCTTCCCTGGCTGGACGAGTCCTACTGGAGCGCCCCACGCTGATTGATCGAGCCTCCATCAGCCGACAGTAGCAGGATGCCGCCTGAGCCAATCACCGGGGCCGACGGTCCCGCTCCCCTGTCTCCAGCACGTTTCGCGGGAAGGGCTGATGGGGCTCCTGCTGGTACCAGTAAGCCACACTGGCCAAGTCATCCTGACGTTCGAAGTAGCCCTGTTCGTCAACGCCTATCTGCTGCAAGGTCACCTTGATATCGCTGTTGAAAATAATCGGGTCGGGGATGTGCCAACGGTAGAACCCCCTGGTCACCGGGGTGTCGGCATCCCAGTACTGGGATTCGCGGTTGTCCAACTGCCTGGAGTGGAAGGGAAATCCCATGTAGGCCCCGCTGTAGGTGACCTCGCGCATCCTGCCATCCGGGTCCTGCCCGGCAAAGCTCCAGGCACCGCCGAAGTAGTCCTCGCTTCCCGTGGAGCACCAGGTTGGATAGTCCTTGTCTCCGTCCAGGTAGACCTTGACCTCGCCTTCCCCCCACCAGCGGCTCTCCAGAGCGGTCAGAGCCAGATAGGTGCCCACGTATGAGCCCCGGCCATGCACCCCATCCAGGATCACATAGTCCTGGCCAAGTTCGGTGACCCGCTGACGGCGCCACTGGGCATGGAAGGTCATGACCTCCTCGGGCAGCTCGTCCTTCTCCACATAGTCGATCTGGTAGAAGAAGGCCTCAATGGGTTCGTTGTGCCGGTTGCGCAGGACAATCCGGGCCCCGTCATGGAAGGGCATGGGCCAATAGCAGTTGAAGCCCCGGCGCGGGTAGACGGCCACAGGCACGGACTCCACCCTGCAGGCCTGGGCGTGACCGCAGCAGAAGAAGTCGCCCAAGGGCACGCAAACCGAGGGTGTCTGCTCGCCATCCCAGTAGCATTCCAGGATCAGATTGCGCAGGACGTTGGGCCCGGTGGGCGAGGTGGCATCGGTCACGGTCATCCAGATATGACGGATCTCGCCCGCGCCGGACAGATCGGCCAGGACCATATCCTGCCCGGGAGGAATGTTCCTGAGGCAAGGGGTCCCCTTTCTGGATGGACCGAGATTGCTGGCCGTCATGGCTGCACTGCCCTTGCCTCCCCGAGGGTTCTCGGCGTTGATGCAGCGGGTGCGGTCTGCGGATGGGCGCGTCAGCGCCTCAAGACCGTTGGTGATGTTCGGCATGGTCATACCCATGGTTGTGATTGCCTTTCATATTCGGGCCGCCCGCTCCCCCTCCTCTGCCTTCTTGCAGCAGGCGGCCATGTTCAGTGTACTTGTGCAGCGGCGATTACTTGACAGCGCCCGCCACTATTCCCTGCGAGAGCTTCCTCTGGAAGAAGATGAAGAAGATGATGGTGGGAATGATGCTGAGCAGGGAGGCGGAGGCCAGGTCAGTGGCGGCCATGGTGTGCTGCCCCTGCATGGTTGCCAGGGCCAGCGGGATGGTCTGCGTCTTCTCGCTCATCAGGAAGGCCATGGGGATCATGTACTCGTTCCAGGTCCAGATGAAGAAGAAGACAAAGAGGACGCTGATGGTCGACCAGGACACCGGCAGTACAATCTTGCGAAGAATCTGCCAGCGCGAGGCCCCGTCGACGGTGGCCGCCTCCAGGATGGCCTGGGGGAAGGTCCCGTAGACCGAGGAGAGCAGGTAGGTGCCGTAGGCGCTCTGGATGATGGTGAAGATGATGATGATGGACCACTGGGAGTTATAGAAGCCCATCCACTTGAACATGACGTAGAGCGGGTAGAGCAAGGCCTCCTGGGGAACCATGTTGGCCAGCATGATGAACAGGAGGATGACCGTGTTGCCCTTGACCCTGCCGATGCCCAGGGCGAAGGAGTTGAGGACCGAAAGCAGGACCCCGACCACGGCCACCACCAGGGAGATCAGCAGGGAGTTGCCCAGTTTGAGCGGGAAATTGCTCTTGTTCCAGAAGGAGATGATGCCGTCCATGCTGAAGTGGGCGGGCACGGACAGGGGGCCCGTGGCGTTGTAGTCAGCCGTGGTCTTGAAGGCATTCAGGACCAGGATCAGCAGTGGGAAGAGCATGATCACAGCTCCCGCGATGAGCAGGATCAGACCGGCCCAGTTCCCCCAGGTGCGGATTCTACGGGCATGCCGGGAGGACACCCGGGCGTCGGCTTGCAGTGTAGCTTGATTATTCATGATGTGCTTCCTTGCCTTCCTCAGGCGATGCTCTTTTGCACGCGCTTCTGCACGATGGTGAAGACGATGGAGAAGATGACGATGACCACGGTCAGGGATGTCGAGATGGCGGCGCCGTAGCCCACCTGCTGCACCTGGAAGAACTGGTTGTAGGAGTAGTAGGAGGGGACCATGGTGGAGGTGCCGGGCCCGCCCTTGGTCAGCAGATAGACCGGAGCGAAGGTCTTCAGAGCGCCGATGGTGGAGGTGAGGATGACCACCAGCAGCTCGGGAATGATGGAGGGCAGGGTAATGACGCGGAACTTCTGCCACCAGTTGGCCCCGTCCAGGCTGGCCGCCTCGTAGAGCTCGGGATCCACCCGCTGCAGTCCGGACATGAAGATGACGATGGGATAGCCCAGCTGGATCCAGATCAGGATGACCATAAGGATGGGCAGGGCCGTGGTGGTCGAACCCAGCCAGTTATGGGCCAGGCCACCCAGGCCGATCTTGGTCAGCAGGTCGTTGACCGCTCCGTCTTCAGGCCGAAAGATCCAGCCCATAATGATGGTGGCCACGGCCACAGGCAGGACCTGGGGCAGGTAATAGAGGGCCCGCAGGGTCGAAGAGGTGTGGGGGCCGAACTTCTTCTGGATCACATCGGTCAGGGCCGAGGAGATCAGCAGACCCAGAACCGTGGGAATAATGACGATGGCCACGATGATCCAGAGGGTGTGCCCGAAGGAGACCCAGAAGGTCGAGTCGCCCATGAGTCGTCGCCAGTTGCGCAGACCCACCCATTTGGTCGGCCCCACCCCCCTCCAACGGGTGAAGCTCAAGTAGATGTTCCAGAAGATGGGCACGATGACGATGGCCACAATGCCTATCAGACCGGGAATCAGATAAGGGACGAAGCGCGAGGGCGCACTGCCCGGTATGCGGGACTGCGCCTTCTTCCTGCTATGTGTGTCAGACATGCTTGTACTCTCCTTGGCGGATTGACGCAACTCAGTCGTCATCCAGATCGAGCTGGGCGACGCCGTCGTCGTAGTTCTTATGCAGGGTGTCCAGAACCTGGTCGGGGGTCTTGGTGCCGTTGACCAGCTCTTGGAAGGCGGCCGGCATGGCGTCGGTCAGGTTGGGCGCAGGGTAGTCGGGGTAGTAGCTCATCCGGCTGGCGTCCGAGGCTTTGGTGTATTCGTTGACCAGGTCACGGCTCTTGGGGTTGGTGATGGCGTCCGTATCGGCCGCCACCGGCACGCCGCCCTTGTTGCCGATGTAGTTCTGAACCTCCTTGGACAGGACCACGTTGATATAACGGGCTGCGGCATCCTTGCGCCGGGACTTCTGCGGAATGACCAGCAGGTTGCCCGCACAACCCTCGACCATCCTGGCCCCTGGGAAGATGGATGCCGTCCAGTCGAAGGCCTTGACCTGCTCCATGAAGCGGGTCTGGTTCCAGGTACCGGTCTGGTAGATGGGATAGGTCCCCTTGATGAATGCCGTGGTCGTGTCTTCGGCCTTCATGCCGGTGGCGTTCTTGGAAATGTATCCCTTGTCGATCCAGTCGCGGATGGTGTTGGTGGCGAAGGTCAGCGGCTTGCTGCGCCAGTTGACTGGATGCTTGTAGAGCTGCCAGTCATCGACGAATCGGGCATCGGCCTTGGTCATGGCCAGCTGCCACCAGAGCCACAGCACCCCGTATTCCTGGGCATCGGCCGCTATGGGCGTGACCCCATGACTCTTGAAGGCCTTGAGGGCTGCCACGAACTGGTCAAAGGTTTGCGGGATGGGGATCTTGTACTTGGCGAAGAGGTCCTTGTTGTAGTAGACGCGCTGCATCTCCGCGTAGGAGGAAACCCCGTACCAGGTATCCCCGTCCATGACGCCGCGCTTGTCGTACTTGCCCACTGCTGCTGCCTGGCCGCGCACCTTCTTGTCCCAGCCGTACTTCTGCACATAGGGCTTCAGGTCGGTCAGCAGCTGCAGGGTGGACAGGACCCCGGCCGAGCCGTTGCCGCGATTGGACTCCATGACGTCCGGAGCGTCGTCCGAGTTGAGGAACTGGCTGCCATTCTGGGCGATCTGCGTGAAAGACTTGACCTCGAAGTCCACCTTGATGCCCGTCTGCCGGGTAAAGATATCGGCAGCCTTCAGCCAGCCCCGGGCCTGTCCGCTGCTGGGCTCTTCGTAGTACCAGATCTTGATGCTGGACGGATGGGCTTCCTGGGGAGCGTCGCCCCCCGATCCGCAGGCCGCCAGTGGCAGGATCGACAGGGTCAAGGCCAAGGCCGCTCCGATCCCTCTTCTGATCTTCATGATGGCTCCTAACTTCCTTGCATCCTTGCATCCATCTACTGCGATTCAACATGTCGAAAGGTTTCGACTTCGGGTGCATTGCTGAGCGTTGACCATCTCCGTCGATGCACTCGAGATATCGAATCGTTTCGATTTAGTATAGAAGCTTGTCACGGGTCATGTCAAGAGAACACAATATAAGGCTCAGGTCTTCTCTTATCAAGCCTCACAAACTCTCTCACTCCCCGAGCAATAATCCCCACGCCCATGTTCAGTCATTATTGCCGAACTACTCACACCAAAAGCAGTACAGCCGTTTGCCCAGCAGTATCGAATTTTCCGCAACTGCCTACGGTTGGTCGGCTCAGGGCACAGGCCTTGCTGAAACCAGAGCCAATCTCCCGGCTGACAGGTAGACTTGGGACATTATGGCAGCATTTTCATCTTTGACCGATCGGCTCTCCCAGGCCTTCACCCATCTGCGTTCCAAGGGGAAACTGACCGAGGCCGACATCGACGGCACAATCCGTGAGATCCGGCGCGCCCTTCTGGATGCTGATGTCTCCCTGGACGTGGTGCGCTCCTTTACCGGACGCATCCGGGAACGCGCCCTGGGCGAGGAGGTCTCCAAGGCTCTGAACCCGGCCCAGCAGGTGGTCTCCATCGTCTACGACGAACTGACCAGCATCCTGGGCGCAGGAGTGGATCGACCACTCAATTTCGCCAAGAACCCGCCCACAGTCATCATGCTGGCCGGGCTGCAGGGTGCAGGCAAGACCACGCTGGCCGGCAAGCTGGGCTACTGGCTCAAGGATGCCGGCCATACCCCCCTGCTTGTGGCTGCCGACCTCCAGCGGCCCAACGCGGTCACCCAGCTCCAGGTAGTCGGTGAACGCGCCGAAGTGCCGGTATACGCACCCGAGCCAGGCGTGCAGACCAGCGGATCCGAGCTGGCGGCCCCAGGACAGGTCACGGGCGATCCGGTCAAGGTGGCAGCCGATTCGATCAAGGTGGCCAAGGACAAGCTCTACGACGTGGTCATCATTGATACGGCCGGACGGCTGGGTGTGGATCAGGAGCTGATGGAACAGGCCCGCAATATCCGCGACGCCGTCCATCCGGACGAGATCCTCTTCGTCATCGATGCCATGATCGGTCAGGACGCGGTCGCCACAGCCAAGGCCTTCGACCAGGGCGTGGACTTCACCGGCGTGGTCCTGTCCAAGCTAGACGGCGACGCCCGCGGCGGCGCGGCTCTGTCGGTGGCTTCAGTGACAGGCAAGCCCATTCTCTTCGACTCCAACGGCGAGGGCCTCAAGGACTTCGAGGTCTTCCACCCTGACCGGATGGCCTCCAGGATTCTCGACATGGGTGACATCCTTACTCTGATCGAGCAGGCCCAGCGCCAGTTCGATGAGGAGGAGGCCCGCAAGGCCGCCGGTAAGATGTCCGAGGGCAGCTTCGGCCTGGACGACTTTCTGGAGCAGCTTCAGCAGGTTCGCAAGCTGGGCTCCTTCAAGAGCATCCTGGGCATGATCCCGGGCATGGCCCAGCACCGCAAAGAACTTGAGCAGTTCGATGAAAAAGAGGTGGACCGGACCCAGGCCATCATCCAGTCGATGACTCCCCAGGAACGGCGCGACCCCAGCATAATCGACGGATCACGACGGGCACGGATCGCCTATGGCGCCGGCACGACGGTATCGGCTGTCAACGGCCTGCTGCAGCGGTTCGAGCAGGCGGCCAAGATGATGAAGCGGATGACCAATGGTAGCCGCTCGATCCCCGGCATGGGCGGCACGGGCGCTGGCGGCGGCAGGAAGGGCAAAAAGGGCAAGAAAGGCCGCAAGGGTTCCCGCTCAGGCAATCCCATGAAGCGGGAGGCCGAAGAGAAGGCTCTGCGCGAACGCCTGTCCGGTAAGGGTAAATCCTCCGGCGGTTCGGCCTTCGCCAAGCGCCCCGAGACTCCGCAGATGCCTGAAGGCCTGCCGGACCTGCCCCCCAACCTCGGCGGCGGACTGGGCGGTCTCTTCGGCGGCCGCTAACCGCCTCCCTCCTACAGAAGACAACGGCACGTGAACACCCTTCTCTGGATTCCCCTGGGGCTCATCGCCTTGTGGATGGCCCTGCGCTTCCTGCCTGCCGGAGCTGACCGGCACCGCCCCCTGATAGAGCTGATCGCCCTGATTGACCTGCTGACCGCTCCCCTGTTGGTCATACTGGCCTGCGCCATTGTGATTCAAGCCTGGCCACAGTCCGCCCTGGCCCTAATCGAGTTGACTCTGGTCACCTTGTGGAGACTTCAATACAGGTTTCACCTGCCCTCTCCCATGGGCTCTAGGCACAGAGATGGGCTACAGTCAGACAACAGACACCGCACCGATACTAGTAACCAATCAGATACCGGTGCAGACCGTCCCGAATCACAGCAGTGCAATCAGGACATGCCTGATTCAGCGCGAATCCACACAGATCCTCACGACCTGGCTTCAGCCACTAGCCACCCGGCTCTTTCTTTGAGAGTCATGACGCTGAACTGCCGATATGGCAAAGCGGATACGCAGTCCATCCTGGAGCAGGTTCAAAGCCAGAATGTCGACGTTTTAGCCCTGCAGGAGGTGAACTCAACTCTGCTGACTCATCTTCAGAAAGCAGGGATAAGGCAGACCTTGCCATACCTCGTGGAGGGTCCTCAGACCAAGAATGACAATGGCGGCAGGAACGCGCTGTTCTCTAGGCAGGAGCCCATTTGGTCTCAACCGGCAGCCCTTGATTTGGAAGCATCAGCTGTCCCTCTGATGCTTTTGCATACCCAGGCTGGAACAATCCGAGTGGCTTCGGTCCATCCCAGGTCGCCCCAGCGCGGTGCCAAACAATGGGGCCTGGGCATTGAGCGCTTGGCTCAACTAAGCAGCGAAAATATGGAGACCGGCCCAGGCATTGAACCCCCCGCATTCACCATCATCATGGGCGACTGCAACGCCAACCTGCACCATCCAACCTTTCGTGCCATGCTGAAGTCTGGCAGATTACGGGACACCTCGCTGTCTTTGAGCCGCGGCCCGCATCCAACCTTTCCGCATTGCCGAGCACTTCTACCGCCACTAATTGAAATCGACCATGTCCTGGTCAGCCAGGGCATCAGAGTCAAATCAATGAAGACAATCAGAGTTCCAGACTCCGATCACTATGGCTTACTGACCGAGCTATGTATATGAACCGATGCTGATGCTCTTTTTACTGAGTATGCTTGGGCGCATCAAGCATACTCAGTTGAAGCAAAGGCCATCTGTAGCTTAACCACTGTAAGAAAGCATGCCAGCTATACGGTATCAACAATCATGACTCAGACTCTTACAGGACTACCGAAGATTCCACGGACTGTGCTGAACGGTGGAGACCTGCGACAAACCAAGAAGTTATCGTAGTCGGATGCGTAATGGCCGTACCTACACAAACGGCAAAGGCTCCGTGCTTTAATGCTTCATAAGCCTGGTCAGGTGTATGAATACGCCCCTCCGCCACAACAGGTAGGGAAACAGTCTCCACCAGCTCATCGATAAGCGCATAATCCGGCCCGTGGCCCATGGCTCTGGCAGACGTATACCCACTTAAGGTGGTTCCAACCAAATCGACGCCGGCTTCTTGGGACCAGACAGCATCAGCCAAACTACCACAATCAGCCATAATCAAAGCCGATGAATGATCTCGTATTCCTTTCACTGTCTCTTTAAGTGTCAAGCCATCAGGCCGTGGCCTGGCAGTTCCATCCAGGGCTACTATGTCTGCACCGGCTTCGACTACACGTAGAGCATCGGCCAGCGTCGGCGTTATATATACACCTTCATCGCCAACTTTGACTAAACCTATGATTGGTACGTCAATCAAGGACCGGCCAAGTTGAATATCTTTGATGCCTTGTAAACGTACTGCTGATGCCCCACCTTTGACAACAGCTGCAGCTATTTGCGCCATGGTTCGTGAATCCCTCATAGGCTCACCCGGATAGGACTGACACGAAACTATCAAATTTGACTGCAAAGAACTGATAACGGAACAATCCATGACGATTCACCTTCCTTCCATAACCCCGCCGAACCATTCATTTATCCATAAAAAATCAGCTTCAGATATTGATATCCCTGCTGCCTGAAATCCTGTAGAACAGGAAAAGCAGGAAGACTGTCAAAACCGTCAGCATGGTTGAAAGCGCGGCAGCGACACCATAGTTTCCACTCAGCACTTCCGAATAAATCGCAATGGACATCGTGCGTGTTTTAGTGGTATACAAAAGCACAGTGGCGCTGAGTTCAGTGATAATACTGATCCAGCTGAGTATGGCACCCGAAATGATTCCCGATAGAATCATGGGTACGGTTATTCGTACAAATGTACGAGCTGGCGACGCTCCTAAACTAATAGCCGCTTCCTCCACGCTCACGCTGGTATTGCGCAAGGTGGCTTCAGCAGAACGTACAGTGTATGGCAATCGTCTGATGACAAAGGCCAGCACGATAATAATAGAAGTACCGGCAATCACGATGGGACCATGATTGAAAAACGTCAAGAGTGCGATACCCATGACAGAACCCGGCACGATGAATGGCAACATCAAGATCACGTCTAGCCAACCAGTCAAACCACTTCTGCGACGTACCATCACATAAGCCGAAAGAACCGCAATGACGACGATGATGCCTACTGCGATCAGTGAAAACACCATAGTATTTTTGATTGCACTTCCGGCTTCATCCAATGTCTGTCGATAACTATTGAGAGAAAAGCCTCGAGTAAATACTCGACCACTGGTGTTTTTAAATGATGTGTATGCCACATAGAGCTGTGGAATCATTGTAAAAGCTGTAAACAGATAAACCACGACATGAGCCATCACTCGTCCAAATGCCGTTCTGGCTTTTGTAGGAACGATTGGATGCAAGGCATTCATTTCATAAGACATGCGGTTAGAAACATATCGCTGCGCGAAGAAGACAATGACTGCCAGCGCAACGATGATGATGCTCACTGCGGCAGCAAACCCGGTATCGCCGCCCATTTCACTGATGAACTCGGTATATATCAGGACTGGTACAGTACGATACCCCTGGCCAATCAGCATTGGCGTGCCGAAATCCGCGAGCGCACGCATAAAAGCCATCAGACCGCCAGCGAGTACCGTGGGCATAATCAGTGGAGCGACCACCTTCAGCACCTTCTGAATGCCCTGATACCCTAGGCTCTCTGCCGCATCGAGCAAGGAGGAATCGACGTTTTTCATGGCACCCAAAACGTACATGAATACCATGGGAGACAACTGTAAGGTAAGCACCAATACAATGCCCGGGAACCCATATATGCTGGGAACCCTGATACCCATTCTTCGAAGAAAACCTGTTACTGTACCGTTGTTGCCTAGAAGAAGGATCCAAGAGTACGCGCCGATGAACGGGGCCGACATGGATGATACCAACATCAATGAACGCACGACACTGGTTCCTTTGATGCTGATGGTAGCCACAATATAGGCCAGAGGGGTGGCAATAAGCACCGAAAGCAAAGTCACCGATATGCTTACCGCCAGACTGTTCCAAATAGTTTCCAGATAGAAGCTTTTACCGAAGAAACGCCCAAAATACTTGGTAGTGAAAGAGCCGCCATTCGAATCTCTAAAAGCGCTCATTAGCAAACCCCCGAGGGGAATAAGCAGTGCGACAGTATAGAAAACGAATACAGCCAAGGCTACAGTGGTCCAGCCGTCAAGACGAATTCGACGCTTCATACCTGACTCGCCTCCATCTCCTGCCTGGCTGAATCATTTACCAACACGTTCCGCCCGTTTTCCGCATCGAATATATTGATGTCATCCATATTGAATGACAGACCAACATGCTCTCCTGGGACGAGCTGAGGCGCATTTACCGAATTCTTAGATACTTCAATGTGTTCACCGGAAGTTAGCACCAGTTGATAATGCACGCTTTCACCTAGAAAAGTGCTGCCCACCACTTCGGCGGCAGTTCCTTGGTCAGACTTCACGAACGATATTTCATTCGGACGAGCAGCCATAATGACGTGCTGAACATTTTGGTGCAGTAACGCTTGCGATAATTCCGGGCGCAACTCTAAGCGGCTCAGGTCGTGGTCGAAGGCCAGGGAAACCGCTCCGGATTCTTTGGTCACGGTAGCTTGGAAAAAGTTGGTTCTACCAATGAATCCTGCAACAAACTTGGTTGCCGGATGCAGATATACCTGGCGTGGAGTATCCACCTGTTCAATCGCACCCGCGTGCATAATGGCCAAACGATCGGAGACAGCCATGGCCTCCTCTTGGTCATGGGTAACGTAAACCGTTGTAATACCAACAGCTTGTTGTACATGCCTGACGACATTGCGCATCTCGACCCGCAGTTTTGCATCCAAATTCGACAAGGGCTCGTCCATGAGCAAGAGTCGCGGTTGAATAACAATGGCACGTGCCAACGCGACCCGCTGTTGCTGTCCTCCACTGAGGTCCTTTGGATATCGATTTTCCCACTGCCGAATCTGAACGACATCCATGACCCGGTCAGCTTTCTGGCGCATTTCCTCCTTGCGAAGTCCACGATTCTTCAATCCAAAAAGAATATTGCCTCTGACGGTCATATTGGGAAAAACGGCATAATTCTGAAAAACCATACCGATATTGCGTTTTGCCGGCACGAGATCATTAATGACAGTTCCGTCGAAAGCAATTGTTCCTGATGTGATCTGGTTGAAACCCGCAATCATGCGAAGCAGTGTCGTCTTGCCGCATCCTGATGGACCGAGAAGAGTGAAGAACTCGCCCTCTTTAACTTGCAGATCCAAGTCAGGAATCACAAGGGTATCACTATAGGCCTTGCGAATGTGAGAAAGTTCAATTGATGTTGCCATAATAGTGCTCCATCCCCTACTGCAGGCTGGCGAACAGATCGGTATACTGCCTCACGATGTCATCACGGTGTGCCTCAACATATGCGCCATCCTCCTTGATGGATTTGATACTGCTCATAGGAGCAAGGGCCTTGCCCAACGAAGCATCACTCCGCAAGGGCCGGTTGGTTAACTTGGTGCCAAAACGATCCTGCACATCCTTGCTGATGACAAAATCCACGAATTCCTCTGCCAGTTTACGATGGGGCGCCTTCTTGACAATGCCGACATAAGAATCCAGGAACACCGCCCCTTCTCGCGGGTAGACAATATGAACAGGAGCACCATCTTTCACGTAATTGGCTGCAGGCTCCTCATAGGTGACTCCAACTGTATACTCACCATCTGCTACACCACGCGCCACAGCAGACGAACTGGATGCAACCTTTCCACCAAGGTTTTTAATCAAGCTACCTACATAATTCCATCCCTTGCGGGATGTATAGTCACCGCCCATGGCCTTTAATTGATTAGTCAATTGGGCGAATGCAGAACTTGACGTGGCCGGATCACCTGCAGCGATCTTTCCTTTCAACTCAGGTCGAAGCAGGTCTTCATAAGACTGTATCTTGTGTGACCCTTCCAACTTGTCGTTGACAAGGAGCACACTTCCATTAGATATGTATGCGGTTGCCAAACCAGTGACGTTCCTGGAGGCCTTCTGCAAATACTTGTCGTTGGGAGAAACATATTTTTCGAAATACTTATCGAATTGATCGCGTACCGCACCAAGCAGCACGTCCGCGGATGGACTGTTGGCCTCAGCCTTGACTCTTGTCAGAATCTCGCCTGCTCCAGCCTCCAGTACTTCCACCTTGACGCCGGTCTTCTTTTCAAAAGCAGGGACAATCTCTGCGACAATTTCCTTGCTGTTTGGAGTATAGACCACCAGCTTTCCACCAGTTGATTCGGAATCTGACTTCTTACTGTTCGACGATCCGCATCCACCTGCCAGCATCAGGGCGAATACAGTCATTGCCGTGAGCAACTTCCTTGTTCTCATGACGTTCTCCTTTTTAACATTCCCCCCGTTGGGACATACCCAATATTGGTGTAATCCAATATTGTTATTATTGGTATATACCAATAAAGTGATTTTTCCAAATCTAACGGTGCGTCTTCTGAGCTTCATATACAAAAATCGCATTTTATTTGACTTGTAAAGTCAAGACTTTCGATATGGTTAAATAACTTGTTACTGTAACTGAGCGGCAAAGGCTGAAATTACCTTTTGAACATGCTTATTGTAACGGTATACACCAATAAGGTGATTGCTCAAACAATCTTCCTCGTCGTCCTTCATGCTTTCATACGATTTTGACCGCAATGGTATATTCCTATTAGTAAGTAGAGAGATTCGGCCGAAAGAAGGGAACGGCTTCACATCCAGGGGGACGCACCATGACCAATCAAAATCTTACATCGGCAGAAGGCCGCGGCAAGGCTCAAGCCCTGCGCGATTACCTCGATTCACTGATAAAACACTCGCTTCCTGCACACGCCAAGCTTCCGACTGAAAGGTCTTTGGCCGCGAAATATGGCATTAACCGAGCAACGGTTCGCAATGCACTCAATCAATTGGAACTTGAAGGTGCCATTTACCGCAAGCAGGGTTCAGGTACATATGTTGCTGAGCCCAGAATCACCAAATCGATTGAATTGACATCTTTTAGTGACGACATGGCTGCACGCGGTCTCACGCCTGGTTGCAAGGTACTCATTACAGAAGTTCAGGAAGCCAGTTCTTCCCTGGCTTTTAAACTTTCGCTTTCGCCTGGAGCTCCGGTCATCCATCTTCGGAGACTACGTACCGCAGATAATCAACCCATGTGTATCGAGGACGTCTGGATTCCCCAAACGTTGACCCCAGATCTACTTAAGCAAAATCTTGAGGGGTCCCTCTATGAGCTATTGGAATCCAAGTACCATTTATCGCTGACTGCGGCCCGCCAGATCATAGACGTGAGCACCCTCAGCCGTCGACAATCAGAACTCCTCGACACAGCTGCACATTCCCCTGCCCTACGAGTGACCAGAATTGTTAAGGACAGTATGGATCGACACATCGAGTATGCCGTCAGTCTGTACCGCGGCGATAGGTATAACTTCGATTTCACCGTCCAAAAGGCTCGCGGAAGCAGGTTTTGAAGAGCTACGGACTGGACATGCAGATAGATATAACCCGTCTCTCGCGCTATCCCCCGGTTGAGGTATACTTTTGCTGTTATTCATGTCCGGAGGAGCCCTCTCATTCCGACGGTCGTGAGGAACACGCCAGGAGCGCCACCATGCCCCACATGGAGACGCCGCCGGGCACACCAAGTACCAAGGAGAGCCGTTTTGGCAACCAGAATTCGTCTGAAGAGAATGGGCAAGAAGTTCTACCCCTTCTACCGCGTGGTCGTGGTCGATTCCCGCAAGAAGCGCGATGGCAAGGTCATTGAGGAGATCGGCACCTACGATCCCAACACCCAGCCCTCTTCAATCAAGATCGACTCCGAGCGCGCCCAGTACTGGCTGGGTGTGGGCGCTCAGCCCAGCGACCCTGTCTTCAACCTTCTGAAGATCACCGGCGACTGGCAGAAGTTCAAGGATCTGCCCGGCAAGGAAGGCACTCTTAAGGTGCCTCAGGCCGAGGCCGATGCCCAGGCCCGCATCGAGCAGGCGCAGAACGAAGCTCAGAAGCTCAAGGCCGCCAAGTCCGAGGCTGATGCCAAGGCCAAGGCCCAGGCGGAGAAGGAAGCCTCCAAGGCCGATGAGCCCGCAGATGCCACCCAGGCCGAGCAGGCAGCTGAGTAAGGCACATTCACTTAAGGATTGGAAGGACCGGCTATCATGCTTGCACAGGCCGTTGAGCACCTGATCAGGAACATCGTGGACTTTCCCGATGACGTGTCGGTCAAGTCGCACGAAAACTCTCGCGGAGAGTTGTTACGGGTGCGGGTCAACCCCGAGGACATCGGCCGCGTGATCGGCAAGGGCGGCAGGACCGCCAACGCCATACGCACCGTAATCCAGGCGCTGGCCGACCACAAGGTGCGCGTCGACATCATGGACGTGCGCCGGTGAGCCCCAGCCGGTCCACCAATCACGACCCGCAGGGTCCGGACCCTCAGCAACGAAGGTTGCTGAGGGTCTGCCGTATCGGCCGCGCCCAAGGACTCAAGGGCGAGGTCAACGTATATGCCTACACCGACGAGCCCGAGCGGCGCTTCGCCCCCGGCTCCCGGTTGCAGACCAAGGACGAACAGGTTTTCACAGTCGTCTCCTCCCGCCGCTTCAAACAGCGTTGGATTGTCCTCTTCAAAGGAGTGCAAGACAGGAACGCCTCCGAAGCACTGAACGGCCTCGAACTATATGTCCAGGCTGATCCAGCCGAGGAGCTGGCGCAGGAGGACGCCTGGTATCCCGAGGATCTGATTGGACTTGAGGTTCGCATGGCCCCGGGCAACTCTCTGGGTGAACCATCCGGACGAGTGGTCGGCCAAGTCAGCGACGTGCTGGACGGCGCAGCCCAGCAGCAGCTGCAGATCCGCATGACCACCAAAGAGAGCGACGAGGAGGCGGAAGGGCTGATACCCTTCGTCGAAGCCCTGGTGCCCCGGGTTGACATTGAGAATGGGTATGTGGCCATCGATCCGCCTGGGGGACTTCTGCCCGGACTGGACTGAACCCATCTTTCAGCAAAACCGTAAGTGGGGAGTCAGCGTCCATCTTCGAGCCGCTGACTCCCCACTTACGGGAAATGCGCCTGCCTAAGCAGGAAATCTTGTTGAGCTACATGTCTTCGACCACCAGATAGGTCATATCCAGGGGGCCATGCACGCCAACCACAATCACCATCTCGATGTCGCCGGTGTTGGAGGGGCCGGTGATGAAGTTGATGTTGGAGGTCTTGAGCTCGCCTGAGACCAGGGCCGGATCATAGTAGTCCATGGCCTGCCGGGTTCGGGGTAGAATCTTGGACTTGCGAATGATGCTCAGATAGTGCACCGGCAGGAAGTGGAAGGCACGACCCTGACCCGGGGTGGTAGCCACGGTGATGGTGCCTGACTCAGCCAGCAGGAAGTCTGCAAAGGCGATGGCCGTACCTGATTCGTCGGCGGTCTTGATATTCTCCTCGCGGCTGGCCCCCGGCTTCCAGAAAGTGGCAGGCGGGTTCAGGCCATCCCTCCACTCCTCCAGTCCGAAGTCTGCGAACAAGTCGGAAGTGGGCAGCATCACATGGTCGCTGTCGTCCTTGCGCGAATCGATGAACTCATTCAGGGCAGTGGGAAGCTCAGCCTTGGTGCAGGTGCGGAAGTCCACATGGACAGCCTCGCTGCTCTTCCGCGCGATCTCCAGCAGCTCATCCTGGGTGTGGCCAGACAGGGTGGTCTCCGGTAAATCGTTGACCGGCACCAGAGGATGATCTTTGAGCTGGTGGCGGGGCCGTCCGCTCTTCTTGGCCAGATAGTCCAGGAATACCTCACGATCGGTCATGCCTGCTGCTCCTTCTTGTGATGAGCGAACCAACTGCGGAAGTTCTGCCCGTGCTTGGGCGGATCCGGCAGATCACGCACCTTGGTCCATCCGCCGAAGACGAAGGGCATCCATTCCACATGCCGGTCGCTGGCAAAGAGGTTCTTGGCCGTCTCCGGCTGCTTCTTGGATATGGGCGTCAGCATGGTGTGATCCAGCCCCAGGGCAGTGCGGAAGAGCGAGGAGTGGCCTGTTCCCAGACCCATGACCCTCATGACCGTGTCGTCAATCAGATTGGCCTTGGACTGGTCGTCCATCATGATCCGCCTGTGCTCAATCATGAGCTGGTGCAGGGGAATCTTGACCGGACAGGTGGCCGTGCATGCTGCGCACAGACTGCAGGCGTAGGGCAGATCTCCGAAGTCGTCGTAGCCACCGTCCAGCACCGGCGAGAGCACCGAACCCACCGGACCCGGATAGATGGATCCGTAGCCGTGACCGCCGATGTGCCGGTAAATGGGGCAGACATTCAGGCAGGAGGCGCAACGGATGCACTGGAGGATGGGCTCGAAGACCGTTCCCAGGGCGTTTGAGCGCCCGTTGTCCAGAATGACCACATAGACATCGTCCGGTCCGTCCGACTCCTGGCCGGTGCGTGGCGCAGTGTAGGTCAGGTAGGATGTCAGCTTCTGGCCGACAGCGGACCGGGCCAGCATGTTGTCCATGGTCTCGGCCTCCTTCATGGTCGGCACCAGGCGCTCCATGCCCATGACCACAACCTGGGTCTTGGGGATGCACATGGCCAGGTCGGCGTTGCCCTCGTTGGTCACCAGGTTGATCATGCCCGTGTCAGCCACGGCGAAGTTACAACCGGTGATGCCCATGTCAGCCTCGAGGAAGTGCTTGCGCAGAACCTTGCGGGAGAACCGAGCCATGTGCTGAGGGTCGTTGTCGCCCTTGTAACCGAGCTTCTTCTCGAAAACCTGACGAACCTGCTCGCGGTTCTTGTGCAGGGCAGGGAAGACCAGATGTGTGGGCTGATCCCAGTCATCCTCCTCCAGGATGAACTCGGCCAGGTCGGTCTCAAGCACCTCCAGACCGGGCACAGTCATCAGCGTGGGGTCCAGGTTGATCTCGCTGGTCACCATGGACTTGCTCTTGACGACGTGCTTGGCCTTCTTTTCGATGGCGATCTGCTTGATGTACTGGGCAGCCTCATCGTCGGTCTGAGCGAAGAAGACATGGCCGCCGCGCTTCTCCACGTTATCGGCGAACTCCTCCAGGTAGTCAGGCAGGTAGCGGATGACGTGCTGTCGAATCTGCTCTCCAAGGTCGCGCCATTGTTCCCAGTTGCCCAGTTCCTGACGGGCGGCCTCCCGCTTGACCCACTGCGCATCCTGAGCCTTGGCAACGGCCTGTTGGGCGAATTTATCCTGTTCGGACTCTTTGACCCTGGTCAGGAAGGGAGCCTTGCTGGTCCTCAGATATTGCGCGGCCTTCTTGCCGTTGACCATGCTGCTCATACCAGAGCCCCCTCTTTCTTGGCAGCCCTGTCGGAGCCCACGGCCCCATCGCCAGCAGAGCGGCCTTCCACATACTTGACGCGACTCATGTCCACGTTGTGATTGAGCACCTCGGCCAGGTGCATGATGGTGATCTTCTCGCCACGCCGGTTGAAACGACCGCCGATGTTCATCAGGCAGCCCGGATCGCAGGAGATGAGGACGCTGGCCTTGGTGCTGAGCACGTCGTTTACCTTCTCATCGACCATCTGCTTGGAGATCTCGGGCTCCTTCATGGAGAACATGCCGCCGAATCCGCAGCAGTTCTCGATGTGGGGCAGGGGGACCATGGTCAGTCCCTTGACATGGTCCAGCAGAACGAAGGGGCTGGTCCGCTCCCCCAGCAGCCGGGTCATGTGGCATGAGCGGTGGTAGGTGGCCACAGCGTCGAGTTCAGCGCCGGCATCCAGCACACCCAGCACCCGGTAGAGGAACTGCGAGAACTCATAGGTCTTGTCAGCCATGGTCTGGGCCTTGGCTGCATAGACCGGGTCGGCCCGCAAATGGAAGGGCAGCTCCTTGAGCATATTCACACAGGAGCCCGCCGGACCCACGATGTAGTCGGCATCCACGCTCAGCAGGGCATCGACCTCGTTGCGCATGACCTGCATGCTCTCCTTGACATACCCGCTGTTGAAGGTGGGCTGGGCGCAGCAGATCTGCTCCTTGGGTAGATAGGTGTCACAGCCGAACCGCTCCAGCACCTCCACCATGGCCTTCCCCACGTTCGGAAACATGAGGTCCACCACGCAGGTGGAGAATATCACTACTTTCATTACCGCACCTCTCTACAACCTTGTACCCCAGGTCCGAATCATCTCCGGATCGCGGAGAAACCCAACATCACTTGAACCCCTAATCCTTCCAGGGCATCGCTGCCTTGCGACCGACCCGCCCACGCGGACACCGATGTGCAATCCTGAAAGGACCCATCATTATCATGGTCTCGACCTGGAATTCGCACCCTAGGGAATCGCCCGCCCTCAGCTTTTGAACGTGTGAGATTTACCACATCTATGCTACCACTGCGGTCTGGGAATCTTTGGCATGTCAAGGATGGTAGGTGATTGGCCGATTCGCTACAGTGGAGTCAGACCCTGCGCGGCCATTCTCGTGAAAGGGGCAATCGGCGCATGTCCAACCACCTGCAACTCCTCCTGCTCTATGCACCCGCCATCATCTTCGGTCTGCTCTTCCTCTGGGACCTGCACAAGGAACCACGACAGTTCCGCAATGCCATCTGGTTGCTGCTCCTGCTGCTGACCCTGGGCGGAGCGCTCCTTCTGCAGTTCGGGATGCGCTGGCTGATCCTGCCCCTGATCATCCTTCTCATCGCCGCCCCCCTGCTGGTGATCTGCTTCCTGCTGGCCAACACGGTCATCGTCATCCGACACGAGGGGGTCTCCCTGACCACTCTGTTGCCTGGACTGCTGGCACTGGCCGTGGTGGCCTACATGATTCTTTCGCCCCTCCTGGCTGGGTTTGGTGCCCCCTCATGGCTGCAGAAGCTGGCCGGGCTGATCGACCTGGAAGCCACCTGGTTCTTCTTCTCCTTCCTGGCCTTGCTGCTCTATTCCAACTTTTACAGGATGCTGCCCCGCAAGCGTCGCTACGATTACATCATCATCCACGGAGCAGGCCTGCGCGGCGAAGAGCCCACGCCTCTGCTCCGGGGACGACTGGACAAGGCTGTAGACCTCTGGAAACGACAGGGACGAAACGGGCGCTTCGTAGTCTCCGGCGGGCAAGGTCCCGACGAGGTCATCAGCGAGGCCAGGGCCATGGCTCAATATTTGCGCAACTCCTGTGGGGTGCCAGCCGAGGCCATCATCATGGAGGACAGGTCGACCACAACCCTGGAGAATCTGCGCTACTCCAAGCAGATTCTGGATAACCGCTACGAGATGGGCACCGGACCAGAGCATTACCGGGTGGCCCTGGTCACCAGCGACTACCACGTCTTCCGAGCCAGCGAATACGCCAGCAAGGTCGGACTGAATGCCGATGGAATCGGCTCACACACCAAAGGCTACTACTGGCCGACTGCCTTCATCCGGGAGTTCGTGGCCATCACCCGCATGCACTGGTGGCCCTACCTGGTCCTTGCACTAGGCTGGGCCGCCTGGGTCGGCATCTCACTGCTGAATTAACACCAACGGCTTTCCAGAACGAATCAGAGGTCATGCAAACTGAACCCCGCCCCCATCCTGACTGGCCAGGCTACGCTCCAGGAACCAGGCCACCAGGAGGATGCCCAGGACGATGAGAAAGACGAAGACGAAGGCCCAGACAGCTCCGAACTGGAAGGCCTGAACGCCGGCATGAATCCCCCTGGCCTTGGGCATGCCAGTGATGATGGCAGCCAGGACGCCAGTCGAGGCGGCGCCTGAATACTGCTGAAGGGTGTTGAAGAGCGCATTGCCGTCGGGCACCAGTTTCGCCGGGATATGCTGCAGTCCGACCGTGAGCAGGTTGTTGAAGACGCAAGCCTGACCGACCATGTAGCAGGCGTAGAGAAGAATCATCAGCGGGACGGACAAGTGCCGGCTGAGGATCAGGAAGCCTAAGGCCGAGAGGAAGAAGGCAGCGCTTCCCACGGCCAGCAGTCCACGCAGGCCATGGCCATCCAGATAGCCGCCTGTGATGGGCTGGCAGAGGGCGGAGAGCAGACTTCCCGGCAGCAGAAGGAGGCCAGCCACGGTGGAGGTCTCCCACAGGACCGACTGGGCCATGTTGGGCAGGATGAATGTCAGGCCAATCTGAACGAACTGGACCAGGAAGTAGAGAATCAGGGCAAGGGTGAAAGTACGGTTCCGAAAGACCGCGATGTTGATCAGCCTGGTGCGCTGATGCGCAAGGGTCCAGACCCCTGCAGCCAGGGCCAGAACACCGATGAACAAGGACAGCCAGGTGACAGGACCATGAACATCCAAGGTGCTCAGCCCCAGGGTCAGCCCGGTCAGAAATATACCCATGAGAAGGAACTGGAGCCAGGCGAAAGGACCGACATGGGCGCTCTCCTTATCAACTGAGATAAGTGCTATGACCCCGAAGACCAGCTCAATGGGCAACACAATCAGAAAGATGGCCCGCCAGGATAAGGCCTGGATAACGGCTCCGCCAAAGGTCGGGCCCAGGGATGGCGCCAGGGCGACCGCCATGCCGGCGCTGCCTACGTAGCGACCCTGGATGTGAAGAGGAACCTTTTTCATGATCAGGGAAAACACCAGAGGAAGGGCGATACCGGTGCTGATGCCCTGCAGGAGGCGCCCAGCCATAAGGACAGGGAAGCATGGGGCGAAGATGCACATCAGGTCACTGCCCAGGAATATTCCTACGCTGGTCAGAATCAATGCGCGGGTCGTGAATGAATGCTCCAGCCAGGCGGCGGCCAAAACCGTCAAGGCCACCACCAGCAGATAGCCGGTAGTCAGCCATTGGACCGTGCCCAGGCCAGTTTTGAAGTAGTGGGTCATCTCCGGAAAAGTGACGTTGAGCGAGGTCTCCAAAAGGACCCCGCAGAAGGCGAGCCCGGCAGTACCGGTAATCAGCAGTTTTGTTCTCTTATCAACATGGTCGACCATGGACCGTCCGCTCCTAACGCATCAGACTGTTCGCATAGCCATCTCCACGGATCCGTACGGCATGGCATCATCGGATGCCACTCTCATTGCTGTTTACGCAACGGTTATAGCTCTCTGGCTGCGTTGATGACATCTTCCAAGGTGGCGCCGGGCTGACAGCCGCATGCTGCGAAGAGCCGGTTCACCTCCATAACCTTTGAAGACCCAGCTAGTGTAGCACCCGCAGGGGTACCAATCCGCGCTCACTCTGTACCTGAACAGGCTTGGGTAGAGTTGGTGACATCGAGATTTGCTGTTAACGCTGATGTGTTTCCTGCAACTCACGTTCAACATCGATCAGGCCAGGCTATCCCTCCGTTGGTTTTTTAACTTTGCCACGACTTCGATGATCCTGGACAAGTCTAGCCCTCGCTGTTCCGGTCATACTTTCCTGTTCTGTCAACAAAGAACCCACTGAGCTTCTTTTTTGACTTGACATTACCGGCATGTAAGTCATTTCCGAATATCTTGCTGACGAATATGGCCTTTATGGAGATGCTTCTATAGCCGCTTTGCCTATCTCATGATCGTCCAGCTCGCCGCCTTTTCCGTCAGCCTGTTGTCACACCAATCGTTCGCCAGTTCGAAGGGAACACCAAGGAATCCCTCAATCCCATCCCTGGGCACCGTGGAACGACCAGTGTCGTCCAGTCCGCCGAACGCACGGCCGAGCATTTGAGCAAGACGTACCGGATGCTCCGCCTTGACCTCCACGGGCTCATGCTTTATCCAATGACGCTGCGCCATGCGAACGTACAGGGATTTGTATTTGTCGCCATCGATCAGACCCAGATCGGAGGCTCTGCGCACCGCCGCACCAACGGAAATTCCCCATCCGGACTTTACGTACAGATAGTCTTCCAGCATCATGCTCGGGCTGATGACCGCTCGCGCGTCGGACTCAGGAAAAAGGAATTCGCCAGCAAACTCATTAGCCTCCCTCTCCATCAAGGACACATCCTTGGGGCGGCGATACCGGTGCAGAACCAGATGCCCTAGCTCATGAGCAATAGTGAATCTGAGCCGGTCACCAGGCTTGTTTTCGGGAAAATAGCCTATAAGGGCCTTGTTTGGGTAAGTAACTCCATCACTGACGGAATCAGCCACCTTCGTTGTCAGCGGTGCAATGATCACTCCTTTACGTTCCACGCTTCGGATCATGTTGCGCACTGCTCCCGTGGAAGGCAGACCCAGTATCGCGCGCGTGTTTGCCGCAATGCGGCGGACTCCTTGTTCCTGCGGGTCAAAGGTCGGTGCAATCTCATCAAGCCAGGAGGCAGTCTTATCTGGCACATTTGACATCGAACTGACCCTGGAGACCGTGTTCGCCAACATCTCGAACTCCGCGCAGATGCGATTGCTGAGATTCCTGGTGATTGTTTTCTTGCGACGAAAGGCGAGGCGATTCCAGTCAAGACCTGGACCGCGCAGCATGAAGAAAGACAGAGGAAGGCTGGTTGCGTAGGCTATCTTTTCGACGCTCGATTCCGTAAGATGAGCGGTCGGACTGCCAACCAGCATGCCGATGTAGGTCGGGGTCATGCCAGAACGCTCGGCAAGCTCTTTTTTGGTCCAACCCCGATACTTCCGTGCAAGCTCAATGCGCGTGGGGTTGAAGTCATTCATCGGACCGTCTCTTCCCTTTCTTCTTCGACAATTGTATTTGAGCGTGGGACCAACAGCTCATTTTCCTCGTCATCACCGTTAAACGCCATACCCTTGAAACCTTCACCCATCTGAAGAACCATGAGGGCAATGCAGGGAGCGCCCTTAGGAAACCGGCCGGTTCCAGTAGGCTGGTAGGCAGAACAATGGAAAATGCCATTTGCTTCGGTCCAAACCAGGACGATTTCCGAGTCGCTCAGTGGCTTCTTGCCGGAAAGCTCCTGGTCGAGCATAGCTGGTTGCACCCATGCCTCCCTACGCCGTAAGTTCGGACCGGCGGGAGGAACACTTCCCTCGAATTTGAACTTCTTGAGGAATCGAAGCCTGAGGCCTGAGCCGGTATTGCGCAGATGAAGGCAGGAAGTGGACTTCGTAAGTTGCCAGCCGTCGATTGGCTCGTCTGCAATTTCTGCGCGGAGCGTCGCGTTGAAGTTGTCCGCATAGAGCTTCGGATACTTAGCCCGAGGAGTGCCAAGTGTGCTCATGGCCGACAGCGAACGAAGCCTAGCCTGCGGCAACAATGTTGGAAGGGCATCATTGATTGGCGTGAGGTTCTGACGAATGAGCTCAAGTTTTTCCAAGGAGTTTCCTTAAAACGCGCGTTCATGTTTGATATTTGGAGCATTGTTTTATTTTACTATTTGAGTTTGAGTTTACTACCGCAAAATTAATCTATCAAGTCAGAATAAATGCAGATTTGCCTTGTCTTTTCACCGTCAACGTTGTCATGAATCTTCATGACGACAAATACCAGGAGACGATATAGACCACTGAGCTGACCATCTCCGAACAGTTGCTGCGCAGCAGCCATCAATCTGACAGACTCGTTGGAAACGAATTTCGCCATCGTGGTGAACCTTTAGGCGAACTTAAAATGTGCCACTCCGCGCTCGATTCCAACCCAAACAAGCTTGGGTAGAGTTGGTGACATGCAAATCGATATCGTCTCCGTCTTCCCCGAGTATTTTGACGTAACTGGACTCAGCCTGCTAGGCAAAGCGCAGGAGAAAGGCCTGGTAACCATACGCGCCCACAACCTGCGCAACTGGACCCATGACGTGCACCACTCCGTGGACGATACGCCGGTGGGCGGTGGAGCTGGCATGGTCATGAAACCTGAAGTCTGGGGCCAGTGCCTGGACGATCTGCTGGACATGCCAGACGGGTCGGCTCTGCAACCACCCACCATGGATCAGACAACCGACACTGCCGATACCGAAGAAGAAAAAGAGGCAATGAAGAGTTCCGGAGGCAAAAGCTACGGCATAGCATCCGAGGCAGATCCATCTGCAGACAGCCACGAGGCTGGTGTGGCCAGACCAGTTCTGATCTTCCCCAACCCATCCGCTCCTCTGTTTACCCAGGCCGATGCGACCGAGCTGTCTCGGACGGAGAGGCTGATATTCGGCTGCGGCCGTTACGAAGGGTATGACGCACGCATCCCCGACTACTACCGGAATCAGGGAATCGACGTTCGTGAGTACTCCATTGGCGACTACGTACTCAATGGGGGCGAGGTGGCCGTTTCGGTCATGCTGGAGGCCATTACACGTCTCCTGCCCGGTTTCATGGGCAATCCCGAATCCATCGTGCAGGAGTCCTACACCGGGGATGAGCCGCTGCTGGAATATCGCCAGTACACACGCCCCACCACCTGGCGTGGCATGGCTGTGCCCGAGATACTGACCAGCGGCGACCACAGAAAGGTGGACAGGTTCCGGCGCGACGAGGCCATCAGGAGAACCAGTCGAATCCGTCCCGACCTGATTGCCCGATTGGACTGCTCCACTCTCGATAAGCACGACCGCCGTCTCTTGGAAGACCTGGGCTGGGGCACAGGGAAAACCCATCCGAGACTTCTGGACCAGCCGTCAAATTGATTGGCCGTCAAATTTGCAGGGCTAATCAGCGGGCCATCAGATAGTAGACTGCTGTCTCCCCATAGCTGCGAGCCTGATCAATGGCCCATCCTTCAGGAGCCGTGGGCGCCGGGGTGCGTGTCGATCGCTCCAGAACGATCATGCCTCCGTCGTCCACCATTTTCCGGGCAGTCAGACCGGTCATAATGCTCTGGCAGTCATCCGTCGACAAATCATAAGGCGGGTCCATGAAGACCAGGTCGAAGCAAGCTTCGGACAGACCAGCATCCTCATGACCTGAGGAGAGTGGACGGACAAAGCGCTCGGCACGGTTTCTGCTGACGCGAATGTCCATGGCTGAATCCCAAGCCGGGTGATGGCGCAGCTCTGCAGCTGAACGTGACAGCAGCCCAGCGACACGGCCAGAAGACTCCACAGCCACCAAGCTCTGGGCACCACGGGATAGGGCTTCGAATCCCAAGGCCCCTGTGCCGGCGAACAGGTCCAGGACCCGAGCACCGGACAGCAAGTCTTCGGACTCCAGATGGGAGAATATGGCCTCCTTGGTCCGATCGGTGGTAGGCCGGGTGCCCTTGAGGGCAGCGGGAATGGGGAATCCCTTGAATCGGCCGGCGATGATGTGCATATGGTCCGTTGTCCTTTCAGCTGGAGACCAGGAAACCTTCGTTGCCCCTCATGAAGTCCAGAACGGCGCCAGCCAGCTCGGGCTGCCCGGCCAGGGTAGGGTCTGACTCCAGGAGTTGACCGGCCTGGATGCGTGCACGTGAGATCATGGGCGCATCGGTGACCACACGCAGAAGCTTCAGCGAGGAATGACCGCCGGATTGGGCATCGCCCAGCACATCGCCGGCTCCCCTGATGCGAATGTCCTCCTCGGCGATTTTGGCCCCATCGGTGGTGTCGCGAATGACCTCAAGCCGCTCGGCAGCCGGGGAATCCGCAGGGGCACGTGAGATCAGGAAGGCCCAAGAATCAGTGCCGCCGCGCCCCACCCTGCCGCGCAGCTGATGAAGCTGGGAGAGTCCGAACCGATCGGCATCGAAGATGACAATGCAGGAGGCTTGGGGCACATCCACCCCCACCTCCACCACAGTGGTGGCCACCAGCAAGGGCGTGCGACCCGAGGCAAAGTCGGCCATGACGGCGTTCTTGGTGGCATCGTCGTCTCGCCCGGTCAGCGTGGCTATGGCGATGCCCTGGAACTGCGGCAGGGCGGCCAGGCGCTGACTCATTTCAGCCACCGAATGCAGTGGCGGACGCTGGCCGTCACCTTGGCCCTCCTCAACCAGCAGTTCAGGCTGGGAGCCAGACCCACCGGATTGACCGGGGCGGTCTGAGGAGGCCGAAGGGTCGTCTTCATCATCAATACGGGCACAGATCACGTAGGCCCTCTCCCCAGCCTCGATCCGTCTACGCAGGTGCAGGAACATGGCGCCCATGGTCGCTCCGTCAGACTCGGCGATGACGTGCGTGCGGACTGGCTTGCGGTTGCTGGGCAGCTCGGTCAGGGCGGAGATGTCAAGATCGCCGAACCAGGTCATGGCGGCTGTACGCGGGATGGGCGTAGCGGTCATGATCAGCAGGTGGGGAACTCGCTCGGATTTGCGACGTAGCTCCTCGCGCTGCTCAACCCCGAAACGATGCTGCTCGTCTATAACGGTCAAGGCCAGGTTGGGAGCCTGGAAGGTCTTGGAGAAGGCCGCATGGGTGGCGATGACGATGCAGGGACGGCCCGAGGCCGAAACAGCCAGGGCGGAGCGGCGCTGGGCCAGTCTCATGCCGCCGGTCAACAGTACCAGAGGCAGGACCAGCTGATCAGTCATACGGATCATGGTGACGTTGTCCACAGGCTTATGGCGGCCCGCTACGGCAGTGGCGGTCACATCGGTGCCCATGGCCTTGAGCATGGCGCCGATGGAAGCATAGTGCTGCTCGGCCAGCACCTGGGTAGGAGCCACCAAGACAGCCTGATGGCCAGCCTGGACCGCCTGAAGCATGGCCGCCAGAGCCACCACGGTCTTGCCGGAGCCAACCTCGCCCTGCAGAAGTCGCTGCATGGGCTGATCCTTGGCCATGTCGACGCCTATATCGTCAATGACCTGACGCTGGCCATCGGTCAGTTGGAATGGCAGGGAGTCGATGAAACGGGCGGGCAGGGTGTCCGGACGGTCGGCACCCGAATTCGCGCATGGGTAGGTGGGCTGCTCTTGGGTCTGGCGACGGGTCTGCAGAAGCGCCGTCTGCGAAACGAAGGCCTCCTCATAGCGCAGGGTCTTGCGCGCCGCAGCGAAGTCGTCAGGGCTGTCGGGGGCATGCATACCCAAGAGGGCACGGGCACGATGCATCAGCCCTTGGTCGACACGGACCTGCTCGGGCAACACATCAGGTATGGCCCGGCTCAGCGCTTCTGGATCGATGCGGACATCGGCACTGGGCTGCCCCTCTTCGACAGCTCCGACTGCAGGGACAGAGCCAGATGCATCATCGGCATGTGCCAGCAGACGCAGAAAACCCAGAATGACGTCGTGAATATGGTCCGAGGAAATGCGGGAGCTGGCGTGATAG
Source organism: Bifidobacterium sp. W8114 (assembly GCF_016101165.1). Lineage (NCBI taxonomy): Bacteria > Bacillati > Actinomycetota > Actinomycetes > Bifidobacteriales > Bifidobacteriaceae > Bifidobacterium > Bifidobacterium sp. W8114. The sequence continues at coordinate 206,565 of NZ_JACFRA010000003.1, read as the reverse complement.
ACCGGCCGCGGCCGACGGACGCGCTCCAGAGCCTTGTCAAGGCTGGCCGCATCGGGCCGAGATGCGTCCGCAGAAACCTCCTGATCGGCATTAGCAACAACCAAGGTCTCAGGATGGGTGAACTGGAGCTGGTCCATGTAGACACCGGGCTCACCGGCCACGACCAGATCCGCCCCTACCTGCAGCCGACGGACCATCCAGTCCATATAGGGCTTCTTATGAGAGAAGAAGACCAGCCTGACCGCAAGCGGAGTGCCGCCCCGACCGCTGACGAAGGCAGCATCGTCCACCATCACGTCCAGCCGAAAACCCCGGTGACCGCTCAGTGGCACCAGACGCACCTGATCAACCCGGGCGGCGAAGGCACAGGGCTCACCCAGCCGAATGCCGGCAATAGTGGTGACCTGCATGGGATCGGTGATGCGGAAAGGATAGTAGGTCAGCGCATCCCCCACCGTGACCACACCCAGAGCCTTGAGAGCACTCACCCGACGCCTGTTGGCCACCAGCGAGGCCACGGTGCTGTGCAGACCAACACGAGCCACTGCCGACATACCCGATTACCTCCCGCAAGCACCGACCAACATACCTCAGGATGACAAGAACCCCCGGAGCTTATGCCCCCGGGGGTCCAAACACGACCGACGAACCGCACTCAGGCGGCGATGCGCTGCACCTTGCCGGCCTTGAGGCACTTGACGCAGACACGCAGACGCACGTTCTGACCATCAACGGTGGTGTGCACCGACTGCAGGTTGGGGCGGAAGATGCGCTTGTTCCGGATATGCGAATGAGAAACACTGTAACCGGTCTGCGGGCCCTTGCCGCACACCGCGCAACGAGCTGCCATGATGACTTCCTTTACGTTGTTTTCCAAGTCGTCCCAGGTGTTCTTGTCCGCAACACAAGGCTACGGATGAACACACAACTTTATTAGACTACTACATTCCATTAGGTAAGGCAAATTAAAGGTCTTAGGCACGCGGAGGCTTGCGGAAGATGCCAATCAGTGATTGGAGCACTCCGCAGAACACTCCGCCGATGATCCAGATGGCCCAGAATGGGATCCGCCAACCGAAGAGGTTGTCATAATTGCCCGAAAAGAGCATGGTCAGGGCCACCAGCGTGCAAAGGCCCATGACGGTTCCGCTGATGGCATTGCTTACCCGGTGCTCGTAACGATAGGTATCCCAGCGACCGTCATCGACGGAATCAACCTGCCTGTTGTAGGCACGGAGGTTCATCATCCTATGGCTTGTTCCAGCGTGGACCAGTAGGAAGACGCCCAGAGCCAGAAGAAGGAAGAAGACAAACCCTCTGACCTGATCGGACCAGCCCCAGATCAGGTATCCGGCAGAGTTGATACCCACATCCAGGAGCACGACAGCCAAACCGCAGACCAACTCCCAGGTAGTCTGCCGATAAACTCGCGAGCGCTCCTCATCGGTATAGAAATCCGCCACATAGGGATGCCTGCGGCGAAAGTCCTTCCTGGTGGAAATCGCCGGTATGAGACAGGCCAGGCCCAGGACGATGCCGATCATCAGAGCAAGAAAGGCCAGACCATTCTGGGCGTCGGTCGGTTGACTGACTCCGGCGAAAAGACCACCGAAAGCCAGTCCCAGCATGATAAGGGCAATTCCGAAAGCCATCCGAAGACTGTAGACATTGCTGAAGGAGGCGTAGCCGGTAACGTCTTCCATAGCAGACGGGACAGGCGGCATAGTCGCATGGATTGGCGGAGTCGCCTGGGTGGTTTCCTGATGGTCCGGCCTGGATGCACGCTGCCCGGAACCCGGATGCCGAACATCGCCCAGGACCAGGTCATCAAGGGTGCAGCCGAAGAGGTCACAGATGGCCAGGAGCTTGTCCATCTCAGGATATGCCTTGTCCGACTCCCACTTGGACACCGCCTGACGGGACACCCCCACCAGCATGGCCAGCTGCTCCTGAGTCATGTTGCGCTGCGAACGCAGATACTGCACGTTGGTTCTGAAACTCATATTGTTCTTTCTCCCGATCGGCAGATTGCCGATTCAACCAGCAACGAGGCCATGATGAAACGTGCGGGGCTCCGACCGCCACCAGCTTTGGGTTGCATCCGGCCAAAGACACCGATATTTGCCGTCAACCGACGGTTGCATCCTTGCAATTCCGAGGAAATAAGCAATCACCGAATCCCCGTCATCCTGATGACGACCCGCCCATCATTCCCCCTTCCGGCAAGAGATGCGACTCCTCTACGTACACGATACATACTCTTCAGGAGGGAATGGGAACCCTGCTGATTCCACCCTGAATCGTCCCCGATTCGACCCTGAAAACACCCTGACAGGAACTCTCGCCATGGTCTTATAGAGATAGAGGCCGGGTAGGAAACGACCGAAAGGAAGGCAATGATGCAGCATCGGATGGTTAAAGATCCATACGCACAGACCCCACTTATTCTGAACAAGATCTGCTATGACTATGGAACACGGCAGAAGCAGGGCGCCCGGGTGTTGGACGAAATCAGTCTGGAATGTCAGGCTGGGACCTGGACGGCCATCATGGGTCCTTCAGGCGCCGGCAAATCGACCCTTCTCTATTGCGCCGCGGGACTGCTCCAAGTCAGGCAGGGCAGTGTGGCCATCGCCGGTGAGGACCTGACGCGAATGAAAGAGAGGGAGCTGACCCGGCTCCGGCGCGATCATATCGGCTTCGTTTTCCAGGACTATAACCTGGTGAACGCCTTCACCTGCCTGCAGAACACCATGCTGTCCAGCCTCTTCGGCGGCAGGAAAATCTCCGCCCAAGCGGCCCTGTCTGCCCTGTCGAACGTCGGCCTGGAGGGGTATGCCAACACCTATCCGGCCGACATGAGTGGTGGCCAGCAGCAGCGCGTTGCCATCGCCCGGTCCCTGGCTGCCAGCCCGGAAATCATCATGGCCGACGAACCTACCGGCGCCCTGGACACCCATAGCTCGCGGGAGGTTATGGACCTCTTCGATCTGGCCGTCCGCAGCGGCCAGACCATCCTCATGGTGACCCACGACCCCAACGTCGCCGCCCGGGCCCACCGCGTCATCTTCCTCCAGGACGGACGCATTCAGGCAGCATGCCCGGGCGGAGACCCACAGACCATAGCCCAGCAGCTGGCCAGCATGGATGCTGTCTCAAACGAGGAGGCCTTCAGCCCTCCTCTGGCAGTTCCATCCGATCAGCCTCGGTGATGGTACGAATTACCCGGCAGGGCACACCCACAGCCAAGGAGTCAGGTGCAATGTCATGGGTGACCACGGATCCGGCACCGATGACCGCACCATCGCCGATGATCACTCCCCCGGCCACAGTCACGTTTGACGCCAGCCAGCAGTTGGATCCGATAGTGATCGGAGCCGCCAACTCGTAGTCGTAGAGGGAGCCATTCTCATGGCGCCTCAGGTTCCGTTCCTGCCACCGCAGGGGATGCAGGGGGGTGGCCAGGGTGACATTGGGGCCGATCATCACATCGTCGCCAATCTGCACAGGGCAGGTATCCAGGACAGTGAAGTTGAAATTGGCGAAGATGCGCGAGCCAAGCTTGGTGAAGCATCCATAGTCGAAATAGATAGGCCCCATAAAGTCAACATCCTGACCATGTTCGGGCACCAGCTCGTCCAAAAGCCGGTTACGCAGGTCCCGCTCCTGCTCAGAAGATGCGTTGAAAAGACGGCAAAGTTCGTGGGCCTTGACCCGCAGCTGGCCCAGTTCGGGATCCGAGGCATCATAGAGCTCGCCAGCAAGCATCCGCTCCATCTGCAAGCGCCAAGCACCTTTACCGGCTCCGCCAACAACACCTGTCAGTTTTGAGTCCTTGTCCATGGCCATCCACTCGTTCCCGCGTCACTTCAATGTCACTTCTGCAAGTTTGCACTGCTTGCAGATTCCCCACCCATATAATCGTCTGGGTCAGACAGCAGACAGCCGCACGTACCGGTCATCATCCTGTTGCGGATATCCGTTCACGCCAAGGGTCAAACTTGGTAGATTGGAGGCAGCGGAGGACCCTGGCGAGGAGGAAGCATGCGGTATGAGGTGAACAAGGCCATTCCCGAGGATGCCAAGGCCATCCGTAAGGCCGTATTCGTAGAGGAGCAAGGCTTTCACAACGAGTTCGATCGAACCGACGATGCCAGCCTCCATATTGTGGCCTATGACGGGGATGAACCCGTCGGGGTATGCCGGATCTTTCCCGACCGTGGCAAGACATGGACCCTTGGCCGGTTGGCGGTGCTGAAGCCCTACCGCGGTCAGCACCTGGGTGCCTATTTGGTAGCCAAGGCTGAGGAAACCGCTCGGAGCCATGGGGCTGACCGGCTCACGCTCCATGCCCAGGAACGGGTGGAGGGCTTTTATAAGTCCTTGGGGTATAGGGACATAGGCATTCACGACCAGGACGAGGGATGCCCGCACATGTGGATGGACAAACCCCTAACAGTCGGCACCGGAAACAAGGCAGAGGACCAGGCCTCATGAATCTGACCGTCAATTTTACAAGCGAAGTTCCTGCACTAGCCAGCACAAGCATCACAAGCGCCAATCAGGACAAGGACCCCATGGGAAGGTCGGAACAGGCCATCTCCAGCTTCAGCGATGCCATCATCTACTGGTTCCGCCAGAATTTCGGAAAGATCATTCTTCTGATCGTCGTGGCTGTCTGCGCTGCCTTGATTTCCAAGATTGTGGCGGCGGCCATGCGGCGTGCCCTGGAACGGACCAACCTGCCCAGTGCCTCCATCTTCGTCAACATCGTCCGCGCCCTGATCTGGATCTTCGCTGCTGCCACAGTCCTGCAACCCGTCTTCGGGATCAACCCATCCACAGTGGTCGCCGCCCTGGGCGTCAGCGGCCTGGCGCTCTCCTTCGGATTGAAGGATACAATTGCCAACATCGTCGGCGGCTTCGGACTGATGGTCAGCAAGGTGGTCCAGCCCGGCGACATCATCACCATCCAGGGCACCACCGGAACCGTCCGCGACGTGACCTGGCGTCATACCATCGTCATCGACAGGACCGGCAACCAACTGCTGATCCCCAACTCCATCCTCAACACCACGGCGCTCGAGAAGATCACCGAGGCCGGCGAGGCTGCCGCCACGGTTCCCTTCACCCTGCGAGGGAATGCCGATATAGCCAAGTCCTCCCACTCCATTGCACAGGCGGTGGCCCAGGCAACCAAGGGCATGGCCATGCAATCCAACCCGCCCATTGTCCAGCTCCAGGGCTTCACCCCTTATGGCATCAAGGGCCAAGTGGTCATGTTCGCCAAGCAGGGTGTCATCGCCGCCGATATGCAGGATGCCGCCACCCGCGCACTGGCCGGCCAGGACTACCTGGTTCAGGAGGCCGAGCTCCAGACAAAAGACATTGAACATTAACCGGATGATCTTCTCCTCCTGCGGGAGAAGTGCAAAAGCGGCATCTCTCCCTCTCCCAAGATGCCTAAACTACGGAAGAGACTCCAGCGTCAGGCTGATACACCCTCAATCAGATCAGTAATCAGATCGGTGTATGTGATCCCCGTTGCCTCCCAGGCCTTGGCATACATGGAGATGGGCGTAAAGCCAGGCATGGTGTTGATCTCGTTGACGATGACCCTGCCCTCGGGTGTCACAAAGCAGTCGACACGGCTCAGACCGGCACCGTCCACGGTTTTGAAGGCTTTGGAAGCCAGATCGCGAACCTTCTGAAGAGTTTCCTCCGGCAGGTTCGCAGGAACCTCCACGTGGGATGCGGAGGAGTCCACATACTTGCTGTCGAAGTCGTAGAAAGCCTCGTCCTGATCAGCCTTATCCAGCACCACCTCGCCAGGCCAGGCTGTACGAGGCTCTCTGTCCCTGCTCGAGGCGAGCACAGCGCATTCAATCTCCCGCCCTTCAATGCCCTCCTCTATAAGGACCCGCCAGTCATGCTTCGCGGCCTCGGCGACCGCAGCAACCAGGACTTCGGCTTGAGGCTCTTCCACCTTGACCACACCAAAGCTGGATCCTGCACGGGAGGGCTTGACGAAGAGCGGGTAATGGAGCCCTGCCTTCTCCACAGCGGCCAGTAAGTCGGCTCCGGATTGCTGTTGACGGGAGTCTATGGTGATACCGGGAGCCACGGGTATGTCGGCTTGGCTGAGCAGGATCTTGGTGTAGTGCTTGTCCATACAGGCAGCAGAAGCGAAGACACCACACCCGACGTAGGGCAGACCCATCATTTCAAGCAGACCCTGCAGGGTGCCGTCCTCGCCGTAGGGGCCGTGCAATACTGGAAAAACAGCGTCAACGTGCCCCAAAGGCTCCAAGGAACCCGCCGTCCTCGAAGGTTCGGCTCCAGAGACCAGGTCGGCATGGTCGCCGATCAGAAACCCATCCCTGCCACGGGCCATGTCGAGAATGACCGGACGGCTGCCTTCGGTTATCTGCACGGTTGGCAGACTGGCATCACTTAGACCCCACTGCCTGGGATCCTGGCCGCCGATGGTCCATCGGCCGTCCTTGGTGATGCCAATCGGGATGGGCTCGTATCGGTCGGCATCAATGGCATTGAGCACGCCGGCAGCCGACACGCAGGATATGGAATGTTCGTCGGCACGCCCACCATAGAGCACCACAACACGTTTCCTGACCATCATCCCTCGGCTTTCCTCATCCTGGACATGAATTCCAACCTCATGCACCTGCCCGGGCAGATACATCACTCAAGACAGCAGAATATCCCCTTGACGGGCGGCAGAGACTGGTCAGGGGCGCTCATCCACAAGCTTGGCACGAACACAGGCATGATGGAGCTGACGCAGGCACCAGACGAGAAAGACATACTGACTGACTCGGAAAACCGTTCATTGCCGAGCAAAAGGTTGATAGCGCCCGCTTCACAGTCTTCGCACACCTATAGCCTTCAGAATTTTCCGACGGCCGCCAGACTCACTCTGTAGTGATCTGTCCGCCGAACAGCTCGTCAATCATCCCCCGGCAGCTCAGACCCTGATCCAGTACATGGCTCATGGCCGTAGCCAGCGGGGTCGCCACCTGGTAGCGCTTACCCAGGGCGACGACAGCATCGGTGGTAGGCACGCCCTCAGCGACACCCTTGCTGACGCGAGTGGCTTCTTCAATACTTTTGCCCTGGCCCAAATTAAAGCCAAAAGTGTAGTTCCTGCTCAGGGACGATCCACAGGTGGCCACCAGGTCGCCTACCCCGGCAAGACCGGCGAAGGTTTTGGACTTGGCCCCGCAGGCCTCCCCCAGAGCGGTGAGCTCAGCCAGCCCCCTGGCTTGGATCATGGCAGCCGTGTTCTCCCCGAATCCCGCCCCCCGTGACATCCCAACAGCCAGTGCAGTGACGTTCTTCAACGACCCGCACATTTCCAGGCCGATCACATCGTCCGAGACGAAGGCCTTGAAATAGTCGGTCGTACAGGCACAGGCCACTCTCATGGCGGCATCTGGATTAGCGCTGGCGACCACTGTGGCGCTCGGCTCGCGGGCGGCCACCTCCTTGCTCAGGTTGGGGCCTGAGACGGCTGCGAACCTGGTTGAATCCAAATCCAGCGTCTGGCAGACCACCTGGTCCATCCGCCTGTCCGTACCCCGTTCAATCCCCTTCATCAGAGAAACAGCAATGGCATCATGACCCAGCAGACCCTTGAATTCAGTCAAAGCCTCACAGGCATGCTGAGCGGCAATGGCCATGACAACGATTTCAGCCCCCGAGACGGCCTTGGACCGATCACCCTCAGCGATGATGGTATCGGGCAGCTTCTCCACAGTCGGTAGGCGGCGGGTATTCGAATGCTTACTGTTGATTTCGTCCACGACATCCAGATCGATGTCCCACATGACCACCTGATTGCCCGCGTCGGCCAATACCTGGGCAAAAGCGGTCCCCCATGCGCCTGCTCCCAATACCGCGATCTTCGTCATCATTCTCCTTTGCATAATGCCGTGCGCACGGGAACGCCGACCAGCAGCCTCATTCTTATCTCTACCATCCTATGACACCGCCGCCAGGCAGGGGGAATTGGAGGTGCGTTCCGGCCTTATTGCTCGCTTCTGGGCCGACGAATCATGGTCACATAATCGAAGTATCCAGCCGCCGGGGGCTCCTCGCCACGAATCTCAGCCATGACCTCCTCCATCCGGTTTCGCAGGCGGACACAGAGGGCATGCACGGACTGTTTGGGTGGTTCCGCACCCCATTGATCCATGTCTTCCAGTAGGTCGGAATAGTCAAGGAGCCTGTCATAGCACATGACCACGTTCTTCCGCGGCCAGGGCCACTTGTGATTGATTGAAGCCGCCCCCCAGGTGATGCTGGGGTACAGAGGAACCATGCGACCCAGCTGCCGCGAGGCCTCTAAGGCGATGAATCCGACCCCGGGCTTGAGCGACATGGGCCACTTCAAAGGGTCACGGGTCACAGTCCCTTCAGGCCAGATGGTCAAAGGCCTGCCCGAGGTAATGATGCTGATCGACTCCTCTTCAATCGACCTGGCCTTGCCGGACTTGCGCTCCACCGGCTGCATGCCGACCATGCGGAACCAGCTGCCGATCAGGGGCCAATGGGCCATCTCGGCCTTTGCCATATAGCGGGGACGACGCCCTTGGTGAAAGAGGGCCATCATAGGAATGAAAACGTCGAACTGGGTCACGTGGGTGGCGGCAGTGATGAAGGGGCCGGTCTGCGGCACCCGCTCCAGCCCCCAGGCATAGACCCGGCAGGAGTCTCGCACCACCTGGGAGACCCCCCATAGCAAACGGGTGGTTCCCACCGGATGCTGACCGTCTATCTCGTCTAGGTCCGGCGTGCGGTGACCAGTGGGATAATAGCGAGTCGGATCCACCAACCTGTGCCTCTGAGCCAGCAGGGCCACCCGCTGATCGGGCAGGGCTGGCACAGCGGACCGAGGGGAGGGTTTGCCTTTAGAAGCCATCTATACCTGCCGGATCAGTCGATCTGCGCGTCCAGGGCCAGCAACTTGTCGCGGAAGTCCTCGTAGCCGCGGTCAATCAGGGAGATGCCGTGAACGTTGGAGGGGCCGGATGCCGTCAGCGCGGCAATCAGGTGGCTGAAGCCGCCACGCAGGTCGGGCACATCGATGTCCTGGCCGGTCAACGGGGTGGGCCCGAAGATGACGGCCGAGTGGTTGAAGTTGCGCTGCTGGAAGCGGCAGGGCAGAGATCCCAGGCACTCCTTATAGAGTTGGATGGTGGCACCCATCTGAATCAGCGGCTCGGTAAAGCCGAAACGATTCTCGTAGACGGTCTCATGAACGATGGAAAGACCCTTGGCCTGGGTCAGGGCCACCACCAGGGGCTGCTGCCAGTCAGTCATGAACCCGGGGTGCACGTCGGTCTCGATGGCCACGGGGCGCAGGTCGCCACCCGGATGCCAGAAGCGGATGCCGTCGTCGCGCACATCGAACTGGCCGCCGATCTTGCGGAAGACATTCAGGTAGGTCATCATGTCAGGCTGGTGGGCGCCCTTGACCATGATGTCGCCATGGGTGGCCAGGGCGGCGGAGGCCCAGGAGGCGGCTTCGATTCGGTCGGGCAGGGAGGTATGTGTGAAGCCCTTCAGGGAGGGCACACCCTCGATGCGGATGGTTCGATCCACGTCCACGGAAATCTGCGCACCCATCTTCTGCAGAACCGCCACCAGGTCCATAATCTCGGGCTCAGTAGCCGCCCCTGACAGCTCAGTACGCCCCTCAGCCAGGACAGCCGCCAGCAGGGTCTGCTCCGTCGCACCCACCGAGGGGTAGGGCAGGTGAATCTTGGCTCCATGCAACCCGTCTGGCGCTGTGATGTGGATGCCGGCCTCATGCTCCTTGTCGACATTGGCCCCCAGTTTGCGCAGGGTCTCCAGATGGAAGTCAATGGGCCTGCTGCCGATGCGGCAGCCGCCAAGCACGGGAATGAAAGCCTCTCCCATCCGATGCAGAAGCGGCCCGGAGAAGAGGATGGGTATGCGGGAAGAGCCCGACAGGGTGTCCACATCGGCCACGTCGGCCAGCTCCACATGGCTGGCATCAATGGTGACCACGCCCTCCTGTGGACGGACATCCACCTTGACACCATGCAGCCTCAGCAGGTCGGAGACCACCTGGACGTCGCGGATTTCAGGCACGTTCTTGAGCACTGATACACCAGGAGCCAGCAGGGCGGCAACCATGGCCTTGCTGACGAAGTTCTTGGCCCCACGGACCTGTATGGTGCCATGCAGGGGCCTGCCGCCCACCACATGCAGTACATCATCCTGTGTATTCACCTTGGGCATTTATCGGCTTCTTTCTCGTATCCGCTCAGAGCCGGGCTTTGGCACAACATCGGCCCTTATTGCAAGTCTGCCACAGGGGGTGTGGGGACACCGTGAATTGTCGCCTCGGGCATAGAGCGTCCACCCAGTCAGATGCTGGTCAGGCGCCTGCTGAAACGAAGGGGGTCAGCATCGTGAAGCCCATGATCAGCAGGAACATGACGAAGAATGGGCAAGCCCAGGCACCATAGACGTTCGAATACGTGTGGTTTTCCTGCAGAAACGCGATAATCCGATGACGGCCCAGGTAGAGGACCAGCACGGCTGCCAGCATGCCTACCAGCATCATGAGCACGTTGACGTAGGAGGACATATTGTCGCTCATAAACCCGAGCAGGAGTTGCAACCCGTCGCTGACGACCAGATTGTTGAACACGTGCAGGGCCATGGACCAGAAGATGGAGTATTCGCAGGCCAGATAGCCCAGGAGCAGACCCATGATGAAAGCAAAGAACCCCTGGCCCAGATCGCCGTGGAAGAAGCCGAACATGACAGCGGAGGTGACGATGGCGAAGACATGGCCGTAAGGCTTCAGCGCGTGCAGGATGGCACCTCTGAAGACCAGCTCCTCGATGACGGGGGCCAGCAGGCTGACGTAAATGAACATGGGTATGGTACCCGAGGCCTGCTGAATCTGCTCAGTCGTGGTCCAGGACTGTTGCACTCCCAACTGCGCCGTGGTCCAGTCCATGCCTGACTGATACCAGCCGGCCAGGGTCTGCCCTGTCAGCGTCAGCGCAAAGCACCCCAGCAAAACCTGCCAGGTCATGGGATGCAGATCAGTGTGGAATATGCCCATAGGGCCGGAATCGCAGATCTGCCGACGCCGAGTGAAGACCAGGAAACAGAGGCCTGTGCAGGCCGAGATCAGGTTGATGATGCCTCCATACTCCTTGTCAGCATGGACGATCACATACATAAATCCCGAGTGGGCAGGCACCGGATCAAACACGGCATTCCACTCCATCTGAGCCAGAACACCGAACAGAAGGCCGACGCTGTTGATGATAAGCAGATAGACCAGCAGCAGGGCGGCCTGACGGTTGAGCATTCCCCTGGCCGCACTCATCCATGCGCGATCCGCCGCACCTCGTCTAGGCTTATGAGTCTGCCCAGTCCCTGGCGCGTCGGCCGCAGTCGCTGTCTGCCCCATGTCACCATGCCCTTTCATGATCCTCTGCAGGTTTGGCCATCCGGCATTGTCCTCCAGCTTGTCCAAGTCTACGCCACCACCGGCAGACCCAATGCGTTATGCGCTAGAGCAGACCGGGTACGAACTTGAAGACTGTCAGCAGCAGGCAGAGCAGCAAATAGAGCAGGAACCAGGGCTGCCTCCAGGAAACGTATGTTCCCCTAGGGGCCCGATAACGCCGTCGGTAGTCCAAAAGACTGGCGCGGTGCAGGAAGAACATGACCAACCCAGCCAGGACCAAGACCAGTGCCACTGCCAAAATCGACAGACGAGCAGTTCTCGGGGCGCTCATCAGATAACGGTTGGGCAGGCCGCTGAAGAGCAGATCGCCGACCACGCGGGCCCCGATGGCCCAGATCAGACCATACTCCAGGGAGCAGTAGCCCAGAGCCAGCCCCAGCAGGAAGATCCAAAGCCCAGAGACCGGATCACACTGGAGCAGGGCGCAGAGCAGGGATGCGGTCAGGATGGCAAAGACCCGGCCATACCGACGCAACCCGTTGAGAATGATGCCACGGAAAACCAGCTCCTCAGCCAGAGGAACCACCAGAAGGGCGTACAAGGCCATCGTCGGCGAGGAAGCGCCGGTGACCAGCAGACTGCGCGAGGCCAGGGAGGGGATGTGCAGAAGCAGGCAGAAGTGGTTGAAGAACTTGTTCAGTTCATGAACCATCCCCTGGCCAAGCAGGAGCACCGCTACAAGAGCCAGCAGAGCCGCCAGCGTCATTCTTCTGTCTGTTCGCCAGTGGACAGCGTCCCGCCCTCGCTGATCCTTACCTCGAATAACGCTCCACTCTGAGATGCAGGCATATGTCAGCGCCAGCAGAACCGACAGGAGGGTAATTCCATCGGACAGGAAGGCGATGGATCTGGGGTCCTTGACCTGCTCCATGATGACTGGCAGGATCATCCCCGAACCGACCATGAGCACCAGAACCGATATGGCCAGATAGACAAAGGCGAAGGCAGCCTGGCCATTGACGGCGTGGAGTACCCCCGAACTGGCTGTGTAGGTGGTGGACTTTTGCGCAGCGGGCTTAGCCGTCTGCGACTGAGCCTGGGGCTGGGCCTGAGCCGCAATTGCAGCAGCTGGCGTGACAGCGTCAAGTTCACTGGGAGCAACAATCGACTGCGAATTGGCCGGTACCGGTCGGCTTGCTCCTGCGCCGGGTCCTTCCGAAGCATTGGAAACGACCCTGGGCGCTGCCGCCTCCACTGAAGTACGGGTACGGTTTTGAGCAGACCGCCGCTTGGACGACCGACGGGCTCCTTCGCTCCCTTCCTGACCTCTGGCGAAAAGACCGAGATGAAGGCCACCAACACGTTTGCGAGGACCACGCGAAGAACGTGTCGGTTTGGTTGCGTTCTTTGCGGCGTCCCCAGTCTCGGCGGACTCGGTCTTGGCGGCCACGGCAGCTGCAGCAGCCTCTGCAGCCTTGGCGGCAAGGGCCACAGAAGCGCCTGGAGAGGATACGGATGTGGGCGAAGAGGCAAACTGGACGACCGACTGCGTCCCTGGAGATGCGTTCACAGCCTCTGAAGATTTAGAGGGGGCAGTCTGAACGGCAATGCCTTCTTGGCCGGTCTGCAAGGGCTGACCGACATGATCCTTCTGCGCGAGCGCCGTCCCTTGTCCGCCAATAGCCTTTGACGAAACGACGCGACCACCGGTGCCGTCACCGGCGACTGCAGCAGAATGGGCAACTACACGTGGAGTCGAACAGACCCGACGCCCCTGATGATCGGCTTCGCTGGCCACAGTTTGCGACACAGCATCGCTCTGCCCTGGAGCCGATGAACCAGTTACCGAGGAATCCCGGTCGACATCTGAATGACTGACAACAACCGGTCGGTCGGCGAATACCACGGGGTTTGCTGACGTATGAACAGAGGTTGTAGGCGCAGAGACCCCCGGATTCGGTTTCGCAGACGTCGAATCCTCATAGCCGGAAGCCGAGGGTGCCCCGGCCTTGGTCACTGGCTTGGTTCCGACTGGTTCAACTGCAGAAGCAGCGGGAACAGAAGCTTTGGAAGACTTCTGCTCAATCTTGGAAGGTGCCGGAACGGTGGAATCGACAGCCTTTACAGAGGATGCGGAAACAGATGTGGTCTTGGCTATGGAAGCTGCGGATTTGCCTGCGCGGGCCCCTGCGGACGGCTTACGACGCTTGCGCATATTCCAAGAGAAGACCGGACCATTGTCCACCTCAGGCTTGGTCCAGGACCAGACAACTTTGGCCGCAGGCTGCTTCGGCTGTGACGAGATCTCTGCGGCCTTGGAATCCTCCAGCTCTCGGCGAGCCACCACGCGCCGCGGGGATGGCTCCTGGCCGGAATCCTTTCCAGTATGCCCGTCAGATGGCAGGTCTGCCGGAGGAAATGTGGGGACTTCCGGTTGATTGGCCACAGTGACCGAAGTCAAAAAATCATAGGATCCGGGAAGCACGGAGGGTCGTTCACCGACTGGCCTGGCACCCTTGCCGCCAGCTCCTTCATCATTCAGCAGCGCAGTCTTCCTATGGGCTATTCGTCCCGGATAGGCCAAACCATCATCCACGGCCTCCCCCGGCAGGCTCAAAGGCGGCAGGTCGATGGACCCTTCCTCATAATCCCAGTGGCGTGCGTAGTCCTTGCTGGCACTGTGGCTTGCAGTCATGAGGGCGATAGAGGAGCGCGACACCTTCCAGCGCCCCTGATCGCTTTGGGCATCGGCAGACTCGCTGCCGCTGTCGCGATCCTCATCATCCCTCATCCGTCGATGATCCTTCCCCTTCATGCACTACCGTACGACCGTCAAGGGCGTCCAGCGACACGAACCTTTCCCCGCGTTCATATCATGACACTACATATCCGAGTCTAGCCCGACCCCGCCCTTCCTCGACAGAATCCCGACAATGAGCCGGCACATCGACTGCCCGGTCAGGCCAGCCCTGGTACGAATTCGCTCAGGGCCATCAGCAGGCACGCCAGGCAGAAGAGCAGGAACCAGGGCGCCCTCCATGAAGCGTAGATCCCCTTGGGAGCGCGATTGCCGCGGCAGTAATCACGGAGAGTCCTGATCTTGAACAGCAGCCCGACGACACCGATCAACAGCACCAGGATCATAAGCAGGCCTAGGCCGATGCGAACCACCTCGGGTGCCAGGGGCATGTACTTGGCCAGCAGACCTGAAGAGAAGGCATTGTTGAGCATGTGCACCAGCAGGGACCAGACCAGCCCATATTCCATGGCCAGATAGCCCAGAACCAGGCCGGAAATGAAACCAAACAGACCCTGGACCAAGGAGCCATGCATGAAGCCGAAAAGCAGGGAAGAGGTAATGATGGCGAAGACTCGACCAAAGCGGCGCAGGCCGTTCATGATGACCCCACGAAAGACCAACTCCTCGGCAAAGGGTCCCAGAAGAATGCCATAGAAGAGCATGATCGGCGTTTCCAGGCCGCCGCCATCGTCAGGTGCGGTCGGCGGATGCAGCCCCGTGCCGGACAGGATAGCGCTCAGCCCAGAGTTAGCCGCACTGGCCACCAACTGACTGAGGAAGAAGCAGGCCAGGGCGATAATCAACGCCAGCAGGCTGAATCGGCGCGCAGTAACCCAACGCACCTGGTCCTGGCCATGCCGTTCACGACCTACGATGACCGGCCATTGACTGATCAAGGCAAACAGCAGGGCCAGCACTACGGCGATAACCACTGTCCAGTCCGACAAAGGACCGTTGAGCTGCGCCTTGGACGCATGTGGGAAGAGGGCGGGCAGAACCACCTTGCCTCCCAATAGACCTGCCAGGGTCTCGATGGCCACATAGATGAAAGCAAAAGCACTAAGGGCATTCACTGCCCGTCGAACGCCCCAGTCGTGCACATCGCCGCTGCTGTGCCTCATGATAACCGCCCCTCTTCGCTCGCCAACCGGTCACAGTCGGCCAATGACTGTCATTTCCATGGTAAGCGAAAAAGGAGCGGAGGACTCTCATATGAGGGCGCACGGCCCGTCGGTCAGATGATGCCGCGGTCAGCCAGGGGCCCAGGCCAGTCGATTTGGCCCTCTCTGGCTGAAGTGACCGGCTCTTCGGGCATGTGCTGAGCCGGTAGTGTACGCGGCTTGAAGGGGAAGCGCTCAGCTCGCATGCGCTCATAGGCACGGATGTCATCCTCGTGCTGCAAGGTCAGATCGATGTCGTCGTAGCCGTTCATGAGCCGCCATCGCACGTAGTCGTCTACCTGGAAGGGCAGGGTCACATCCGCGCAGGTGACCGTGCGAGCGCCCAGATCCACGGTCATCTCAGTGCCGGGGTCCTCCTCCAGGAGCTTCCAGAGCAACTCCACTGATTCCTGGGGCATGATGGCGGCCAGAACCCCGTTCTTGGCGGTGTTCCCATAGAAGATGTCAGCGAAACGGGGAGCGATGACCACGCGGAAGCCGTAGTCCCGCAGTGCCCAGACCGCGTGCTCGCGCGAGGATCCGATGCCGAAGTCCGGCCCGGCCACCAGGACGCGGGCACCTGAATATTCGGGTCGGTTGAGCACGAAATTCGGATCCCTTCGCCAGGCGTAGAAGAGCGCATCCTCGAAGCCGGTCTTCTTCACCCGCTTCAGGAATACTGCGGGGATGATCTGATCGGTGTCGACGTTGGAGCGGCGCAAGGGCACCCCGACCCCGGTTACAACGGAAAGTGGCTCCATGATGACCTCCTGACTGCTGGATGGCGATGACGATGACGTATGCTCGATAGGCCTACAGATCGGCCGGGGAGCAAATGGTCCCTCTGATGGCGGTGGCTGCAGCCACCTCGGGCGAGGCCAGATGCGTCCTGCCGCCTTTGCCCTGACGACCCTGGAAGTTGCGGTTGGATGTGGAAATGGAACGCTCACCCGGCACCAGTTGGTCGGGGTTCATTCCCAGGCACATGGAGCAGCCGGCGTTGCGCCATTCGGCTCCAAAGTCCTCGAAGATACGGTCCAACCCCTCCTTTTCGGCCTGAATGCGAACTCGCGAAGAGGCCGGAACCACCAGGACGCGATGCAGGTTCTTGGCCTTGTGGTGCCCCTTCATGATGGCCGCTGCTGCGCGCAGATCCTCGATGCGCCCGTTGGTGCAGGAGCCGATGAAGACGGTGTCCACGGCGATGTCCCGGATGGGCATCCCCGGCTTCAGACCCATGTAGTCGATGGCCTCCTGGGCCGCCTGGCGCTTGGCCGGGTCGGCGATCTTTTCTGGCACAGGCACATCAGCACCTATGGGCAGACCCTGTCCGGGGTTGGTGCCCCAGGTCACGTAAGGGGTCAGCTGGTCGGCATCCAGGATGACCTCCTTGTCGAAGACTGCATCCGAATCGGTGGGGAGGGTTCGCCAGTACTCCAGGGCCTGATTCCACATGGCTCCCTTGGGGGCGTGCGGCCGGCCCTCCAAGTAGGCGAAGGTGGTCTCATCCGGCGCGATCATCCCGGCCCTCGCCCCGGCCTCGATGGACATGTTGCAGATGGTCATGCGCGCGTCCATGGACATGCGTCGAATGGCGTCGCCCCGGTACTCCAGAACGTGCCCTTGACCGCCACCCGTGCCGATCTTGGCAATGACGGCCAGAATGACGTCCTTGGCGCCCACGCCGGGCTTGAGCTGACCGCGGACGGTGATGGCCATGGTTTTGAAAGGCTTCAGGCTCAGGGTCTGGGTGGCCAGAACGTGCTCCACCTCGGAGGTGCCGATACCGAAAGCAAGGGCCCCGAAAGCCCCGTGGGTCGAGGTATGCGAATCACCGCAGACGATGGTCATGCCGGGCTGGGTCAATCCCAGGACGGGTGCAAAAGCATGGACAATGCCCTGGTCCGCGTCCCCCAATGGATGCAGACGGACTCCGAACTCGCGGCAGTTGCGCTCCAGGGTGGAGATTTGCAGAGCCGAGACCTTGTCTGCGATGGGCCGATCGATGTCGATGGTAGGGGTGTTGTGGTCCTCAGTGGCGATGACCTGGTCCAGGTGACGGATCTTCCGGCCTGCCAGGCGCAGACCCTCGAAGGCCTGTGGACTGGTCACCTCGTGCATGAGTTGCAGATCGATGTAAATCAGATCGGGTTCGCCTCCCTGGCCCTTTCTGACCAAATGATCGGTCCAGACCTTTTCCGCCATTGTGCGTCCCATATCGCCTCCTGAAAGCCTACGACCGGCCGGGGCGCCAACCTCATCGGCACCCCGCCGGCCTCTTACCACCGAGTATGGAACTGCCCAACCGTTATGAACTTTTGCATTTCATATACTGAGATGGCATAATTCAAGCATGGACACGCTTTCTATGAACGACGACGACAGATACCCCTCCGCAAATGATCCGAACATGCATCAGGAGGAGATTCATTCGGGCGTCGGCGTTCTGGACAAGACGGTGCGAATTCTGGACACCCTGGAGACCGGACCCATGACCTTGGGACAGCTGGTCAACGCAACCGGGTTGGCTCGCCCCACCGCCCACCGACTGGCCATCGCCTTGGAGCGCCACCGCTTCGTTCTGCGGGACGTGCATGGCCGCTTCGTTCTGGGCTCCCGCTTCGCCGAACTGGCCGCCGCCGCCGGCGAGGATCGTCTGCTGACCGCCTCGGGGCCCATTCTGCATACACTGCTCAACCGTTCGGGCGAATCGGCCCAGATCTTCCGCCGCCAAGGCGAGGTCCGGGTCTGCATCGCCGCGGTGGAACGCGCCTCCGGCCTGCGCGACTCCATCCCCGTAGGCGCCCTGCTGTCCATGGAGGCCGGGTCGGCGGCACAGATCCTGCTGGCCTGGGAGGAACCCGAACGCCTCCATCAGGGTCTGCGACACGCCAAGTTCAACGCAGCAACCCTTGCCACTGTACGCAAACGCGGCTGGGCAGAGTCCATCAATGAGCGGGAAGAGGGCGTCTGTTCCATCTCGGCTCCCATCCGCAACGGATCCGGGCAAGTCATGGCCGCCATTTCCATCTCCGGGCCGGTCAACCGTATGTCCACCACGCCTGGAAGACGTTACGCCCCCCTGGTCATGGCCGCTGGCAAATATCTGACCGAAGCCCTGCTACGAGCCTCATCCCCTACCCGTCGTAGGGTCTGAGGGCATTCCTGGCCCTTATCGCCATCCTTACCGCCGTCGGGTGGAGCCCCAGGAGGCGATCAACCCTGCCAGGGCCGTCAGGCCACCAGCCAAGAACCCAGGCCGACGCAGGAGGTTGACTGCATCCCCAGTAGAGGTAGGCACATGGCTCATGGCGAAGGTGTAGACCTTGTGGGATCCGGGCCGCCCCACCAATTGCCCGAACTCCAAAAGTTGAGTGCGAGGATGATGGGGATGACGGATGTCGAATTCGAAGAGCCGTGCCGCCCGCTTGCCGGGCACCGGACCGTAGGAGCCGAATCCGCATGTGGGCGTAGCCCCCAGAGTCAGTTCACCGCTGCGTCCGACGAAGCCATTGCGGTGGTCATGCCCAGCGAAGAGGGCGAAATAGCCCCGGTTCCGGGTAAGCAGGTCATACTCGCCGCTGTCCTCGTCCGGACAGGAGACTCCTTCGCCCAAGTAGGAGCCCGGGCAGGTGCGCGACTCGTCCAGAATGTAACAGCGGGAGTCGAAACTCCGGTAGCCCTGGACCGCATAGGCTGTGGTGGCCGGCACCGGCTTGAGCAGATCATAGAACTGGGGAATGGGCATGTGCTGGAAGACTATGGATCGGTTGCCCAGAAGGTCAGGAGCAGCCGCCAGGAAATCCAGGGCCTGGGCCGAAGGTGAGCCGTAACCGCCTGCACGGGCATAGTCGCCGGAGTCCACCAGAACCAGGCCCATGACCACCCCGTGACCGTCGCAATCCGCCACAGGCAACGCGAAGGTGCCCGGAGCGCAGACGAAGGCCGTCTGGGAGGGCAGGGCCGATCCGATCAGCGCATGGACCCGATCAGGGTGGGCGACCGTAGCCTCCGGGTTCAGGCAACCGGGCACCTCCCGATAGATGGCATCCATTTGATCCGTGTCCAGACCGCACTGGAAATCGTGGTTACCATAAGTGACGACGAAAGGAATCCCGCGCTCAACCAGTGGGCCTGTGATCAGGCCAACAGTTCTGCGAACCAGGTCCTCGGTGTGTTTGATGTTCTGCCGACGTACACGCTCGGCATCCCTGTCGTCCGCCTGATGCTCCGATTCCCTGCGACTCAGCTCCCTGCGGTCAGCAGCAGATTGGCCATCCTGAATCTTGGAGGAGCGCTTCAGGGAGGCTCCCCCAAGTCCCAGGGCGCCGCCCATGCTCAGACCAGCCGAGTAGATGCCATCCAGGGGGGTGCTCCAACGCCTTTTACGGAAGGTGCGCTCATAGGCCGTGTCGTAACCGGCCACCTGGTTGCCCGAGAAGACCACCAGATCAGGCTTTGCTGCATCACAGGCCGCGGCTATCAGTCTGATTGTGTCCGAAGAGACCTTAGGCCCCTCCTGGACATCGGCCAGCTGCAAAAGTCTGAACTTGCCCGAGTAATGGAACTGAAGCCGCCCCAGCCGAGCTGAAACGGACAGCGGTCGATCATGCTCTCCCTCGCCGCCTTGTGGGGAAACCCGATCCGCGTTGTAATGCTGACTCATACATCTAGCCTACTTCACCGGCCTTTGCCTCTGGGCCCATCTATGCAGCCCCCTTACGAATCGGATTCAGGCTTCAGGATCATCACAGTACGACAACACTTTGATGTGAGCTTGACCACAGTGATTACGGCGATAGTCAGGACAGGGGCGACAATCTTCAGGCCTGGCCCCGGTCTTGGTATATTGGATACGTTGCGGTTCTTAACGAGATAGAGGGAGCGTACCTCCATGGCAGAAGGACAAGAGCTCCTGTTGCGCAAGGATCTTGAGCGGGTTGTCAACCGTCTGCACCAGGAACGTACCCATGTGGCTCCCTATCAGGAGGATTACCGTCGACTGCTGGATAACCACGGCAAGATGATTCGCGCCGCCATGGTGATCCTCTTTGCCCGGGCCGGCTCACGAAACAAAGGGCGCCTGGACGATACCGTCATCACCGGCGCCGCCGCCATCGAGATGCTTCATCTGGCCACCCTGGTCCACGACGACGTTCTGGACAATGCCCCCATACGCCGCAACAAGCCCACGGTCCACACCATCCGGGGCAATAAGGCCGCCATCTATCTAGGAGACCTGATCCTTTCACGCTATATGGAGATTATGGCCTCCATCGCCCCTGACACAGCCTTTATCCGCGAGCAAGCCGGCACGGTCTGTGAGATCGTGGGTGGCGAGCTCTACCAGGAGTCAGACCGTCACCACACCCATATAACCATTGACGATTACGACCGGGCCATCTCGGGCAAGACCGCAGCACTCTTCCGACTGGCCTGCCTGACTGGAATCCGCCTTGATGGCCAGCCAACTGACACGGCCCTGGAACGTACCGCCAGAGACTTCGGCAGCAATCTGGGCATGGCCTTCCAGATCATCGATGACATCAACGATTTCGATCTGGATCGCGACACCGGCAAGCCCAAGCTGGAGGATATTCGCGACGGAATCTACACTCTGCCGGTCCTGCTGGGGTTCCAAAAGGATGAGAACTTCAGAACCCTAGTCCAGCAGGACGATCCCGACCAGGTGGTCGACTACTTCAGATCCCATCCCCAACTGATGGAGAGCAGTCGGCAAACCGCCAGGGACTATCTGCAACAGGCTGCGTACAACCTTGAGGGTTCCCCAATGGACAAAGGGGTGCGAGACTTGTTGCAGAGGATTACAGCCAAGCTGACCGCCCAGGTCTGAACGAATCGGTGCAACAGAACCAAAGCAACAAAACCAAAATGAGTGAAGCCAGCCTGGTATCAGCTCTATGCCGAACATACATAACCTCTGTCGCATCATGTTCGCCATTGCTCTCTGTTCTGATCTGAATCTCACAGCCGCTCGCCACTGATGGCAAACCTTTAAGACAGCAAATCCCCCGTTCCGAACCATACGGTCCGAAGCGGGGGATTTGCCGAAGGGGAAGGAAAGGTTTGAGGTCAGACGACCATCAGGCCAAGGCTACTCGAGCCGGTGCTCCATGCACCTTGGCAGGCTGCGGCCCATTGCCGTCATCCGGCTTATAGAAGGGTCCCTGGTGCAGGGTTCTCCTGGTGTAGAAGACCATAACTCCGCCCAGAACCAGGAAGAGCAGGAAGTAGACGATGCAGGTGAAGAGCAGGTTCGGCACCGTGCTGGTGGGCGAAACTCCATCGGCAATGGTCTGATAACCGTAAACCAGCCAGGGATAGCGACCAAGCTCAGTCACCAGCCAGCCACTGGTTGTCGCAGCGAAGGGAGCAAAGGTAAAAATACCCATAATCCAGAGCTTCCAACGCGAGGTGAACAGTGTGTTCTTCTTCTTACGTGTGAACCAGAGCACCAATGCGGATATCAGGGCAAAGGCAAACCCGATTCCGACCATCAGACGGAAGACCCAGAATAGGGTGGTAACCGGCACGTAGTAGTTCATGTCCTTGCCAAACTTGGCGTCATACTTCTCGTGCAGCTTCTTGTTGACGGTGTTCATGCCCTTGACGGCACCTGTCTTCTTGCCGTAAGCCAGCTGCGACATGGCTCCGGGAATCTCGACGGACCCCTCGATCTTATGGTCCTTCTCATTGATCAGAGCCACAGCATTCCAGGGGGCGGGATCACCGGTGTCTTCATAGATGGCCTCGGTGGCAGCCAGCTTCATAGGCTGATCGGTCACGATGTACTTGCCCTGTAAATCACCGTAGGTGATCACGCAGATGGAACCGATAAGTCCGAGCAGAGCGGCCAGACGGATTGACTTGGTGAACAAGTTGACCTTGGCCTGCTTCTCGGAGTCGGCCTCGACAGCGGCCACGGCCTTGTCCTTGTTTCCCATATGCATCCTCAGCAGGCTGAAAGCACTGCAACCCATGACCACAAAGGCCCCTGTGCAGACAGCGGCAAAGAAGACGTGGGGGAACTCAATCCACAGCTGGGGATTGGATACGACGTCACCGAAACTGCGCAGCCGCACATGACCGGTGGCCTGGTTGATCTCAAATCCAACCGGGTGCTGCATGAAGCTGTTGGCAGCCAGAATCCAGATGGCCGACATGGAGGAACCCAGGAAGGTCAGCCAGATGAAGACCGCATGCACGGCCGGCTTGAAACGGTTCCAGGTGAACATCCACACGCCAATGAAAGTTGATTCCAGGAAGAAAGCCACCAAGGCCTCAATGGCCAGTGGAGCGCCGAATATGTCACCCATGAACCTGGAGTAATTGGACCAGTTCATGCCGAACTGGAACTCCTGGATGATGCCGGTTACCACACCCACCGCAAAGGAGAGCAGGAAGATCTTGGACCAGAACATGGTCATCTTCTTGTAGACATCCTTCTTGGTCACCACATAGACGGTCTCCATGATGGCGACCGCCAGGGCCAGACCGATGGTCATAGGAACATAGAAGAAGTGGAATATCGTCGTCATGGCGAACTGGAATCTAGACAATCCCAATACAGTGAACATCGTTCCTCCCAATCTCTGCAGGGTTCGTCGGGCGCGGGTACACGGGTCGAATCCGGACGGATTCAGATATGACCAGGCTTATGCCCACGAGAACCTTTCAGCTCTCCCCGACTTCGCGACCTGGTCGCTTCCACGGGCTCCGGTTTCCATACCGTCCAGTCCATGAACCGACGGCGCACGGTGACCGGTCGAGAAGCCATCCGCCAAGATCGGCGACCCGACAACCGTGCAAAATTCATTGCTCGGGAAACAGCCTGATGGTCATTCAACAGGGTTCCGTCCATCTGAATCTGACTGCTTCTTTAAGTATATCCCTTGACCGGCACCCTTGTCCACGTCCGAGACGTCCATGCGATAAAGTTCACGGAAACGGGCGTTCTCCCGGTACAGGTCGATAGGCCGACCCTGCATGGCGATGTGCCCGTCCTGCATAAAGATGACCTGGTCGGCCTCCTCCAGCCCCTGCAGGTGGTGGGTCACCCAAAGAAGGGTACGATCCTGGCTGACCTTGAAGATCATGGCCATGAGCCTGCGCTCGGTTATGGGATCCAAACCGATGGTGGGCTCGTCCAAAAGGATGATTGGAGTACGCTTGAGCACTATCCTGGCCAGGGCCAGACGCTGGCGCTGCCCGCCTGAAAGACGACCGCCAGCTTCATCAACCGGTGTGTCGATTCCCTGCGGCATGTCAGCAACAACCTGATCCAGCTGTACAGCCTTCAAGGCTTGACGAACCTGGTCATCATCAGCCTGTGGGGCCCCCAGACGCACGTTAGAGGCGATAGTGGTGTTGAAGAGGAATGCCTGCTGGTTCAGGTAGCCGAAGAGCTCAGGACGCTGATCCTGCAGTGCGTCGACTGGTATGTCGTTGATGAGGATGCGGCCACTGGTGGGGCGCAGATCGCCTAAAAGCAGCTGAAGAACCGTTGTCTTGCCCTCTCCGCTGGGACCGAGCAGAGCCACCCGCTGCCCACCTTCAATCCGCAGGCTGAAGTCGTCCAGCAACAGGGGGTCATCAGGTCCGTAGGAGAAGCTGACATGATCGAAGACGATTGACTTGATCGGCCCCTCCAGCTTGGTCTGGGGACTTGGCGCAATTTGCCGGGACTCGACCCGCTCGGTCAGATCATTCAGGTGGTCCAGCGAATCTGTGTAGAGGGGAACCTCAGCCACTGCCTGCGAGACCACGATGAAGCAGTCGACCAAGGGGAAAACCGCCAGGACCACGGCTGCCGCGAAGTCAGCTATGGAAGTGGAGCTGGTCATACGCAGATCTGCCCCCACAATCAGGGCCACCACCATAAGGGCGAAAATCATCTGGATACCACAGTTGCGCCAGCGTTCAAATCGCTTCTGCTCTCTGCGGCCGGTGGCGATATCGTTGAAGTCGCCGGACGCCGTATCCACAAAACGCCGACGACGGCGAGTGATCACCCAGTCCCCCAGGCCCATGTAGCTCTCGGTCACTGCAGTGTACTGGTCCTGCCGCCGCGCTTTCTCCATGTCATAACGCCCGTCTGAATAAGCCAGCGAGACCAGCGGGATCAGGATCAGGATCAGAGCGAAAAGCAGGAAGAGTAGGAGCGAGGTCAGCCAGGAGAAGACGCCTACAGCTATGGTGACCACCACCCACATCATGTAGGCCACTACCGTGGGGAAGATGGTGCGCAGATAGAAGTTCTCCAAGTGGTCCAGATCGTCCGAGAGCATGCCAAGTACCGTGCCTGTACGCTCATGCTCGTTCAGGAAAGCCGCGTCCTTCGAAAGGGTGCGGTAAAGCTGAACCCGTAGCTTGGAAACCACTCGGAGCACCCAGTCATGGCTCTTGATGCGCTCCAGGTACTTGAATGTAGGCCGTCCAATGCCGAAGGCCCTGGTCAGGACCACCGGCACGTACACGGCAAAGATGTTGAAGGGATGACGGGCAGACCTGCTGATCAGGAAGCCTGAGGTGAACATCAGCCCGGCTGCGCATACGAAGGTGATGGTTCCCAGGAAGAAGATCAGGGCAAGCAGCCCCTTGTTCTGACGCAGGTAGGGCCAGAACCAATGGTCCCGGTGCCAGATATGCATGTAGCCCGACAGTCCGCGGCCGCGGCGGGAGGCCTTAGGCGATCCCATGCCGTCTCTTCCGGCGGTTTCAGTCCTGCTGGTAGTCGGCAATCTGGTTCCCTCCCATCTCATCGATCAGCGCGTCCAAGGGTCCGCCTTGTCCAATCAGCTCATGCGGATCGCCCTGGGCCACAATTCGTCCATGCTCCAGCATGATCACCCAGTCCATGTTGGCCAGCCAGTGCAGCCGGTGGGTGGCAAGGACGACCAGGTGCCCGTCCATGATGGGCAGCAGGGTCTGTTTCAGATCGTATTCGGTCTCGATGTCCAGGTGGGCTGTGGGCTCGTCAAAGAACAGGATTTCGCGCGAGGGATCCAGGATGCCCCTGGCCAGGGCGATCCGCTGGGCCTGGCCGCCGCTGATGCCGCGGTTGCCCTCTCCGATTTGGGTGTGCAGACCGTCAGGCAATGTTTTCAGCCAGTCGGTCAGTCCAGCCCGATCGGCTGCACGGGCTACTTCGGCAGCGTCTGCTTCCTGATTGTAGAAGCGAATATTGTCGGCCACTGTGCCGTGGAAGATGAAGGGGTTCTGCGGAATGTAACTGATGTGTCGCTGCCAGGCAGCGACGTTGCAATGCTCCAGCTGATGACCATCCAGGTCGATGGTGCCTGCCTTGGGCTGGTCAAATCCGGCCAGCAGATCCATCAGCGTAGACTTGCCGGCACCGGAGCGGCCGACAACAGCCACCTTGGAAAAGCCGTGCAGGTCGAAATCCAGTCCATTCAGGGCAAGGGGCTGCTCTTCCGAGCCCCCGTCAGACCAGCTGACCTGTGAATCCGCAGCAGCTTCGACTCCGGTTCCCTTCGATACCGTGGAACCGAGCCCCACCGAAGCCGACGTCCCATCACCGTCATGAATCTTGGATGCCTTGGGTTTGCGTCTCTTCTTGCTGGGCTTTTGACTCTCGGACTTTGCCATGGCATCCATCTGCGCCCCGGCTGAAGCATTGCTCTCTACCGGCTTGGGACCAGGATAGGAGAAGTCGATTCCCTTCAGACGCAGGTGGCTGTCTTCCTTCCACCCGGACCAGTCCAGTTCCTCCAAGCGCTTGGGCTCCGGTTGGTCCAGCATATCCGCGATGTCATCCAAGGCGTTCTTGCCGTTCAGCGTGGCGTGGAAATCATCTCCGAACTGGCGGATGGGCATGAAGTACTCAGGGGCCAGAATCAGGGCCAAAAGGGCTGGAAAGAGCTCCACCTTGGCATTGATCAGATTGTTGCCCAAGAAAACGGCCATGATGGCGATTGCCAAGGTGGCAAAGAAGTCCAAAGCAAAGGTGGAGGTCATGGCGACCCGGATAACGCTCATGGTCCTCTTGCGGAAACGATCCGAGACCGAATAGATCTCGTCCTCGTACTCCTTGTCTATGCCCAACATTTTCAGGGTCGGCAGACCCAGGACCGTATCCATGAACCTGGTGTTGAGCTTGCGGAATTGAGCATACTGCCGACTGGAGCGATCCCTGGCGGCCAGACCCAGGATGACCATGAAGAAGATGAGCAGGGGCAGCATAAGCATGAGGATGAGCCCGGAACCTGCATCCTGGATCCAGACCACAACCAGGACAATCAGGGGAATAAAGATGAGATCCATCATCTTTGGCAGGACCGTCAGCACGTAAGTGCGCACCTGATCGAGCCCATCCACCAGCATGGTGACGGCCGAGCCCGTGCCACGCCGGGCCAGTGCCGAGGGCCCCAGCGAGAAGACCTTGTCCTGAATACGGGGCCGCAGCTCGGCTACGATGGCATCTGCACGGTCGGTGGCGATACGATCCTTGGCCACATCGCAGAGCTGTCGACAGGTGTAGGCTGCCAAAAAAATCAGCACCGGCACCACCAGCACCTTGAGGTTCTGAAGGTGCCAAATGCGCACCAGGGCCAAAGTCAACCCATAGGCCTGAACCACCACACCTATTCCCTGAACCAGGGACAGGGCAGCCAGCAGGCCCAAGGTGGACCGGACTCCGTCGAAACGGAAGAGATTTTTGTCAATCAATGCATTACCCTCCGGATGCGCTCCGGTCCTGCCAGCACTGCCCCCCTGCCTCCTTTGGTTCTCAGACGGTCTCAGCCACGGTGGCCGAAGGAGCCACGGGTGAGGTCAGATGAGCTCCATCGGTGTCCAGCCGCTTGCGCTGGATGAAGTAGCTCCAGATGAAGTAGGCCAGCATGATAGGCAGGAAGATGCAAAGCACAACAGTCATGATCTTCATGGTCAGCGGCGAGGCCGAGGCATCCTGGATCAGCAGGTTGTGTGCCGGATCGTCAGCAATCATCACCCGCGGGAAGAGCCCGTTGAAGATAAAGGCGATGATGGCCATAAGGGTGATGCCCGAGCAGGTGAAGGCGTAGCCGCCGTGCTTCTTGAAGACGGCAACGTGGCCTCCGATCACTGATGCCAGGATGATGACGGTGATCAGCCAGGTGGACAGGGGACGTGCCTTGTAGAAGTCGGTGTTGAAGATGGCCAGGAGCACGAAGACGACCAGGGCCGGATAGGCAATCCAGTAGGTCTTCTCGCTGACGTTGAGCATCCGGCGGGAATCCATGGCACCCAACTTCAGGCTCAGGAAGTGCAGGCCATGAACAAAGCTGAAGAAGACTACAGCAATGCCGCCGACTACAGAGAGCCAGTTGAACACGTCGAAGAACCCGGGCCAGGCATCGCCGTTCTTATCCATAGGGATGCCCTGGATCAGGCTGGTCAGCATCATACCCAGGAAGAATGGCGCGAAAAGCGAACCGATGAAGTTGGCCCACTGCCAGACACCACGCTCGCGGCTGGTCAGCGCATGGGAGGCGAACTCGAATGAGACGCCACGCAGAATCAGGGAGACCAGCACCAGGAAGAGCAAGAGGTAATACCCCGAGAAAAGGGAGGCGTACCAGAGCGGGAAAGCAGCAAACATCGCACCGCCGGCTGTAATCAGCCAGACCTCGTTGCCATCCCAGTGGGGGCCGATAGCCCTCATGAAGGTGGCGCGCTCATCACCGTCACGGGCCACGAACCTGGTGGCCATGCCAACGCCGAAGTCGAACCCTTCAAGCAGAAGGAATCCCGCAAAAAGCAGGCCGATGACAAAGAACCATAAACCTTGTAGAAAACTCATGCTAATGCCACTCTCCTCTCGCTCCTGCCGATCCGCGCACTGGCACGGGAATCTCCGCCATCCGGACGGAAGCGACAATGAGCCGCTGTTTCCGTCGGAATGAGGAGGAGCAGGAGGTAGTCAATGATGTCGACGAACACAGGGCCGATGGCCATCGTCGCCCACAACGATCCAATCCGAGGCTGGAAATGGACGAACATGCTCCACATCCTCATGAACTGAATCATGTTCGTCCTCCTCTTCCTCATCGTCTAGCCCCTTGCGTCCTTGAGACGCTGGTTCAGTTGCTCTCCAACATGGTACGCACGTCGGCCAATTCCAGGACCGACCGCTCATTCACGATCCACTTCAGGACCGAGACCACCTTGCCCTTGAGCTTCAGCGTGCCCATACGGTCGATTTCGGCAACCCCGGCGTGAGGACCGAGAGAGCACACGGTCCCCAGGCTTCGGAAGGTGAACCGTTGGGGCTCCTGCCCCCGCATTCTGGCGAGGACATTCGCGGCCGCGGTATCAGCCTGGGCCATCGAAATCTGTGCAGTGGTTGGGTAGAGCCGACCCGATTGGGGGTCGGGAACGGCACTGACATCACCCACCAGGAACTCCTCTGGATGCTGCTCCACCGACAGGTCATCCCTGACCACTACACGGTTACGCTTCTGATTATACCCGGAATCGGCAATAACGTGGCTCCCACGCACACCCGTTGTCCAAATGATCGTATGGGCCTTGAACTCCTGGTCATTGGAGACCACGGCATCCTGCTTGACCTCGGTGATGGGAGTCGAGGTGTGGAAGTTGACCCCCCGCTTGCGCAGGTAATCCACAGCCCAGTCGACCAGATCCTGGCTGAACATGGGCAGAATCTTGGGCGATGCCTCTATGCAGTCCACCTTGACCTGATCCATGGGGAAGCCCAGGCGCTTCGAG
This sequence comes from Bifidobacterium sp. W8114, assembly GCF_016101165.1. NCBI lineage: Bacteria > Bacillati > Actinomycetota > Actinomycetes > Bifidobacteriales > Bifidobacteriaceae > Bifidobacterium > Bifidobacterium sp. W8114. The sequence continues at coordinate 177,374 of NZ_JACFRA010000003.1, read as the reverse complement.
AGCTGAGGCAGCCGGTAGACCAGCTCGCCCAGATACTCGATGCTGGTGAAGCCCGCGCCACAGACCACGATGCTCAAATCCAGCGGATCATGGCTGGTCTGATAGCGAGCCAGCGTCTGCTCCAATTTCTTACGGGCCGCCAAGGCAGTGTCCACGTCGACAAGGGGCCATCCATATTCATCGGCCCCCTTGATGCCAAAGGTCTCGGACTCAAAGCCCAGGGCGTTGACCAGGTAATCATAGGACAGAGGATCGTGATGCTCCAGGCTGACCTTGCGGTTGTCCTGATCGATGCCGACCACCTTGTCGACAATCAGCTCCACCGAATCAGGCAGGGCCTTGCGCAGGTCGAAGACCACGTCCGCCGGCTCCTTGGTCCCAGCCGCCACCTGATGCAGCTGGGTGGACTCGTAGTGGTACTCGTTCTGATTGACCAGGACTATATGGGCATCAGTCTTTGCATGAGCCAGCTTCTTGACCACGCGAAGGCCCGCATAACCAGCTCCCAACACCATGATTGTCGTCATAATCACACACCTTTACCGAAAAAATCGTACAATGATTCATATACCGGGTGATGTTGCCCGATCAGCCGATGATTGGGTTCATCACTCAAGCTTCTATGCTCAAAGTATCAGATTCCATCATCGGAAACTCTGACATAGCAGTTTGCCAGGCCTCCTCTTTTTGTTTGCTTGCTCACACCGTGAGTAACTCTCGTGGATACCACTGGCCGCCGCTTTGCAAACCAGAGGCATTCCTAGAATCCATGGTAATGCTTAAATAAGAAGAGCGGAACACCGTGTCGGTGCTCCGCTCCCTGGGACTCTATGTCTCTACTGCTGGGGTACCTGGACTCGAACCAAGAATGGATGAACCAGAATCACCTGTGTTGCCAATTACACCATACCCCAATTGGCTGTGCGACAATCGCTTGGACGGTTGCCACATGTCGTACCCCCGACCGGATTTGGACCGGTGTTGGCGCCGTGAGAGGGCGTAGTCCTAGACCGCTAGACGACGGGGGCTTCACTTTTCGCCGCGTACGAACCCGGTTCAACAGGTCAGTAGCACAACAAAAAAGAAATATACCCGCTCATAGGTTTTGGCGCAAGTTGGCCAACCTTCGGAGTGTTGTGCTCTTGCCTAGGATCTCCAGGGACTCAAACAGGGGCGGCGATACCCGCCTTCCCGAAACCGCCACCCTGATCGGGCCGAAGGCCAGACGGGGCTTATAGCCGCCCTCATCCACCAGCGCTTGAGTGAGAAGGTCGTGCAGGTGATCGGCCTTCCAATCCTGCTCGGACACATTCTGCAGGGCGGCAATGGCCAAATCCAGAACCTGTCCGGCCGAATCCTTGAGCTGTTTACGGGCATCCGGTTCAGGCTCGAGGTACTCCTCCTGGCTGAGCAGACTGCCTACCATCCCGGACACCTCCTCCAGCAGACGTACGCGAGGCTGGACCAGGGGGGCGGCAGCACTCAGAATCCGCTGCTCCCGATCGCTCAGGTCCTGCCAGCGCACGGCATTCACCAGCCCGTCACGCTTGAGGTAGGGCAGGGACCGGTTCAAGAAGTCCTGTGGCTCAAGCATGCGGATGTGCTCGGCGTTGATGGCCACGGCCTTGTCGATGTCGAAGTGCGCCGGATTGGCTTTGACGTCGCGGATGTCGAAGTGCTCAACCATCTCCTCCATGGAGAAGACATCCCGGTCTGGGCCGATGGACCAGCCCAGAAGAGCCAGATAGTTGAGCAGGCCTTCAGGAATGAAGCCGTGCTCCCGGTGCAGGAAGAGGTTGGACTCAGGGTCGCGCTTGGACAGTTTCTTCTTGCCCTGGCCCATGACATAGGGCAGGTGTCCGAACAGAGGCATAGCCCGGGCTATGCCCAGCTTCATCAGGTACCGGTAGAGGACGATCTGCCGGGGGGTGGAGCTGAGCAGATCCTCGCCGCGCAGGACCACATTGATGTGCATCAGGGCATCATCGACCGGGTTGGTCAGAGTATAAAGGGGATCGCCGTTGGGGCGCACAATCACGTAGTCGGGCACGGACCCGGCCTTGAACTCGATATGCCCGCGAATCAGGTCGTCGAAGGCGATGTCTTCGTCGGGCATGCGAATACGCAGGGCGGGACGGCGGCCCTGATCGCGGAAGGCCTGACGCTGCTCGTCGCTCAGGTCGCGATCGTAGCCGTCATAGCCAAAAGCGGCCGGGCGACCGGCAGCCAGGTTGCGCTCCTTGATCTCCTCGGCGGTGGAGTAGGACTCATAGGCATAACCGGCATCAAGCAGCTGCCGGGCCACATCGCGGTAAATGTCGCCACGCTCGGACTGTCGATAGGGGCCATCCGGGCCGCCGACCTCCACGCCCTCATCCCAGTCCAACCCCAGCCACTTGAGGGCCTCCAGGATCTGCTTGTAGCTCTCCTCGCTGTCGCGCTGGGCATCGGTGTCTTCGATGCGGAAGACGAAGGTGCCATGCGAGTGCCGGGCCTGGGCCCAGTTGAAAAGTGCTGTTCGAACCATGCCTACATGCGGGGTGCCAGTCGGCGAAGGGCAGAAGCGGACCCTAAGATCCTTAGGCAGGTCGGGTTTGGCGTCGTGATCATGCTCATCAGTCATGACACCCATTGTGCCCCGGCAAGGCGACGTAGGACAATACAGAGCCGGAACTGGTATCAGCCCCGCTGCTGCTCCTGCTGCCGGTCCTTGCTGTAGGTCTCCGGAATGAACCTGGTCTGGTCATGCAGCTTGGGCCAGATGACCACCCGGCCCTGCTCCAAGGAACGCGGCACGTCTATGATCCGCTGGTTGTCCGAGCCCCGGAACTGGAGCAGGCTGTTCTTCCGATTCTCCAAGTAGCGTCCGTCCACCAGCACATCAAGGTAGGAGATCAGCTGAGCCTTGTCCGGGGTCTCCCCCGGCCGGTTCAGCTCCTCCCAGGTGTAGCCGGTCCAGCACCAGATATCCTTCTCATGGCCGAACTCACGCCTGATCCGCTCAGAAAGGCCGAGCAGCATGGGAGTGTTGAGCAGAGGCTCACCACCCAGGTAGGTAATGCCCTGCACATAGGACAGCGACAGATCCTTGACGATGCGGTCCTCAAGCTGCTGGGTATAGGGGTGTCCGGCGCCGAAGTCCCAGATGGATGCGTTGTAGCACCCCTGGCAGCGGAAGGGGCAGCCGCTGACGTAGAGGGAGCAGCGGATCCCCTCGCCGTCGGTCATGACCAGACGCTTGTAGTCCGCCACGATTCCCCGACTGAGCCGACGACCGTCCCACTGGCCGGCCTTGGGATTGTTGGTCAGCGCGGAGGGAACCCCTGGACCGCGCCCCTGCTCATCAGCGGCGAAGTCACGGTGGCCGCCTGTCTTTCTCATGGCTCCCTGTTTGTCCGTCATCTGATCCTCCTCACGACAATGGCGGGCCGCAAACTACCCGGCCCGCCATTAACTGCGCCTTGTCAGAGCCTATTCGGCCTTGTCGTCGAACCACTCCTTGGTGGATCCATCCTTGAGGACCACGTGGCCGGTCTCGCCCTCCATATGCTTGACGCGGTGGGCAATCTCCTCGTGCCTGCCGTGGACCATGGGCCGCTGGACGGGGTTGCCAAGATAACCGCAGGTGCGCTTGGTCACGTTGCACTTATCAGGATCGTCGTTGCCGCACTCGGGGCACTTGAAACCCTCCTCGGTGGGCTCGAAGTCACCCTCGTAGCCGCAGACGAAACAGTGGTCGATGGGGGTGTTGGTGCCCAAGTATCCGATGCCGATGTCGTAGGCGTAATCCCAGACCGCCTCCAGGGCCTTGGGATTCTGCTGCATGGAGGGGAACTCGCAGTAGTTGATGAACCCGCCGGAGGCCAGGTAGGGGAAGTCCCGCTCGTAGCTGAGCTTCTCCATGGGCGTGGGCCGCAGCCAGACCGGGTAGTGGAAGCTGTTGGTGTAGAAGTCGTGGTCGGTGACTCCGTCGACTACGCCGAACTTCTCCTTGTCCATCCGGGCGAAGCGGTCAGTCAGCGACTCAGCCGGAGTGGAGTAGACCGAATAGTGGTATCCCTCAGCCTTCTCCCACTGCTTGCAGAGCTGATTCATCCGGCGAACGATGCTCAGGGCGAACTCCTTACCATCCGGATCCCAGGAGTGGTCCTTCATCCAGTCCTTGCCGTAGAAGACGCTGGTGGCCTCGTAAAGGCCGATGTAGCCCAGCGAAACGGTGGAGCGGCTGTTGCGGAAGAGGGTGTCCACACTGTCGGTCGGCTTCAACCTGCCGAAGGCGCCGTATTGGTAGAGGGTGGGTGCGTTGATGGGCGTAGCCTGCTTGCAGCGCATGATGCGGAACTGCAGGGCGTGGTGGGCCACCTCCATGCGCTGGTCGAAGATCTTCCAGAAGCGATCCTTGTCGCCTCGGGACTCCAGAGCAATGCGGGGAATGTTGACGGTGACGACACCCAGGTTCATGCGGCCGTCCTCTTCATCCTCGCCCGTCTCGGGGTTGGTCCAGGCCTGCAGGAAGGAGCGGCAGCCCATGGGGGCCTTGAAAGAACCGGTGATCTTGACCAGGTTCTCGTAGAAGACCACGTCAGGGTACATGCGCTTGGTCGAGCACTCCAGAGCCAGCTGCTTCATGTCGTAGTTGGGATCGCCCTCGTCCGCGTTGAGGCCGTGCTTGATGGTGAAGACCAGCTTGGGGAAGATGGCGGTGTGACGGTCCTTGCCCAGTCCGCGGATACGAATCAGGAAGATGGCCCGCTGAATCTCACGGGCGAACCAGGATGTGCCCAGGCCGAAGCCCACGGTGACGAAGGGGGTCTGCCCGTTGGAGACACGGTTGGAGTTGATCTGGTACTCCATGGTCTGCATGGCATCGTAGATGTTCTTGCGGGTCAGGATCTTGGCATAGACCTGACGCAACCGGACAATCTGCGGAGCGTCCAGATCGAAGGGGGCGTCCTCGCCGATAGGGGCACGATCATCCAGGTGGAGCCAGTCGGCCTCCCGGGCCTTGAGGCCGCGGACGACATCCTTGGCCACGTCAATGGGCTCCTCGTCCGGTAGGACGGCCTCAGCCATGGAATAGTTCTTCTTGTAGTCCAGACGCGCGTACCTGTCCAGCATCTCGTCGCAACGATTGACGGTCTGGCCACCGTACTGGGATCCGGCGATGTCCTTGATGATCTGGGTGATCTGCGTGGCGGCCGTACCGATGGACTTGGGCGAATCCATCATGGCATTGCCCAGCTCAAAACCGTGGGCCAGCATATCGCCGAAGTCGGGCAGGGAGCAGTTGGTCTCGGCCGTAAAGGGCGAGTAGTCCGCGTCGTGGAAGTGGATGTCGCCCTTCATATGAGCGTTGGAGACATCCTTGGGCAGCATGGCGAAGGCCGAGGCCTTTGAGACCGCGCCAGCCAGCAGGTCGCGCTGAGTTGCGTATACGTTGGCGTCCTTGTTGGCGTTCTCGCGCACCAGAGTCTCGTCCTTGCTGGTCAGGCGGTGAACGGCCTCGTTGACATCGGTGGCCTTGGCCCGCTGAATGTCACGGTCTAAACGGTATGAGGTATAGGCGCGCGCAATCCCATAAAGATGGGCATTGACCAGGGCATGCTCGACCAATGTCTGGATGTCCTCGATCTTGACCGGGTTGGTGTAGCGATCGGTGATCTCGGACTGAACGGTCAGGGCCATACCCCGGATCTGCTGACGATCCTCGGGGCTGACCTCGTGTTTGACATCCTTGAAGGCGGCTTCGATGGCATTCATGATGTTGACGGGATCAAAATCGACGATCCGGCCGTCGCGCTTCTCGACCAGAATGCCATCGACAGCATCGCGATCCGAAATGCCACGCTCCTTCACGCTATCGGTCATGACCTCAGTATCCATCGTCACTCCTCATACGGTTCATGCGGTTACTCATGTGCGGTTACTTTGGCGTTCCCAGATTCCGTACTGGGAACGGCGAATCACATGGATGTCATTCTTAATGACAAGACTCACTCTATCACGTCGTGACCACCATATGTAGTGCCCGAGAATGATTCGTTTCCCACATCTAGTAATTCCCAGGTTTTGTGACCTGAGTCACAAAGAGCGGGGTCTGGACAAGGGCGGCAAATGGCCGAAAGGCCGGTAGAGGTCATTTACAGGAAGGAGGCAACCAGCCGACACGCACATATTTTGTCGAGACCCGACCCCTGCATCAGGCGGGAACCGGCCTAAGCCAGCAGACCCCGTGGCACGAAAAGGGTTTGGGTGCGCAGCCGGCGATCCACGCTCATGCCCTCCGGAGCCTGCCGCCCCGGCTCAATCATGGACAGGAGCATGTCAACGCCCTGCCGGCCCATGCGATCCACCTGCTGGGAGATGACCGAAACCTGGGGACTGACCAGCTGAAAGACCTCCAGGTCATCGAAGGAGACCAGAGGCACACGCGAACGCTGGTCGCTGTCCCACTCCATAGCGACGGCCTTGATGGCATCGGCCGAGTAGCCGAAGATGACCGCGTCCACCCCTTGACCGAGCAGGCGGCGCATGGTCGCGGCCGCCCGGGGACGGTCCGCGAATCCTTGGCGTACCACCAACCCCGTCAGCCCCTGACGGGCATCCACGCCGGACAGAAAAGCCTGCTCACGCTCGCGGAAAGTATAGGAGCGGCTCTCCGGGCCCGGAACAAAGGCCACTCGCCTGCATCCCCTGGCTGCCAGAGCGTCCAAGGCCGCCTCCAGGCCGGGCACAGGGTCGGAATCCACCAGAGGGACACCGGGCAGGGTCCGGTCGGGACGGTCCACGAAGACCACAGGGAATTCCCTTGCCAGCATGGTGCGCAGCATGGGCGACGTTGGCCCGTCAGGAACAACCAGGACACCGTCCATATGCCGGGACAGAAGGGTGCGGTAATAGTCCTCCTGCCTGCTGGCCTGGCAAGAGGACACGCCGATCAGGGGCGCATAGCCTGCCGAATAGAGCTGGTCCTGGACGGCGTAGACGAGCTCGGAAAAATAAGGGTTGCGGATGTCGGGGACCAGCAGGCCTACGGCATGCGAGCGCGAGGATCGCATGGAACGGGCTCGGCTGTCGGGGATATATCCCAGCTCCATGGCCGCCCTGCGGACCCTGTCCTTGGTGGGCGGGGAGATGCGTCCCTTGTCGTTGAGCGCCTGGGAGACCGTGGATACGGACATGCCCGCCTGCTTGGCCACATCACTGATGGTCACCGACATGGGAACCCTCCGTCGAACCCTACCGAAATCGGTTGTCTTGCTCCGGACGAGACCGACAGCGGTCGGCCCGCACGGACCTCTCGTGAGTCTCCAGTATAAGGGCAAATGATGCAACCTTTCATCACGGCGAGGCAGGACCGGCTGGGTTGGACTAGAGTGGTCTTGTTCGCGCGGCTGGTGGCAGCAGCCGTAGCACACATCGCAGAATTCCATCGGTCAAGACCGTACCGGATCGTCGCGCGGGCTCCTCACCTTCCCGTAGCGGCCCCGATGCGGATGGGCACCAGGGGTGCCGGAGAGGCAAGGTGACAGTGATGAGCATGTCGGAGAACAGCGGCTTCAGGAGAATTCCCGGCCACAAACTGATCGTACGGGCGCTCGCTTTGGCAGCAGCGTTCTGTATGGCGGCTACGAGCGCAGCCTGCGGGGCCAAGGGGGCAGACGACAAGGCCGATGACAGCTCCAAGCTCTCCTTCATGCTGGACTGGACGCCCAACACCAATCATGTGGGCATCTACGTGGCCCGGCACCTGGGTTACTTCGACAAGGCCGGCCTGAAGCTGACCATCCTGCCGACGGCCCAGGCAGGAGCCGAGACCTCCGTTCAGAACGGGGTCGCCGACGTCGGCTTCTCCAAGCTGAGCAACCTGGCCACCTTCAACTCCCAGGGAGCCGACCTGCGGCAGGTCTTCAACATAGGCCAGCATTCCGTGGCGCGCTGGTGCTCGCTGGCCTCGCGCACCGACATCCAAACACCCAAGGACTTCGACGGCAAGACCTTCGTCAGCTTCGGCTCGGCCGAGCAGACGGCAGTGGTCAAGCAGATGATCCGCTATGCAGGCGGCAAGGGTGACTTCAAGCGGGTGACCAGCGGCACCAACACCTTCGCCACCCTGACCAGCGGCAAGGGCGACTTCGCCGGTTTCTACGCCAACTGGGAGGGCGTGGAGAGCGAACTCAAGGGTCCGGCACTGCACTGCTTCACCCAGGCCGACTGGGGAGTTCCCGGCAACCCCGACCAGCTGGGCTTCGTGGTCAAGAATTCCTGGCTGCAGCAGGCCGGCCACCGTCGCGCCCTGACGGCATTCGTCAAGGCCTGCCTGAAGGGATACAACTACGCCCTGAGCCATCCCGACCAGGCGGCGGACATCCTGGTCAAGGAGACCAAGGGATCGGCCATCGACCCGACCCTGGCCAAGCGCTCCATGGAGAGCATCGTCAAGGAGGGATACTGGGTTGACAGTGCAGATCAAAGAAGCATTACCGGACTGATCAACGTCAAGGATGCCCAGGACTATCTGGACTTCCAGTTCAAAGCGGGCACCTATCGGGACGCCAAGAAGGGCGACCCCAACAAGGCTCCTCAGGCCACGGACTTGTGGACCGATCGCTACGTTCGGGAAGCAGCCGGTCGATGAGTGTGCGGAAGCAGAGCAGAACCCGGGCGCTGCCTCCGACTCTCACCCTCTTGACGCTGTTGATCATCTGGGAACTTGCCGCCCGCCTGGGCGGAGTCAGCGAACAGGTTCTTCCAGCGCCCAGTCGAATCCTGGTTGCAACGGCGCAGTCCCGTGAGGACCTGCTGCCCGCTACCGCCATCACCGCCCTTGAGGGCCTGCTGGGCTTCCTCCTGGCCTCAGTCCTGGGAATAGTGGTCGGCCTGGCCCTCTATAGCTGGCGAACCCTGCACGATGCCCTCTACCCACTGATCGCCGGCGCCCAGATGATTCCTCTCATCACCATCGCTCCCCTGTTTGTGATCTGGTTCGGGTTCGAACCCCTGGGCAAGGTGGTCATCGTGGCCGTCTTCGCCCTCTTTCCCGTAGTGGTCCAAACCTACCGGGGACTCAAGTCCGTGCCCCGCTTCTATCAGGACGTGGCGCTGAACTGCGGGGCAACCCGGACCTGGACCCTCTGGCACGTCAAGCTGAGGGTTGCCGCTGGGCAGATCTTCGGCGGTCTGCGCATCAGCGCCGCCTATGTCTTCGCCACCGCGGCCACCTCGGAGTATCTGGGCGCCAGGAACGGCCTGGGCATATGGCTGCAGTCAGCCTTCAACTCCTTCAGAACCCCGCTGATCTTCTCGGCCACCCTGGTCATCATCCTGCTGACCGCCCTCCTGCTGGGCCTGATCACCTTGACCGAGCGGCTACTTCTAGGCGATGCCGGCGACGACCATATGGTCAATCCGGACGACGAGTGAAGAGTCTTGCAACAGCAATCACATACCGAATCCGACAGACCGGTCCGAGTAAATGTGACGAGTTCCCGATCCCCTGAGCTATCCATGACCGGCAAGCAGAAGAGCAGGCCTGCCATAATAGGGATATATGAAGAAGTCAGATCCGGAATAATCAACGGAAGATGAGAGGGACGATACCATGAGCCATACAGACGATACGAACAGTGTGAACCAGGCCCCCAATGACCAGGGTTCAGCTGATCAGGGTCCGGGCTACGGCTGGCCCCGGAACAATCCCGCAGACGGATCCGGCTCAGGACCCACAGCCTACCCGAACCAGCCCCAACCAGGACAATCCGGCTATGCGCCGGCAGCTTCGGATCAGAGCGACATCTACCATCCGATCGAGGAAACGCAAAGACCTGCCGACGATTACCGCCGGGAACAGCCATATCAAGGGCAGCCATACGGTCAACAGCCACAGGCTCAACAGTCAGGCTACAACCAGCAACAACCCTATGGTCAACAGTCCAATGAACAGCAGTACTACGGACAGCAGCAGGCACCCTACGGTCAAGTTCCGAATCCCGGCCAGGCCAATGGCCAGCCCAATGGTACGACCCCGCCGTCTGGCTATGCATCGGACAACTCTTATCAATCGCCTGAAGGTTGGTCGCAGGCAGGCTACCAATCGGGATATCAGGCAGGGTACCAGCCCGGACCTCAGGTCCCTCAGTATCCGGCCTATCCCTATGCGGATGCCGGTTTCAACGGCGAGCCTCCGCTGAACGCACCCTGGTACGGCATTGACTTCGTAAACGCCTGCAAGCGTTTCTTCGCCAAATATTCCGTCTTCTCCGGGAGGGCCTCCCGCGGGGAATTCTGGTGGGTTTTTCTAATGATCTTCCTCATCGACTTTGCGATTTCGATCATCACCTCAGGATCCGTCTTTGTGGGACGGATCCTATCCTTCCTGGTCGCCCTTGGACTTTTCATACCGAATCTGGCCGTGGGCATACGGCGACTTCACGACACCAACATGTCCGGATTCTGGATACTCCTGCCCTTCATAAGCGAGCTGGTGGGTGGCATCCCTCTGGTCTTCGCCATCGTGGCTATCATCGACGGACATCCAGGGTCCTCGCTCTCCCTGCTTGGCTTGGGCGCATTGATCATGATCGCCGGAGCAGTCGCCGGGATCATTCTGCTGGCCCGACCCAGCGATCCACGAGGAGCCCGTTTCGATCGCTGAATCCACCCTGCCCTTCGCCTTGACCGATGCCAAGGCGAAGGGCAGAAGGTCTTAAAGCTCCACAGGAGGCTTGTTGGGATCCTCGGGCACATGGGCGAACTTGGCCTGCAGGGCTTCGCGGCTCTTACGCTCGTCGTCCTCCTTGGCCTTGCGCTTGGCCTCCTCGGGGTCCCAGAGCACCTCCTGACGATGATGGTCCCACTCAGCGCCCACGAGAGGGGCCAGCAGGTCGGCGAAAGCCTGGGGATCATCCAGCACCTTCAAGGCACGGACTACATCCTCGTCAGACAGGAAGGCCCGGGGAATGCCCAGTCGCTCGTTGAGCTCATTGACATAGACCAGGACCGGCGCGGCGGCTGCAGCATGGTCAGGGTCAGCGCCTGCGCGTTGAAGCAAGTCCCGGCATATCTCCAGACTCGTAGCCAGGGCCTGGGCCACCCCCTCCTTGTTCTGAGGGGATTCGGGAGATTTGTTCCGATCGTCCAGGGACTGCTCAGCCTTGGCCGCACCCGCAACCACATCCTGCCGCCGAGCCTGGTCCCAGCCGCTGCCCAAGGTTTCGGCCAAATCCGCAAGCATCCGGGACTGGTCGTCCTGCGCCTGTGAAGCCGCCTCGATGGCATCGTTGGCCGCCATGAGCGCATCCACTAAATCCTGGGGACGACCGGGGATATCCTCAGCGCCCTCATAGACATATTCAGCGTCGGGGATGGTCACATCCTCACCCGTCATCAGCTGTGCCAGCACCATGCTGATGCGCACCTGCAGATCCTCCGCGTATTTGGCGTCGTTGGCCAGATGCTCGGCACTCGTCAAGGGCCAGAGGTCGACCAGCCTGGCCCCCTGTTCAGCCGCCTCGGCCACAGTGGGCCGTCCGGCTATTGCCTCCGCGCCCGCCTGTACATCCACCATGATCATCACACTCCTTCATCGGGTTCTCGGACAGTCATCCACGACAGTATCCCCAGCTATCCTAGGCCGCTCAAGCGGTCTTTACACGCCTGCCGCCGGGTTCGCATAGGCGATTCCCAGCAATTTGCCGGTTTCACAGTCCAGGGTAATGGAGGTCACCGAAGCCAAGGCAGTGGCTCTAAGGAGCATATTGTGCTCGGGATGGCCGGTCTCCAAGAGATGACGATACGACCAGATAGGCGATTCGTGCGAGACGGCGAGAACCTGTGCGTCAGGATGGCTGCGAACCACCTGCCGGACGAAATCCCCCACTCGCCGGGCGATCTGCCGATAGGACTCCCCCCAGCTGGGACGGCGCAAATCCAGAATCAGCCGCAGGTTGGAGGGTCTCCAGAGGGCCCCCTGCCCGTGCCCGACGCGCTTGCCGCGGAATTCATTGCCAGCCTCAATCAGACGACGGTCGTAGATAGGCTCCAACGGTTTCAATCCGTGCCGGACACGAGCGGGATTGATCTGCTCAAGCAGGATGTCCGTGGTCTCCCTGGTCCTGTCCAGTGGTGAGGAATAGACGGCTTCCAGATTGCGCATGCCGGGAGCCTCGGCCATAAAGCGGGCTGTCGCATCGACCATGGCCCTGCCTCTGTCAGACAGATGGAATCCCGGCAATCGCTCATAGAGAATATGATCGGGATTATCAACCTGGCCATGACGGACGAAATGAATGGTCGTCGCAGGCACGACCCACCTCCCAAGCTCCCCGACGGGCCCCTTAAGTGACCATGGCGGGGGGTAGAATTATCACTATCCGAATGGCACCGATCAGGCGCCAATATGGTTACCACTGTAGCAGTCCCCCCAGCATCCCCACTTCCTTTTCGTGCGTCTAGAAGGTCTTGTGGAAAACATGCTTCGGGACCGTGAAAACACCCAGGGAAAGCGAGACGAACAGCCCATGCCACGGCAACTGAAGGCGGCTCTGGTCGAAGCCGGTCACAGAGTCTTCGGAGGATACTCAGCGCTTCTGCGACTGCCTCATACGGCGCGGTTCGCAGTCGGATCGGTCATTGCCTCCATGCCCTTCCCCATGGTGGGCATGACCATCACCATCTCGGTGCAGCATTACTACGGCAGTTATTCCCTGGCCGGAGCACTGACCGCCATCCAAGCCGTGGCCCTGGCCCTGGTCAGCCCCATGCTGGGCAAGTTGGTTGACAAGTTCGGCCAGCGACAGGTCTCCATCCCCACGGTTCTGGTCTGGGTTGTGGCCGCCACGGTCCTGATCACAGCCATCACCGCCCACGCTCCCACCTGGGTGCTCTATTTGGTCACCCCCTTCATGGCAGCCATTCCGCCCTGGGGCGCCATGAGCCGCAGCCGGTGGACACATCTGCTGCGAGGCGACCACCGGGCCACCAACCAGGCCCTGTCCCTGTCAGGCGTCTTCGACGAAGCCATGTGGGTGATCGGTAATCCACTGGCTTCCATACTGGCGGTCATTTCAGGCGTGTTGGCTTTCTCCTTCACCGGGATCTGCGTGCTGGTCGGAGCCTTTATGTTTCTCTCCTGCCGGGAAACCGAGCCGCCCTCGCAGACGGACATGGCCCGCGCCCAAGGGATCACCCGCAAGGAGTACCGGGAGCGGCAGGCTCAGCAGGTGTCTCATCTGCGGGCACAGGAGGGCAGGAACGACCGCAGCAGCGCCTTCTGGAGCGCCGGCATGATTGCCGTCTGCGCCACCTGGTTCGGTCTGGGAGCCTTCCAGAGCGCGGCATCAATCTCCATCATCGCCTTCGCCACCGAGCAGGGGATGAAGCAGATGACCGGGTTCGTCTTCGCCTGCTTCTCCTTCAGCTCCCTGGTCGGTGCCCTGCTGTACGGGGCCAAAAACTGGACCATCACCCTCTGGAAGCGTTTCTACTTCTGCCTGCTGGTGGTCAACCTGGGCATCGGAACCTTCATGTTCGCCAGGAATCTGTGGACCATCATGGTCATCTATCTGATCATCGGCGTCTGCCAGGCACCCACTTGGATCAACGGCAACCAGCTCATGCTCCACCTGGTGCCACCCATCCGCTTCACCGAAGGCATGGCCTGGCTGAGCGCCATGAATTCAATCGGGTCTTCGGCCGGTTCGGCTGTGGCCGGGCAGTTCATCGACCGCTACGGATCCCAGGGCGGATTCGGTGTAGTCACTACCCTGGCCCTAGCCTCGCTGGCCATCGCTTTTGTAGGCTTCCGTCAGATCCGCAACAGCACCGAGGAACCCATTCTGACCGAGCTGCCCGCCTGAGGGCGTAACGTAAGGCTTTTGCACACAAGCGGCTCCTGGTACCCTGACAGCACAGGAGGAATGATTGAATGGGCTACCGTGCGTAGATTAATCGGACAGCTGCTCAAGTTCGGCATCGTGGGCGTCATCGCCTTTCTGATTGACATCGGCATCATGAACCTGCTGATCATGGGGCCACACCTGAACAATGTCCTGGCAGGAGCCATCTCCTTCCTGATCTCTCTGGTCTTCAACTATCTGGCCAGCATGCGTTACGTCTTCAAGCATCGGGAGGACATGGCCCGGTGGATGGAGATGACGGTCTTCCTGGTCTCCTCGGTCATCGGTCTGGGAATCAACGAGGTGATCCTATGGTTGGGTACCGCCATGCTGCCATCGGATGCCATCACCACCATGCACGCCCGCTATCTGCTCTACTCAAATATCGCCAAAATCACGGCCACCGTGGTAGTGGCCATCTGGAACTTCCTGATCCGCAAGTGGCTGCTGGACGCACCCGCGCCCGACAAACCTGTCAACAAGCGTTCGGTGGCCCATCGTCTAGGAGCCTGGTCCCTGCGTCATCGTCCCTTCGGCTGGCGCTGAGCTCGTTCCACCCGGTCGAGGCTACTATGGGACGGGAATAGTCAGCCATCCGTCAGGCGGATCGAATCATTCTGATTGGTCATGCCTGACGGACAGGAAAGGAAGCATCATGCCCGTTATCCACACTCATGTGAGCACACCCATCACCGCCGAACAGCGCGAGCGGATCAAGACCGCCTATGGCAAGGCCATCACCGCCGTCCCCGGCAAGTCCGAGGGCTGGCTCATGTGCCCCTTCGAGTCGGACATGCCCATCTACTTCGGTGGTGACGACAGCAAGCCCGCAGCCTATGTGGAGGTCAACGTCTTCGGCAGTGACGTGCCCAAGTCCGCCTGGGAAAGTCTGACCAAGACCATCATGGACGCGCTGGAATCGGAGCTGTCCATTCCTAAGGACCGTACCTACATCCGTTACACGGCCACTACTGACTGGGGCTGGAACGGCGGCAATTTCTAAATTGAATAATCCGCTGTAATACATAAGAAGGCCTTCCTGCGCATGATCTGCTGCGGGAAGGCCTTCTGCTTAAGCCCTAATCCCTATTTCAAAAGAATCGCTATGGGGATGATCGGGGTCGGCGAGTTGGAAACCAACACCGACCCCAGGTTTGCTACTCTGCGACGACCTTGACCGTGAAAGCGGCCGAGATCTCAGGATGCAGGGCAACGGTGGCCGGGAACTCGCCGGTGGCCTTGATGGTCTCCACGGAGATGGCGCGGGGATTCACATCGGCCAGGGGGCGAAGAGCCTGGGCGATGGCATCGTTGGAAATGCCGCCGAAGAGCTTGCCCGAATCGGACACCTTGGCAGCGATCTCGACGGTCTGCCCATCAATGGCAGCCTTAGCAGCCACGGCATCCTCACGGGTGGCCATGGACTTGGCACGACGGGCCCGCTGCAGGGACTCGATCTGCGCAGCAGCGCCCTTGGACCAGGCGAAAGCCAGGCCCTGAGGAATCAGAAAGTTGCGCGCATAACCAGGCTTGACGGCGACAACGTCGCCCTTGTGGCCCAGATCGGTCACGGTATCGGTCAGAATAACCTTGGTTTCCTTTGCCATAATCCGGACCTCCCTCAGCGACCGTTGGTGGCGTAAGGCAGCAGGGCCATCTCGCGGGCGTTCTTGATCGCCTTGGAAATCTCACGCTGCTCCTGGACGGTGACGCCAGTGATACGGCGGGAACGAATCTTGCCACGGTCGGAGATGAACTTGCGCAGCAGAGCAACGTCCTTGTAATCGATGGTATGAATCTTGGCGGCCCTCAGAGGATTCGGCTTCTTCTTGAAGGGCTTGACCGGCGGTTGCGGCCTTTTACGTGACATTGGTACTCCTTAAATGAATGATGACGCTATGAAACTTCAGAATTCGGGTTCGTCCCCGGAACCACCGAACTCGCCGGTGGACCCGAAGGATCCGAAGGAATCGCCGGACCCGGTCGATGACCATGGATCCTGAGCGGGAGCCTGTTGGTTCTGCGCCGGCTGCTGACGACCCATGGGGGCCGATGCCGCGCCAGCGCCACCCTGGTAGGATGCCCCACCCTGGTAGCCGCCGTTGTTGGAGCCGGCGAAGCCTCCACGGGATCCACCGCCACCAGTGTTGGCGTTCCTGGTGACCTGGGCAGTATTCCGTGTCAGTGCGGGTCCAATCTCGTCCAAACGCAGCTCCACGACCGTGCGGTTGTTGCCCTCACGATCCTGATAGGAGCGCTGCACCAGACGACCCTGGGCAATCACCCTCATGCCCTTGGTCAGGCTGGCCTGAATGTTGGAGGCCATGGGACTGTATGTGGAGTCCCAGGCCGAGCAACGCATGAAGAGCGAGTCGCCGTCCTCCCACTGCCCCGAGTTCCTGTTGAACTGCCTGGGCGTGGACGCGATGGTCAGGTTGGCCACCGTGCCTCCGTTGGAGGTCGTACGCACCTCCGGATCCGCAGTGAGATTACCCACCACGGTGATGTATGTATCTCCCGCCATGTCACGACCTTTCCTCGGAATGAGGACTTGGGAATGGGCCTGCTGGGGCGAATCCCGCACCCTTGGACCTTCGACGCGGGGCGTGAATGTCAGCCGACGCTTCGACGTCCTTTTGTTATTTGCTTACTTGTCATCCTTGCGAAGAATCTTGGTGCGGATGACGGACTCGTTCAGGTTGAGCACACGATCAAGCTCAGCGCTGGCGGAAGGCTCGCAGGTGTACTCGACCACCACGTAGTTGCCTTCCTTGTGCTTGTCAATCTCGTAGGCCAGCTTGCGACGGCCCCAGACGTCGATGTTGTCGACGGAGCCGCCTTCCTTGGTGACCACCTCGAGATACTGGTCGGTCAGCTTCTTCAGCGAGCGCTCATCCATGGCCGGATCGGCAATGAACATCAATTCATACTTATGCGCAGACATCACCCACCTCCTTTGGACTTACAGGTCACGGACCTTCCGTGACAGGAGGGTGTATTGCACGCCACCAGTGGCAGAACAATCCTCTGACCACGACGGTAACCCGGCTAGTTTACATCCAGGGGTGGTACAGCCACAAATATCAGTGTCCCTGTTCCCGATAGCGGGCCTCGACCGCCTGCTTGTCATCCGCCCACCACCTGCGGTGACGACGATACCAGTCGATTGTCTCTGCCAGACCCTGCTCGAAATCTCGGTGCAGAGGCTGCCAATCGAGCTCCCGCCGTATCTTTCCGGCATCGATGGCATACCTACGATCACCTCCAGGGCGGTCTGCCACTAAATCGAATTCGTCGGGCCGGCGCCCCATGAGGCGCAGAATCATCCTGAGCACCTCCATGTTGCTCAACTCGCCATCCGCGCCGATAAGGTAGGTCGATCCAGGCGCTCCATGGACCAGGATGCTCCAAATGGCCCGGCAATCATCCTCCACGTGGATCCAATCCCGGATCGCTCGACCATGCCCATAAATCCGCGGACGGATTCCTGACAGGATGTTGGTGATCTGCCGTGGAATGAACTTCTCGATGTGCTGATAGGGGCCGTAGTTATTGGAGCAGTTGGAGATGGTGACCCGGGTCCCATAGGTGCGACACCAAGCTCGCGCCAGATGGTCAGCCCCAGCCTTGGTGGCCGAATATGGGCTCGATGGCCGGTAGGGGCTGGTCTCAGTGAAGCGGTCCGGATCATCGAAGTCGAGATCGCCGAAAACCTCGTCAGTGGACACCTGATGGAAGCGCAGGTCGTGGCGACGGGCCGCCTCCAGCAGAACATAGGTGCCATAGAGATTGGTCCTGATAAAGGGCGCCGGATCCTGGATGGAATTGTCATTGTGCGATTCGGCTGCGAAATTAACGATGGCATCAACACGAAACCGGCGGATGGCACGATCCACGGATTCGGCATCGCAGATATCGGCATGGACCATGTCGATCCGATCGGGAATAAGGCCATGGAGGTTGTCCATCTTGGCTGCATAGGTGAGCAGATCGTACACCACGATGTGCGTGTCGGGATGCCGGGCCAGCACATAGCGCACAAAATTCGTGCCGATGAATCCGGCACCCCCCGTCACCATCAGGCATGAGGGACCGCTTGATTCACAGCCGCCGACTCTGTCCGCATGACGCTCAAACTTCTTACCCTCGCTCATCACCAAGTACCCGTTCCCACTCGTCTGAGAGCAACGCATAGATGTATCAATCTGTGGCCTATACTGCCAAGTCACAGGAACTCTCACGTGCTACGGTGACGGAATTACCATTATTCTCTGCATTAATCCTACCGAGATCGATCATACATTCGGCTCACTGCACATGGGAACCTTATGAATAAAACAAATATTTTCCAATATTTTTCAAATTCGTACTGCTTGTCTCAATGTAGAGGTCGGCAATGAGCGAGTTCGAAGCCAATGACAATGCCAGACATGCCAAACCAGACCTGGGTCAGCTCGTGCCCACTGATAAATCCTTCACACATTCATGGGAACCTTGCACATCCACACCACGAAACCATAATGACGGCATTCTCACTGAAGCTCTGGCATAAAGGCCAAAGGTATAGAGGTCAGCAGGAACCATAAGCAATCAGACAATGTACGCAACCCTATACGTCGGCAATCAGGATTAGAGAGCAGACCTTATCAGAAGTATCCATGCTTGCTCGGCCCATATCAGCCTATAAATTCCCGACTTTTGAGAAAGAGGCACACATGACAATCAGCTATAGGGATTCCCCGCCCAGCACTTTGATTTGCAGACCGCGATCGCTCAGCATCGCATAGTCCCTATTCCGCTTGTCACGAATAGCAAAGACACACGAATTTTCATCGCTAGTAAATGCAATCATCTGCGTTGGAGCATCTTTATCCGTCTGTCCGGAATCATTGACGCGCAAGGAAACGACAAGACGGAACTCGCCATTGTTGAAAATGTTCAATGGCATCGAGCAATGCACTATTCGATGACCACAACCTTTCAAAGGAATGGAACCTGTGTCATAGGCAATACCGCCGCGTCGGGTGTCGTGCATGGCAATAGCCATATAGAGATGGTCATATTGTGCACATTCGTATTCCACATCGAAGCGGAGGATATCTGAACTCTTGCAGACCGACGATGATACCGGGTAGGAACGCAGGGTGGGGACCTGGGCGCTAAGACCAGTTGGATACTCGTTCTCACCCAACTTATCATTATCGGACTGTTGGTCCGTATTCTTAAGATTCTCCAAGGTGTATCGATTGGCTACATCATCCTTGTCGCCGTTGATCACCACATGGCCATCTTTGATCAGGATTGCCCTGTCGCAGTACTTCTTCACGGCGCCCATGTCATGGGTGACGAGGATGACCGTCTTGCTGGGATCCTTCTTGACTTCGGTGAAGTAATCATCGCATTTACGCTGGAAGGCCTCATCGCCGACCGCCAGGACCTCGTCCAGGATCAGTATGTCGCCTTGGGCCTTGATGGCCACGGAAAAAGCCAGGCGCACCTGCATGCCGCTGGAGTAGTTCTTCAGTTTCTGATCCATGAACTCGCCCAGCTCAGCGAAATCCACGATGTCATCGTACATGTCATCGACCTCGCTGCGGGTGAATCCCAGCAGCGCTCCGTTCAAGTAGACGTTCTCGCGACCAGTCAGCTCCGGGTTGAAGCCCACGCCCAATTCGATAAAGGGCACCAGTTTGCCTGTATAAGAGATATGGCCGCGCTCAGGATAGTAGATGCCCGAAATCAGCTTGAGCAGGGTTGACTTGCCGCTGCCATTGCGTCCGACAATTCCGAAAAAGTCGCCCCGGCGCACCTGGAAGGACACGTCCTGCAGCACCTGCTGCTCCTTGTATCCCTTGATTCCTCGGGTCCAGTTGATAAAGGCCTGTTTGAGTCCTGTGGCTTGTTCGGTAGGCAGCCGGAAGACCTTGTCCACATGCTCCACTGACAGGACCACGGGCCGATCGTCTTTTTTCTGACGGATTGCTTCCCCAGCCTTGCTCATCACATCACCTCGGCGAATTTGTGATTGTACTTACGGAATACGCATACACCCAGCACCACCATGATCACGGTGAGCAGGATGGGGATCATGGTTATGTATGGATTGCCGACCTGATTCCACACAGTCGGAGTGGTTTCCGGAGCGATGAACGAATGCCGGATATCCTGGATGGATTGCGCAATGGGGTTGAGCAGGAGCAGCTTGGCTACGACGGGGCCCCACCAATGGTGGATTCCCGACACCGCTGTCAGAGGATAGATGACAGGAATGGAATAGAAGATCACCTGTTGCAAAACGTCCCAGATATGCGACACATCACGGAAGTAGACGTACATGGTAGCCATGATCAGCGTGAAGCCCAAAGCCAGAATATACAGCTGGAATACGCTAATGGGCAGCAACAGAACCCTCCAAGTGAAATGCACCCGGCAGAAGATGGCAAAGATGAGAACCACGATCAGGTTGATGCCGTAACTGATCAGCGCCCCCATGGTGGCCGACACGACCACAATGTAATTGGGGAAATGCACCTTACGCAGGAGGTCGCCACGATCCACAATAGAACGCAGGCCTATGGAAGTTGACTCGTTGAAGAACTGCCAGGAGCTGATGCCCAGAAGCAGCACGACGGGATAGGTCGGCGTGCCATCGGTCATCCTGAGGAATTTGGCGAAGACCAGATACATGACCACGAAGAGCATCAAGGGCTGCAGGACCGACCAGGCCACGCCAAGGAAGGATCCCTGATACCTGAGCTTGAAATCGGTCTTGACAAGTTCACGCAGGATAACCAACGAATAGTGGTATCGCTGGCGTAATCTATCTACGATGCTTCTCACAAACGTACAGACTACCAAACAGCCGTGAAAGATATCCTTCCATCTCTGCATCCTCACAAATAACAACGGCTTGTTGACACTTTTCAGTCACTGCTTCAGGTAGGCACCAAGCATTATCCTGTGACATATTCATGTCAGCTCGACGGGAGATCATAGTGATGTCTCAACCGGATAAGGTAACAGGCCGATCAGCCCGCAACCTCAATATCGAACTCCTGCGCATATTGGCAATGCTGCTGGTCGTCTATTGTCATATGATCATCCACGTTGATTTCACCAACGGCACCTCACGCATCGTGTTACCCATGTTTCCAGGATGGAAATCCGCGATCAGCTTCACCATCGTACAGTACGGTCAGGTTGGCGTTTCAATCTTCTTTATGATCTCAGGATATTTCCTTGTCAAGAAGCAGTTTTCATGGCGGCGAATTTTCTCGACCTGGTTCCAGATGTTTCTCTATGCAGCTCTATGCCTGGTAATTGCAATCATTGCCAAGCAATTCCGACCCCTGCCCTTTGGCACCAATGAGCTGCTATCTGGTTCCCAGACCCTGGATACAGTCCTATGGAGTTTATTCCCATTTTTGTACAACAGCTACTGGTTTATAGATGCATATATTCTCATGCTGCTTCTTAGTCCATTTATCAATACCGTATATGCGCACATGTCCCGGAAGCAGATTCTTGCGCTGATCGCTCTTCTCATGTTCATCGGTACATGGCCCCTGTTTTTCGGCAGAGCCAATCACTGGAACAACGTAGTATATGCCGTTCTGGGATACATCATCGGCGCTTATATCCAGACCTACCGAGATTCGTTGCACGCCATATCAAATGGTGCGCTGGCCATCTGCACGGTCTTATGCACAGCACTCATGCTGGGGTTCAATCATTTTGTCTTGTCGGAATCATACTGGGCACAGAGACTGACCTGGACGGCACAAATCCATGAGGGCCTGCAAATACTGCCTATCTGCATTGCATTTTGCCTTTTTGTGGCAGCCTGTCGGCTTCCGCAGCTCCGCCTCCCGCACAGATGGAGCACTTTCCTACTGCAGGTTTCAGCAGGGACTTTCGGTGTCTACCTCCTGCATGAGAACACATTCGGTTTCCGATTCATCTGGGGTGTCGTCGCCTCTTGGCTACCAAACATATCAGGCAAAATAAGCCTAATCCTGATTTTCGTAATCACTGGCCTGTTGACCTTTGCAGTTCTTGATGCAATAGCCATGCTCGTTGACCGAATGCTTGCCCACCCTTTGCGGAATCTCGTCATTGGCAAGGTTCAACGAATTCAAGGACCTGACCATAAGAGCTGATAGGTCATCTTTTAGCTGGTGCTGCCTGCTCAAGATGCAACTCATGACGTTCCACTTTGACGAATGGCACTGCAATCGTCAGCGCAAACATGAAAAGAAAACAGAGCGAATATCTGGAACTACTCGCAGCCAATAGCAGCAGACTGCACCAGTTCACAACGCTGGGAATTAGATACAGCATGTTCCGGTACCGTTTGTTCGCCACAACAAGCGCCATAGCCATCAGAGGCAGCCATACCGTATATAAAGCTTCACTGCCCAGGAAGGAGAATGGGGGTAGCTTATTCAAAGCATCATTTAAAGGAATGCCGATCTTTTCCTGCGTATAACTGGGCTTGCATTCAGAGTACCCCGGAAGTATCTTATAGCCACCGGCTTCCCACCAACCACAACGCACAGGGCCGCTGTAATAATAGGTATCACCAAAAACAAATGAATCTACCAAGTACGGTACTGCGGCAATGTAATCCTTGGGGTAATGGAAGAAAAGCCGGACCCACGTCTTGATGAATTGTATCCTGTCTTCAGAGCTCGAATTTATCTTGTACCCATAATGCTTGGCGTAATCGGCTGAGCTGTCCCTCCATTGCGGCTCCATACGCTTAATGTCCACAACTTTATCGATTGCCTGTCGGTCAGATTCGGACAATTCATCTTTATGGACCATTGCTACTTTCGACAGCTGTTGAATTGGAACAGAAAGAGCCTCTTGAGGCCCTCCAGGTGCGATGTCCAAGGCAGGAAGGACCACCATCGGCACAAATCCCATCACCAGCACAGCTGGGACTAACATAGACAGAAACAAGGAAATGATTTGTTTTCTAAGAAAAATTATTAGCAATAAGAGCGACAGGGTTGTGACGTAAATACCAGTTTTTTTAGTTAGTCCAGAAAGCACACCCAGCACTATCAGGCACGTCACCAGTTTCCAACCGATCGCTTGATGATTGCCGCATCGATAGAGAGCTTCGAAAAAAGCAACAAGCCACAACAAGAAGAGTGGAATCCAGGTCGAGTCCTTGACTATAGTGCTCATATACATGGGGAAAGCCGGCAAAAAAGCCGCTAGACACCAGCAGATGCAGACACAGGAGTCCGGAAGATTAGTGCGCTTTCTAAGCCAGATGAAAGACACCACAAGAGCGAATGCGGTTGCAATACTTTGCAGCACAATCAGAATGCAAAAGCCGAGAATCTCATGGCCAAGCCACAATCCAAGCTCATCAAAAAACCCATACAAGTAGGTATCCGCAAAAGGATGATGATCCTGTCCCGCATACCCTGGCAATTCAACCATCATTATGGGATCCCAGACATGATCGGTACGAAACTGGATCAATTGGACCATAGTGTCAAGGCCAAGTTTCGCGGGCCCCTGGATTATTAGCATTGGTGTCCAACAAAGGACCATGGCAACAGTGGCTAAAACCAAATGACCAGATGCACCATCAAATAGTCGGGCCCCTCTTCCCCAGATACTGTCGTGCCCTGGAGTAGTAATGGCATCCCCATCCTCGGGTTTTCCGGATTCACCTAAATCAGCCGCCTTGTGCATTAACCAACAGATGCCGACAGCAAGTGCGGAACCTATAGACAACACTTGAACAAGTGCCACCAACCAAAAAATAGGTTCTTGCCATCGAGGTACACCGCCCAAATAGTTTGGATAGGAGTTAAAAGGCGTGATTGCCTGCTTCATTAGCCGAGGGAGAACAACAGTGAAAGCCAAAAAGCAGGCAACGATGGAAGCCGTTAGACGATTCCGCCTTTCTGCTTTTTCAAATTCAGGATAAAGTTTGTAAAATAAAAACCCTATTCCCACGGCAAGTGCAACAGAACCCACCTGGCCAACCTGGGCAATGGAGTCTAAGCCTAGTGCCGCCAGATTGCCGAAATTATCGAAAGCCGAAGAATCCACGTTCCTAAACGTCAGGGATTGGGCCGCAAGGATTCCAATGCCCACAGACAAAAGACATCGCGTTTTGCCGAATCGCGCTCTTTTCTCCACCAAAGCCATGTAAATCCCCTCTGGACCGCTTATAGTTGCGGATAATCAATCGAAGGGTTGAACCGTATTGCTTCGACCATCTTCTTGTACATTTGGCAACGCAACTTCTTATCAACTCCCCCAGAGCGCATGGCATACCTAACCTGGGCGCAGAAGAGCAAATAATGCACCAGACTCTTGTGATGCAATCTATAAGATCCCTGATTGCGAATACCATAGGCGAATTTCCAGGCATTCTTCTCGTTGATCATCGAGAAATTGACTCCCTTGTTCTCGCCCATATCGTGCACCACTACGCTATCGAGAACCTGAACTCCGGGGCAGTCTCCACTGATGCGCCGTGTATATTCGGCATCGTCAAACCAGATGAAGTACTCCTTGTAGGGCAGACCGTAAGCCTCCATGACCCAACGTGGTATGAGTACTGATACAAAAGATGCCTGATTGATCAGCACAAGATCCCTAAGCCCCATAGCCCGGAGCCTGCCCCAATCCCAGGTTGGCTCAGGATTGTTCATTTCCGAGATGGTTCCGTCAATATATTTGATCAAGGAGCACGCAAAGGGAATATCTGGGCTGAAGGCCGTAGCGGCACGCTCATATCCCTGAAGCAATTTCTCCAAGGCGTCCGGGGCGGGATAGCCATCGTCATCGAAAATCCAGACGTAATCCGCACCCATTCGGTATCCCTCGCGCATGCCCGCAGAGAAACCACCAGCCCCACCGACATTTTCCGCCAGAGTGACAATACGAAGTTCTGTCCTGCCCTCTAGCGGAAATGAATTCTTATATTCATCCAAGTAATCCGCTGTCCCGTCCGTCGAAGCATTGTCTACGATGATCAGGGCCTTGGGCAGAAGGGTCTGCGCCTCCAAGGAGGCAAGTACCTTCTTCAATTTCGCAAGACGGTTGAAAGTGACAACAACGGCGGCCACATTCTGCTGGTTAACTGGAGTATTTATCACTTTGCCCATTCTCCCAACATTCGCGTGAAGAAGGAGTCAGCTGATTCCTTCCTCGAAAACTCCTGGAGCCTTTCCAGCTCAACCTCCCACAACCGCCTGCGGTCCTCTTCACTATCATCCATCCGTCGCAAGGATCGATCAGCCTGCCTGACCAGCTCCAGCGATTGTCGTGGCAACAGCCCCTGAGATGGAACCAAGGTCGACTGTGAGCCGACATCGGCGCTCAACACAGGCATACCCCGACTGATGGCCTCAATGGTCGTAAGGGTAATGCCTTCGTTAATCGAAGTAACGAGCAGGGCATCTGCCCAATCATAAGTTTCGGAAACCGGCCGAGAGACATCACGGCGCTCTACGGCATTATCCAGGCCGTACTTCTTGAGAAGCTTGGACACTTCCGAATCCATATCGCCACTGCCATGCATGATGAATCGGAAACAGCCGGGATGATGACGTTCTAGTGTTCTGGCAACGTTGATAAAAGCCTCAGGTCGCTTCTGCCTGGTCATTCTCCCTACGAAGGCCACGTGGAAGACATCCCGCTGCACCCGATCCTTATACCTCGGATGCATTTGGTCGGCGGTTAGACCGACCAAAGGTGCCATGACCACTTTTTCCTCTGCTATTCCATGACGCTTTACCAACCAATTTTGCAACTGGGGTGAAATGACATGGTGCAAATCAATATATGGGTCGCGGCTCACGCTTTGGTTCGGGTACCCACCCCGATCGTGGTATTCAAGAATATGCAAAGAATCAACAATGAACGTACTCGGATAATACCGCTTAATCCACCAGAGACGGTCGTACATCCACTGATTGTGATGAATCATAACTCCGCGAATATTGTATTGCTCAAACAATGCCCTGAGCAGCGGTACGTCGCCAATGCTATCTTGTGCCGGAAAAGTTAGATTAATGACGAGGGCATCATCCAAGTCCTTACTTACAATCCAAGGTTGATGACTGTCATTATTGGTAATGACGATAGGCAAGAACCCTGCCTTACGGGCAAGAGCCACTGTTTCCATGGCCCAACGCTCAGCTCCTCCGGGCTGTAGCCAATGCATGGCTATGATTACAGCTTTGGGAGCCGAAGAATCCGGTTGGCTTGGTTCAACAGGCTGATAGGGGTGATGTATGGCCTTATGAGCGAACAACTCGTTAATTGATTCAGGATGATATACTCGAATATCTTTATAGCTCGCCTTTTCACGAATCTTCCTGAGCAGTTCACGTATTTGATCGAACAGCAGAGGGAAATGGAACTCACAGTAATTGTAAATCTGGTTTCGCATAGGCAGTCGGGATGATAGATGCCGACTCTTGACCGTCATATCTGTAGCATCGTCCGGAGTCAAAAGTATGTAGCGCTCATTCCAGTCGACTATCTGATGATGCAGGTCAAAGTAATGAGGTGTGAAGGCCGTCTTGGGTTTGGATACTGACCTGGCTTTGAACTCAATCATTGGTTTAAGACCAGCATCCTTGGTCAGCGAACCATTCAGGGTCGAGGTATCGGTTAAGCGGGGATACTGCCAGTCCTCACCCATGTAGATCCGATAGAGGAGTTCTCGGTTGGGCTGCATCAATGAATGGTAGTTGACTGCGGAAATAATCAAACGACACTGCCGTTTGCTCAAGCCATTAAGTTGCTTCCAGATATCAGGTCCGGTTTCAAATAGCTTCTGCATGTGGTTAATAGTAACTTGAGCGTGGTACGCAGTTCTGATATGTAACTCGCTATTACCCATAAGTTTCATAATCCCAAGAAATACTCACACCACACTTCGCTATATGTTATTTATCCAATAAAGTCGCTACAGTCATGCACTCATCATGCTGTATCGCAGAAAATTACAGACGGATCCAACTCACGAAGAACTCCTGAAATATCTCCAGCAATAACCCGATGGCTATTTACTCGCATAGCGCACAGACAGCACGAGGCCGACCTCAGTGAACAGTAACGCTGTTCAGTACGACAAATCACCGAGTGGTTCTTTGCTCAGTCAAGACTGACCTGAATCAGTGCGGCCTCCTTTTTGGACAGCACTAGGAAGTCCCCCGAAGTGGAGCTGGTTGTGGAAGGCATATCCGTCCGACTTATGGCTAATTCATCATCAGCCTGCCGACTTTCCACCCACACCAGACAGCCAGGTCCTATATGGTAATTGCCGAGCGTGCGCAGTATTCGTGAATCCTCATCGCTGACTCGTTGCACACGTACCGTCGAACCGGAGGATACTTCTGAAAGGGGCCTTGTAGTTGTGGGCATAGGGGGGAGATTCCCTGCGGCCGAGGGTATGAAATCACCATGTGGATCAGCTGTGGGGTGTCCCAGATAGTCGTCAATGCGGTCGATCATTTTATCGGAGACGGCGTGCTCAAGGCTGTCAGCCTCCTCATGCACCTCATCCCAGCCGTAACCGAGGACCTGCACCAGAAAGGTCTCCAGCAGTCTGTGGCGCCGGACCATGGTGACCGCGTAGCGACGACCGGTCTCGGTCAGCTCGACCTTGCCGTAAGGCCTGTGGGTGACCAGACCGGCATCGACCAGACGGCCCAGCGCGCCTGATACCGTCGACTGTTTCATGCCCGTCCTGTCGGCCACCGCAGTGGGCTGGACAGGCCCCTTGTCCCATTCCTGAAGATCCCAGATGACCTTGAGATAATCCTGGGCGCTGGAGGACAGTTCGGCAATTCCCATGTTCCACAGTCTATAGCACAGCTCCATGGCACGACCCGCAGGTAACCCAGCAGGCATATTTCGACATTGTCACAGATCACCTCTGGTATTCTTCGTCAAGCGCCATTAGACTTCGAAGGGTCGAAGTCTATAGCCAGCCGTACGACCGCCAAGGTCCAGAAACAAGGAAGGTGACATGCCGAACACTAAGACCCGACCCGCTTCAGGGTCCGCCAGTCCAGCCGGATCCGAAGTCAGGAATCCGCCATCCGGTCGGCAGCACCAATCCCATCCCATCATCGAAACGGCCAACGGACGCTCCCTGGAGGAGATCAACGCCACGATCTCCGTGCCCAACTCGACCAGCTCCTTCTGGAAGAACCTGGCAGCTTTCTCCGGCCCTGGCGCTCTGGTGGCAGTCGGCTACATGGACCCAGGCAACTGGATCACCTCCATCGGCGGCGGCGCCCAGTACGGCTACCTGCTCATGAGCGTCATCCTCATCTCCAGCCTGATCGCCATGATGCTGCAGTACATGTCGGCCAAGCTGGGAATCGTGACCGGTCTGGATCTGGCGCAGGCCACCCGCCAGCACACCAGCCGTCGGCTCAGCTTCGCCCTCTGGATCTGTACGGAGCTGGCTGTGATGGCCACCGACATCGCGGAGGTGATCGGCGGGGCCATCGCCCTGAAACTGCTCTTCGGCATTCCGCTGATCCTAGGCGTAACGCTGACCGTCCTGGATGTGCTCATCCTCCTGCTGCTGACCAAGATCGGCTTCAGACGCATCGAGGCCATCGTGGCCACACTGATCCTGGTCATCATGGCGGTCTTTCTCTACGAGGTCTTCCTGGCAAGACCCGACCTGCCCGCGGTCTTCCGCGGCTTCATCCCCGACAAGGCCATCCTGGGCAACGGCCAGCTGACCATGGCTCTGGGCATCGTGGGCGCCACGGTCATGCCCCACAACCTCTACCTGCACTCATCCATCGTCCAGACCCGCGACTTCGACCGAAGCGATGACCGTCAGGTTGCCAACGCGGTCCGCTTCGCCACCTGGGATTCCAACATCCAGCTGTCCGCCGCCTTCGTAGTCAACTGCCTGCTGCTGGTGCTGGGTGCGGCCATGTTCTTCGGACATGGCGAGGGGCTGGATACCTTCACGGCCCTCTACAACGCCCTTGGCGACAAGACCATCGCCGGGCCGGTCGCCTCCGGGCTGCTCTCCACCCTCTTCGCCGTAGCCCTGCTGGCCTCAGGCCAGAACTCGACCATCACCGGCACCCTGACCGGGCAAATCGTCATGGAGGGCTTCATCCGCATGAGGATTCCTCTCTGGCTGCGCAGGCTGGTCACCCGTGTAATCTCCATCATCCCGGTGCTTATCTGCACCATAGCCTTCGGCGGCAAGGAGTCCGCCCTGGATAGCCTGCTGGTTTACTCCCAGGTCTTCCTGTGCGTGGCCCTGCCCATATCCATGATCCCCTTGGTCTGGTTCACCTCCTCCAAGAAGATCATGGGCAAGTACGCCAACCCTCGATGGATGGTCTTCCTGGCCTGGATTGTCGTAGCCGTCCTGACCGGGCTCAACCTCCAACTGGTCATCCAGGATGTGGGCGAACTGATACAGATGCTCTGAGCGCCAATGCCCTGATGAGAGCCGCCGCCGTTTGCCGAATGAATGAGGCAGTGCCGGCGGCTTTCCTATAATTCTTTCTGCATCAGACCCATCACCCTTAGGGTTCATAAAGCACTGGCTTGATTAGTGAGATATCTGACTCTCGCTCAGCGCGCATATCCACCAACTCCCTTTCCTGTCAGATACGGTGGATGATAGCAGGATTTTATCAAGGGTCTTGCTATCAGCGACCGGACGGCCGACCAGAAACAGGTTCACAGACCTGGCTCGCATGGGACCGTCGATCGCAAAAATCATAGATGTAAGAGGAATCGAGCAGATATGAACGACAAACTCACCACCAACGAAGGGCAGCCCTGGGCAGACAACAACCATAGCCAGACGGCGGGCACCCGCGGACCCATCCTCATGCAGGACTACCAGCTTCTCGAAAAGCTGGCCCACTTCAACCGCGAGCGCATACCAGAGCGCGTAGTACACGCCAAGGGGGCTGGAGCCAAGGGAACCTTCACCTTGAACAAGGACATGAGCGCCTACACCAAGGCCGACGTATTCAAAGGAGCCGGCAAGACCACGCCCATCCTGTTGCGCTTCTCCCAGGTGGCCGGTGAATCCGGCTATCCCGACACCCTGCGCGACGTCCGCGGCTTCGCCCTGCGCTTCTACACGCAGGAGGGCAACTATGACGTAGTGGGCAACAACACCCCAGTATTCTTCGTCAACGACCCCCTGAAGTTCCCCGACTTCATCCACTCGCAGAAGCGCGACCCCGCCACCCACCTGCGCAGCCAGGAGATGCAGTGGGACTTCTGGTCGCACTCCCCCGAGTCGGTACATCAGGTGACCTACCTGATGGGCGACAGGGGCAACCCGGCCAGCTATCGGAACATGAACGGCTACGGAAGCCACACCTTCAAGTGGGTCAATGCCAAGGGCGAGCAGTTCTGGGTCAAGTACCACTTCCTGAGCGAGCAGGGCGTAAAGAACATGACCGACGAGACCGCCGCCAAGGTCGCCTCCGAGGACACGGACTTCCTCCTGCATGATCTCTACGATGCCATCGACCGGGGCGACTACCCGAAGTGGAAGGTCTGCGTGCAGATCCTGCCCTACCAGGAGGGCCTGGACTATAAGGACGATATCTTCGACGTGACCAAGGTGGTCTCCAAGAAGGACTATCCGCGCATTGAAATAGGCGAGTTCGTGCTGGACACCAACCCGACCAACTATTTTGATGATGTGGAGGAGGCGGCCTTCTCCCCCGCCAACTTCGTTCCCGGCATCGAGCCCTCGCCCGACAAGCTGCTGCAGGGCCGCTTGTTCGGATACAAGGACGCAGAGCGTTACCGTCTGGGCGCCAACTACGAACAGCTGCCCATCAACCGACCGGTCAACGAGGTCCACAACTACGAGCGGGATGGGTTCATGTCCCAGGGGCAGGACGGATCAGTCAACTACGAGCCCAACAGCAAGGGCGGCCCCGTGGAGGATAACGATGCCCGTATGCACGGCGATGCCGTCCAAGGGCAAACCGAATATTCCCGCCCCTATGACAAGGACTACTACTCCGCGGCCGGCCGTCTATACAGGCTGATGAGTCCGGAAGAGAAGGACCGTCTGATCCAGACCATCAAGAACAACCTGGGATCCGTTGATGACCAGGAAATCCAGATCCTTGAGACCAGGCAGTTCTACCAGGCCGACCCTGACTATGGCCAGCGGGTGGCCGAGGCACTTGGCCTTTCCATGGATCAGATCAAGTAGGTTCTTCAATCCCTGTTCACGCTGACTCCTTTATGAGTGCAAAGTCTGGCAACAACTACTGAGATTAAAAAATGTCAGATATATCACATTTAGTGTATGAAAGTGTATGCCTGATAAAGGAGTCAGCGTGAGCACAGGATACTCAGAGCAAAAGGAAACCAGCGGTTCCAAATATGTCATATTCGTCGTACTGATAGCAGCCATTGGCGGTTCGCTTTTCGGATACGACCAGGGTGTTATATCCGGTGCCATCAGTTTCTTCTCGGTACATTTCAAACTGTCCCAGGCCCAGGTGGGATTCGTGTCGGCCGTGCTGGCTCTGGGAGCCATGGCCGGGTGCCTGATCGCCGGCTGGATGAGCGACCATGTAGGCCGTAAACCCGTCATGATCGTTGCGGGCCTCCTCTTCACACTCTCCAGCCTGACCATGGCCGTCTCGCCGACGGTGACGGTACTGATCATCGGCCGCATCCTATCCGGCATCGCCATCGGCATGGCCTCGACCATCGTCCCGCTCTACATTTCCGAGGTTGCACCAGCCAGGATCCGCGGGACTCTGGTCAGCGCCAACCAGCTGGCCTTCGCCATCGGCATGACCGTGGTCTACATAGTCAATGCCACCATTGCCAACCTGAACCCGCCTGACTGGAACAACGCCTGGGGCTGGCGGTTCATGTTCGGCTCAGGCATGGTTCCCGCAATCATTTTCTTCGTCCTGACGCCTATCATTCCCGAGAGCCCGCGCTACCTGATCGAAAAGGGCCGCACCGAGACGGCCATGAAGGTCCTGACTCGCATGAACGGCGCCAAATCCGCTAAGGACGAGGTAGACCTGATCAGTAAGACGGTCCAGACCGAGCAGAAGGGCCTCTTCAGCGAACTCTTCAAGCCCGGCATCCGCTTCGCCCTGCTCATCGCCCTCCTGGCAGCCGCCTTCCAGCAGCTCACTGGCACCATAGCCGTCGGGTATTACGCTCCCATCATCTTCCAGAAGACCGGCATCGGCGCCAACGCCTCCCTGATCGAAACCATCGGCATCGGCGTGGTCAAGATCATCTTTGTGGCCATCTTCATGGTCTACATTGACAAGCTGGGCCGCAAGAAGCTGCTGACCTGGGGCGCAGTGGCCATGGCCGGCGCCCTTCTGGCCCTGGCACTCTTCTTCTCCATCGGCAAGTTCAACACGCTCATGAACATCCTGATCGTCATCGGGATTCTCGCCCACACCGCTTTCTATGAGCTGTCCTGGGGCGGCGGCGCCTGGGTCATCATGTCTGAGGTATTCCCGACCCGCATTCGTGGCCGCGCGCAGTCCCTCTGCTCCCTGACCATGTTCTTGGCCTCCTTCTTCGTTGGACAGGGCTTCCCGATCATGCTCAACGGAATCGGAGCCACATGGACCTTCATCATCTTCGCCCTCTTCTGCCTTGTCATGGCATGGTTCGCCAGGAACGTCCTGCCCGAGACCAACGGCAAGACCCTGGAGGAAATCCAGGCCGAATTCCAGAAGTAAACCCGATCAGGCAAGGAAAGAAAAAGAAAGGGAATAAGACAAGACATGATGCTGTCTGAGGATTACTTCAAGGACAAGATCATCAACTGCTTCGGAGATTCGACGACCTGGGGCGATAACGGTCTGGATTCAGGAGGGCAAAGCATCTCCTGGACCCAGACCCTCCAGCGGCTCATACCTTTCAAGAAGGTGAGGAACTACGGTGTCTGCGGGTCGCGCATCGCCGTCTGCGAGGACAGGGACGATTCCTTCATCGAACGGTTCGAGCAGATGGACACTGAGGCGGACGATGTTGTAGTCTTCGGCGGAGTCAATGACTTCCAACATGATGTACCGCTGGGCGAGGAAAACAGCACGGACAGCCATACATTCTCAGGTGCCTTGAATGTCATGCTGACTGGTCTGCTGAAGATGTATCCCACACAGAACCTGGTCATCATTACGGCCACGCAGAACAACTTCGTCCACCCGACCAAGAACTACCCCAACACCCGTCAACACAACGCCTGCAATCTTTTGCAGGAGGACTATGTACAGAGGATGAAGGAGATATGCGCCAGCTACTGCATCCCGGTCGTCGATCTGTTTGCACAGAGCGGCATCAGCCCCTTCATAGAGGGACATGAACGCTTCATGCCTGACGGCCTGCACTACAGCCAGGAGGGTTACCAACGGCTCGGGCGCCGGATTACCGGCCTGCTGCTGCCGTATCTGTTGTGAACATGGGTCATTGGAGCCCAGGCTAATCGGGCTCCAATGACCCCACACGCCAGGAGCGGTAAGATCCGCCGCCTATGCTATAGTTTTCTTTTGTGCCGCTACGAAAGCCAATGGTTTTTGCAGCACCTGGAGGATTCGCCTAGTGGTCTATGGCGCACGCTTGGAAAGCGTGTTGGGTTCACGCCCTCACGAGTTCGAATCTCGTATCCTCCGCCAGCAGAGTCTTGGACAGTGACCCAAGACTCTTTTTGTATGCGCAATATCGGCATCACCATCCTTTGCGCTGTCTATCCTGTTCCTTTCCACTATGTCTGGTCTTAGCAGGTCGTTTACTATAGTGAGCTAGGCGGTCTTGTTACGATAAGGCGCCTGATCACCTAAGTACTTGGCAAGACAGGGATGTCTGGAGGCGACAAGACGCTGCGAGCAGAGCGAGACAAAGAAAGTTCAAGGCCATGCCGTTGAAGACTTACGGCAAATGTGAGAGAGGATACGCTCAGCCCCGTCACCAGCTACAAGTTGGCACCCATAGATCTTTGCGACGGGTGATCTTACTTAAGCGAATCACCGGTCGTTTCCTGGACAGGCTGATAGGCGCCTCTTCTGGTCTGAGCGCTGAGTGCGTCCACAGCAGACTGAAGGTTATATGATCTGCAAATGTAATGATCGGCATCATATCAATTTCCATTTCGTACATCTATATAAGCGTCATACCTTTTTAAGTATCAAATTATGACCGATGCCTGTATCCCTGCTCGTTGGCATCATGAACCAATCGATGTCAGCAACGGTCCCTGCTTTGAAAACGAAAAGACACCTTTCTTACTCAGTCGCAGTTCTATTCGGTTTAAGGAAGAGCGAGCCGCATAGGCCGATCAGGGCTATGACTGCAAGGAAGATGAAGGCCCATTGGTAGCCCTGGTCGAGAGCCTGGGCTGTCGTGGCTCCACTGAGACTGCCACGCTGGGCACCGATGGTTACGATCATCATAGCGGCGGCCGTACCGAGCGAACCGCCCACCTGACGGACAGTCGAGGCAGCCGCGTTGCCATGAGCCGTAAGTTCCGTCGGCAGAGCGTTGATGCCCTCGGTGAAAGTAGTCATCATGACCAGTGCCACTCCTGCCAGGCGCAGAGCATAACAGGAGGCGATAACGATAAGACTGGTAGCGTTGCCGAACCATATCATCGGCAAGGTTCCGGCCAACAGCACCGCATACCCCAAAAGGGAAATCTTCCTCGCCCCGATTCTTTGGTAGATCATCCCGGAGAGAGGGTTGAATATGCCATGACAATGGCTCCCGGCAACATGACCAGACCAGAGATGAGCGCGCTTGACCCGCGCGTATTCTGCAAGTAAAGAGGGAGGACCAGCTCCACCCCGACCATGGCGATGTTGCTCAGGGTGCTCAGCAGGCTGGTCAGATTGAAGGTGAAGTTCGTGAAGACACGCAAATTCACCAGCGG
Organism: Bifidobacterium sp. W8114; assembly: GCF_016101165.1. Taxonomy (NCBI): domain Bacteria; kingdom Bacillati; phylum Actinomycetota; class Actinomycetes; order Bifidobacteriales; family Bifidobacteriaceae; genus Bifidobacterium; species Bifidobacterium sp. W8114. The sequence continues at coordinate 142,556 of NZ_JACFRA010000003.1, read as the reverse complement.
AGACTCCAGAAGCAGCTGACGACGACAGAACAGGGCCACCACCAGCAAGCCGGCCAGAAGCAATCCGAGGTCAAGCACTGAGACACCGCCCGCCTCCCCAATGTCGGACAGGGCGTACAGAATGAGCCCGAAACCCAGGCAGGAGTAAACCACGGAAGGCGTGTCCAGCCGGGTTCTCACCTGGCGGTTAACCGTGTAGACCAAGAAGAACGAGGCCACCAGAATCGCAGCGCTCAAGGCAGCAAGCAGCACAAACAAAGCCCTCCAGGACCAGTGCTCCAAAACAAACCCTGAGAGCGTGGGGCCAACCGTAGGACCTAAGGCCACCACCAGGCCCACCATGCCCAAGGCCACACCGCGCCTATCCGGCGGGAAAAGCAGCAGCACCACATTCTGAATGAAAGGCATCAACGATCCAGCGGCCACAGCCTGGATGATCCTGCCCGCCAACAACAGCGCGAAATGCCCTTCGGAGAGGACACAGACCAGGGAGCCGGTCAGAAAAATAGCCATCATGACCATGAAGGTGTGCTTGGATCGGAAGTTGGAAAACACCCAAGCCGATACGGGTATCATCAGCCCCACCACCAACAGGTAGGAGGTGCTCAGCCACTGAGCAATGGATTGGGACACATGGAATTCCGCCATGATGGTGGGCAGAGCATTGTTAAGGAAAGTCTCCGCCATCAAGGCCAGGAAAGCCCCTGCCAAAAGCGTACCCATCATCGCAGTGCGACTTCCCTCAGCCCCTCCTTGGCTGCCTTCCCCCTTGGCGCCATCCTTATTCATATCGCATCCTCTCCGTCCTTCACCGGCTCGGGCCAAAGCCTGCGTGATCCGACTAAAAGCAGATCAGGATTCCATGTTTCTAATGATTCGTTCCAGGTAGCCGACCAGCTGTCTGCTCTCCTGCTCATCGAACCCTTTCAAGGCAAGCTCGCCCGTGGCCTCTAATACATGCCGGATCTCGACCTGGTGGGCGTTCAGCTCCTTGCGCGCCTGCCCGGTGAGCTCAAGAACCATCTGACGTCGGTCATCACTCTGCGGCTTTGCCGTCAGCCATCCTGCCTTGACCAGCCGTTTGACAACTCCCCGAACCGTGGGATGGCTCAAACGGAACCTGTCGCCCACAGTCTTCTGCGTCACCTCCAGGCCCTCATGCTCAAACAGGTAATAAACCATGACAAATTGGGGACCAGTCAGATTGGGAAAGATGCTCCGCACACACTCATTCATGTGCTTTTCCAGCAGAGTGTTGGCTATTTTGACCAGTCCCTCTGGCCGCTTCTCCGAGAGCTCCAAAAGTTACCGCCTCCCTAAAATGTAGCGTGCTACATTATTAAGAAAGAAAGCCTGGCTGTCAAATCAAGGAACTACAAAACCTATCCAACAACGTTCGTAATACAGGAGACGAGGGGATGCTCGAGCCAAAGAAGAGCCATAGCTCAGCCTCTCCGACCGGTGGACATGCTGGCTTACCTGGCATTGAGGTGTCAGTATCATCGTTCTGCATAACCGACCGACTAAGCAAAACTGATAGGGCGATAAGTTGACACTCCGTCCCACCACCCCCTGTCAACAAATCACGAGCCTTGAGTCCCACAGCCCCTCTTTGCCTTGGAGCGACCGATACAAAGAACCGCTAACCCGCCTCAAGGGATCCACCCGGCAAACACACGCCTACTCTCATGCAAGAAGCTCTTTCGAGCAGCAATGGAGGCATGGAAGAGCGTCCTTTGCACAGAAAGGTCCGATTAAGCGTTCCATGAAATATCCTGCGCTATTTCAACAAAACACAGCGAATATCGAACCTCCTGAGACCCGACTTCATCGGTCCGATACAGTCAGACAATACCGAAGCCAGAGCGTAGCTGCCTATCTGGGAGATAGATAGTTTCCAACATGATATAGTTTCTATAATGAAATCAAATAAGCCGTCCTCCCTCTACGATGCGCTCATGTATCTGCAGTGCGAATTCGTAGCAGAACGCAACAGGGTCAACCCGGGAAACATAACCTGGCAACAGTTCGACATCCTCACCGTTCTGCGCACCGGAGCGTCCATGCCCTCACAGATCGGCCAAAGGCTCGGCATGAGCCGATCCAAGGTCTCCAAGAACCTGAGCACGCTGCGCGACCTCGGATATATCAAACAAACGCCCGATACTCATGACCGGCGCGAGCTGGAAACCAGCCTGACCCCGGATGGCCGGGACATGCTCGGCATCATCGATCAACAGCACAAGACGCTCGAGGAGGATGCCCGACAGGTCTGGTCCGAAGACGAGCAGAAAGAGTTCACAGCTCTTGCCAACAGGCTCATCACCAAGCTGCGCAAGGAGCGAGTCGCCCAATGAGGACCGAGTGCATTCTTATTGATCGAGCTTCCACGCACAACCTCAAGCAGATTTCGTTGTCCATACCCAAACGGGCCATCACTGTGGTCACCGGCCTGTCGGGTTCGGGAAAGTCGTCTCTCGTGTTTTCCACTCTGGCTGCCGAATCACAGCGCATGATCAACCGCAGCTATAGCACCTACATTCAGCAACTCCTGCCCAAGTATGAACCTGCGGAAGTTGCGCGTATCGACAACCTGCCCTTCTCCATTGCCGTAACCCAAAAGCAGCTATCGGGCAACGCCCGATCAACCGTGGGCACCTACACCGATATCTACACCGCTCTGCGCCTGCTGTTCTCCCGTATGGCCCAGCCCTTCATCGGGTACTCCATGACGTATTCTTTCAACAATCCTGCGGGAATGTGCCCGACCTGCCAGGGGCTGGGAACTGTGCGCAGTCTGGTGCTTGATCGCCTGCTCAATATGGATCTTTCGCTGAACCAGGGAGCCATCAACTTTCCCACCTTCCAGCCGGGCGGTTGGAGACTGACCAGGTATACGGATTCAGGCTACTTTGACAACGATCTGCCCCTACAGGAGTGGGACAGAGATGACCTCGACTTCCTGCTCTATGGCAAGAGGCAAAAACCGGCACACCCTGGCCCCAACTGGCACAAGACAGCCATGTATGAGGGATTGGTGCCCAGGATCACCAGGACCTTCATCAACCAGAGCAACGACAAGTACCAGCATGAGCTGGAGGAGGTTACGCGAATCACCCAGTGTCCCGACTGCCAGGGGGCCAGGGTCAACGCCAAGGTGCGCTCAGCCAGAATCGACGGACTGAACATAGCTGACTACTCCGCCATGAGCGTGGCAGACCTGCAGGAATGGCTCGGGAAGATTCATGACGATCAAGCTGAAACCATTCTGCAGGACCTAATGCGCAAGATAGCCAACCTGATAACGGTTGGTCTGGGCTACCTGAGCCTACAGCGTGGCACCTCTACGCTTTCCGGAGGAGAGGGGCAACGTCTGAAAATCGCCAACTGCCTGAACAGCCCCTTGAATGACGTTCTCTACATCTTCGACGAACCAAGCATTGGACTGCACCCACGTGACCTGACTGGTATCAAGAAAATCTTTGAGGGCTTGCGAGACAAGGGCAATACGGTGGTGATCGTGGATCATGACCCCGAGCTCATCGCCATTGCGGACCATATCGTCGACATGGGGCCAGGGGCAGGCAGTGAAGGCGGGCGGATCATCTTTGAGGGGAACTATCAGTCTCTACTGAGAAGCGGCACAGCGACTGGCAGAACCCTGTCAGATCCAGGCGTGGTAAACGAACCATCGGCGCCTTCGCATGGCTTCTATGCAATAGACAAGGTCACTGCCCACAACGTCAGAGAAGCCCACGCCAAGATACCCAGGCAAATGCTGACTGTGGTGACCGGAGTGGCCGGCTCAGGTAAGAGCACGCTGATCAGGGAAGGCTTCATGGCTCAGCATGATGCCATACTCCTGGACCAGAAGCCGATCAAGGCCAGCGGACGCTCCAACCTGTTGACTTACTTGGGTGTCTTCGACCCGCTTCGCAAGGCCTTTGCCAAGGCCACGGGCAAGTCCGCTTCGCTCTTCTCGTTCAACGCCGCCGGAGCCTGTCCGGTCTGCAAGGGCAAGGGGGTTGTCACCCTGGATATTGCCTACTTGGGCGACACCAGCACTGTCTGCGAAAGCTGCCGCGGAACCAGGTATTCAACACAGGCTCTGTCTGCCAGATATCGCGGCCTCAGCATCGCTCAGGCGCTGAAATTGACTGCCAGCGAGGCCGTGAATCGATATCGTGAGGTGCTGGGCCCAGCCATGATAGCCCTGGAAGATGTCGGGCTGTCTTATCTATCCCTTGGGCAGGCTCTCGATACACTCTCGGGCGGTGAGTTGCAACGTCTCAAGCTGGCCAAGCTGCTCAAAGACGGAATTCATGAGACCCTGATTTTGGATGAGCCTACCAGCGGCCTGCATGAATCCAACATCCTGCAGCAGATTGCCCTCTTGCGCAAACTCATCACCAATAAAAATCTGACTGTTGTCGCCATAGAGCATAACCTGCGCTTCATCGGTCAGGCCGACTGGGTGATCGATATGGGCCCAGGAGCCGGAAGCGCGGGTGGCAAGGTCTTGTTTGAAGGAACTCCGCTTGCACTGATGTGCCGCAATGACACTCCTACGGCCCAAGCCATGAATACCTATTTCGGCTTTATCAAGGAAGCCGCGGTGCAACCATAGGCTGCTGCATTCAGATCAGCAAGAGTTCAGCAATCTTGCAGACGGCGCTTCTGCCTGCCATCCTGGTCGAAATTGTCATCGTCCAGCCAGGTCTCCAAACGCTCTTTTACGGCCGGCCATTCACTATCCAATATGGAAAACCAATCCGTATCCCGAGTGCGGCCCTTGTAGACCATATCGTTTCTGAACCGGCCTTCAGCCTTGAATCCCAGCCTCAGCGCAGCCGCCCGGGAGGGCGCATTGAGGCTGTCGCACTTCCACTCATATCGGCGATAGCCCAAGTCCTCGAAGACATGCCGAGCCATCAGATACTGGGCCTCGGTAGCCTGCCTGCTTCTTTGCAACTCTCGGGTATAGATAACGTGTCCCATCTCGACGCTTCCCATATCCGCCCGAATCCGCATCAAAGCATACATGCCCAACAGATCCGACGAATCATGAAGCTTCACCGGCTCCTGTAAATCCGAATTCTTCCCACGCGCAGGCTGGCCAACACAAAGATCGGATGCGGACGGCTTACGCAGAATAGCAAAGAAGAGTGGATCCCGGCTTGCCGTCATGGAAGCAAAACCCAAGTCGAACGAGGCCCTATCAAGATAGAGGTCATGGCTACTGTAGGTCATGATGGACTCGTCGCAATCCGGGCCAAAAATCCGCTCGTAGAAGGCATCGCCTTGGTTCGCATCCAAGGGCGTCACCAGAACCGTCCTGCCTATCAACTTGGCAGGCTCCGGCATCATAGCCCCCGCGAACGAGACCACATCACCGATGGGCTGTTCGAACTCATTGATTCTCATATCCGCATCTCCTCCTCTGGGATGATGCTTGGCTCTGCCTTCGTTGTAAAGAGACAGGACAAAAGAATCACCTGTCATAACTGCACATAATCCTTGCACTCAGGATACCAAGCAAACACCCTGGAAATCCGCATAGGTACAACCACAAACGGCCACATTCAATCCTCTTTGCTGCCTTCCTGGTCATCCTGAGCACACGATGCAGATTCTCAGGCATATTTATCCACATGGGCAGAAGCCGAAGAACTGACGGCTCCGCGAGAATTAGACTGATGCATAAGAGGAATGCTCGCCGAGCTTCAACCGGTATTCCCCCTGCCTACCGTCAGCATCGACCAAGGGAGTGATCATCATGTCCAAGGCTTTGATTGTCGTGGATGTTCAACCGACCTTCTGCGAAGGAGGTGAGCTGGGAGTTGAGGGAGGCAATGCCACAGCCAGCAAAATCGCTGACTATGTCCACGACCATGCCGGGGACTACGCCTACATGGCCACCACCCAGGATTGGCACATCGAACCTGGATCTCATTGGTCCGACCATCCTGATTTTGTGGACACCTGGCCCAAGCACGGCGTGGCTGGCTCACCTGGTGCGGAGCTTCATCCCAGGATTCGGGAGCTGGACATCGTCCACCACTTCAAAAAGGGCCAGTATTCAGCCGCTTACTCCGGATTTGAGGGCATCGAGGACAACACCGATCGGATCCAGAGCAGGGAGGGGTTCGCTGCGGCCAAATCATCAGGCGTCACCCTGGCCGACGCCCTGGCGCAAGCTGGCGTCGACCAGGTGGACGTAGTCGGCATCGCCGAATCCCACTGCGTCAAGGAGACGGCCTTGGATGCTGCAAAAATTGGCTACCAGGTCACGGTCTTCGAGGATCTGACCGTCCCTGTCAGTGAGGATCAGGGCGTCGAGGCTCGAAAGGCCATGGCCCAAGCAGGCATTCATCTTCTTTCCTCCAAGGGCGACTAAGGCAGTGGCAGAGGAATTCACCAGGGCTGAATGGTAGGGCCTACGGTGAATTCCGATACATTGGTATCCTCAGGCTGATCGATGGCAAAGGCCACCACCTGGGCCACCCGTTCGGGATCGATCTGGTAGCTGTCGTAGGTCTTATTCATATCGGCCAGGGTCTGTTTGTCCGTGATGGTGTCCAGCAACTCGGTTCGAATGGCCGCCGGGTAAATGGTAGAGGTGCGAATATGGGTCCCCTCTTGGGCGGACTCCATCCTGAGCACCTCCATCAGGTCCCGCAGACCCCACTTGGTTGCCCCATAGACCGCTCCACCCGGATAGGCTTTGAGTCCAGCCACCGAAGAGGTGGCGATGAACTGTCCGTGTCGCTGCCCGGTGAACTCCGGAAGGGCCGCAGCAATGCCGTATAGTGCGCCTTTCAGGTTGACATCAATGGTTCGATCCCACTCGTCCACATGCAGAGCCGACAGAGGCGAGTTAGGCATGAGGCCAGCGTTGAGGAATACCACGTCCACACCGCCGAACTGCTTCTTGGCGAAAGCCACGAAGTCCTCATTGGCCTGTCGATTCGTCACATCCAAAGCCATGGAGACTGCCTGGCCACCCGCCTGGACGATGTCGTTGACGATTGTATCCAGCCGATCCTTGCGGCGAGCGCCCAGCACCAACCTGGCCCCTCGCTGCGCCAAGAGCCTCGCCGTGGCCTCCCCGATGCCGGACGAAGCTCCAGTGACCAACACTGTCTTATCTGCAACTGTCATAGTCCCGCCTTTCCTTGATGTTCAGTCTTCCTGATGCTACAACCTCGAGTCGCTGGAGGTGCAAGTCTTCACTACAAACAGACCCACATCCACAACCATGATCAAATACGAGATAGGGGCTGAGCCTTTTGACAAGGAAAGATCAGTCCGGACCACGCCAGCATGGGCACATGTAGAATCGACGCAGTAATCCATGAAGAAAGGCGGCCGCACTGCCATGAGCGCAAGGAACCAGAGTCGCACTCCGTTTTCCCTCCTGATGGCGGTCTATGCCGGGGACACGCCCTCCTTCGTTGCCCGTGCATTGAAATCCGACACCATTGAACAAACCCTCATGCCCAATCAGGTCGTCATTGTGCGCGACGGTCCATTGAGCAGAGAACTGGCTCAGCTGATTGATCAATATCCGGCTCAGCTGAAGGCACAGTTGCTCCATGCCAATAGAGCCGAGGAAATGCCCGAGTTCACGATCGTGCGGCTGCCGACCAACAAAGGCCTTGCCCACGCACTGAATTTCGGGTTGAAGGCCTGTAAGTACGAACTGGTGGCCCGGGCGGACAGCGACGACATCTCCCGGCCATCAAGATTCAGCGTTCTCATCCCCCTGCTGGCCTCATCGGGTCTAGACGCCTTGGGTAGCGCCATCCAGGAGTTTTCAAACGACGAGCACACCCCCGGCCGGATCCGCTATCTGCCGAGCGGAGGATCCGAACTTCGAACATACGCCACCCTGCATTCCCCACTGCATCACCCCAGTGTGGCCTTTCGCAAGACCAGCGTGTGCAGGGTTGGCGGTTATCCGGAGGGATCCGGGCGCTTTGAGGATTACCGTCTTTGGGAAACCATGCTGGTCGCCGGCGAGCATATCGGAAACATCAAGAAACCCCTGGTCCTCTATCGATCCGATACGGCTATGTATCACCGCAGAGGCGGCATGCGCATGTTTCGTGACGAGCTGCGTCTACAAAAGGATTTTCTGCATGACGGCTTCATCAGCCCTATACAATATGTCAGAAACATCCTCATCCGCGCCTGCTACCGTCTGCTGCCCGACCAAGTCCGCAGCTGTCTGTACGCCATCATGACCACCCTGCTCAACCGGTTCCATGGGAAGTCGGTGAATGACAGCCGAAAGAAGTGACTCATGCAATCAACCCTGATGACCTGGCAACAATCCTGGCCACTGTTGCTGTTCATCATCGCAGCCCTGTATCTGCCTGGCTGCCTGCTGGTGACAGCACTGGGCAGCCGCAAACCCATCTTCGTGACGGCACTTGGCCCTGTGGTCTCCATCGCACTCGCGGGCATCGATGGCGTGCTCTTCCAGCTCTTCGGCATATCCTGGAACTGGCGATCCTACGGGCTTTCGGCCATGGTACTCATTGCCATCGTTCTTCTAGCGCGTAAGCTCTTCAATCATTTTCGTAATCCTGATGGAGCTGGCCGAGAATCCTCGACACTGGCAGGTAATGACGAAAAAACCAAACCTCGATTGAAGCCCTTCCTTACCGCAGTCATCGGCACAACAATAGCCGCCTGCAACATCGGCATCAGGCTGATGCATGCCGCGCCTTCACCGGATCAGGTCACGCAAAATTACGACTCGGTCTTCCACTACAACATTGTGGCACGAATTGTGCTCACCGGTCAGGCTTCATCCTTGCACGCTCTTCCGCCCATCAGGGAAATATACCCCATCGCTTTTCAGGAATTCGCTGCCATGGGAGCAATGGCCTATAGGCCCGCCACAGCAGTCAGCGCAGTCACCTGCACCTGGCTGGTCTTTGCCGCTCTGATCTGGCCGGTCTCCATGCTCTTTCTGGTCAGAACCCTGCTGGGTAGACATGCCTGGAGCGATCTGCTCACACCGGTACTCGCCTCATGCTGCGCGGGCTTCCCCTTCCTCCTGCTGGATTGGGGCACCTTATATTCCATGTTCGCCGGCCAGGTCATACTGCCCGTCTTCGTCGCGCTTACCTGGTCCTGGTGTATAGACGGGTGGCGGGAAAGCCGCCAATCCGTAGTCGGCCTTGTCTGGATTCTCCTCAGCGTCGTCGCCGTTTCCTTCTGCCATTTCAGAGTCATGATGACCAGTGCTCTTCTTGTGCTGCCAGTGATTCTGTCTTGGCTGATCAGGGCAGGGAGGCAGCTGGCCCAAACCAACAAGCATCGTTTCCATGTGGCCGCCGGTGTATTGACTGCAGGCTTCCTGGTCCTGCTGGCTATAGGCCTGAAGATCTTCCATAATCTGTACCTGCATGGTCCTGCCCGGAAAATATCGGATCATCTCAACGGCGGCCCGGCACAGCCTACGGAAGACCTGCCATCCGCCATAGTGCGCTTCCTGTTGGGACAGCCCATCGATTCAGGCAACCGTCGGCTACCGGTATACTGGCCCCTGGCTCTGGCCCTGCTCCTGGCCCTGATTGTGCTTTGTCTGCACCACAGCAGAAAGGACATGCTCCTAGTGTCATCCTTCCTGCTGCTGGGCCTGGTCTTCGTCGCCTGCGCGGGCACCCATGCCGATTGGGCCAAGATCCTTACAGCCTTGTGGTACAAGGATCAACGCCGCCTCTTCTCCGCCTGGCCTGTAGTAGCCATACCCATCATGGGCATGGCCTTGGAACATGGCATCGAGGCCTTGAAAAGGTATACGCCGCAGGCCGAGAAGATGATATCGATGCCAATTATGATGTTGGCAGCCACGGTAGCCGTGCTGATTTGCACCGTGAATCCGCAGTTGGACTCCATGGAGAAGACTTTAGGCTCAACATATACTTTCGCAGCCAACAATGCCGATGCTCCGATGCTGTCAACTGACGAATTCCTGCTGATGAAGAGAATGGGCCGCCATGTATCAGATCGCGAGCAAGTCCTGTCCGATCCATGGAATGGCAGCGGATACATGCTGGCTATTGGCGGCACCACACCCTTCTACGCCCACTTGTACATGAATTGGGACCATGACCATGCCTACCTGGCCACAAACTTCGAACACATAGACTCAGACCCGCAGGTGTGCAGGATCCTGACCGCTCATCACATTGACTGGTATGCGGATATGGGCGGACCATACGTTGCCAACGATCCCCAGCATCAGATCTTCAATGGACTCCAACCCGTTCCGCAAGCCCTTCAACTGGTTGACAGCCAAGGCCGGGCGAAGCTCTACCGGATCACCGCCTGCCGTCCCTGATCGGCACGGTCGATCAGCGCCTGAACCTCGGGTTCCCGGGCAAACAGATCATGGTTGCTGCTAGGGCGTGTAGCCAGGCCGGCTTTAAATCCACGAGACAAGCAATGCAAGATCTGCCGCCGATCATGCGCCCTGACAAAGGTAAGAAGCCACCGTCTGCCAGTTGCAACGAGCAGTGCCAGAAATTCAATCGTTGTGAAATTGCCCCTGCTGAATCGGAACATCCATATCTTGTTGCGCACCTCATAGAAGAAGCGAGAACCCGGGTCGGCATCGCTGGAGCCGAAGACCTTGGTTTTATGCCATACCCGACTGGCAGGAACGTAATAGCCGATACCCGTTTTCAGCAGTCTGGAAGTATATTCGAAGTCATCATTCCAAAGGAAGAAGGCGGCACGCGGCAGAGTTCCTGCAGCTTGGATGGCCCTGACATTCACCAGGCAAGAGACGAAAGACAAGGAGCGCACCTGGTAGGCATGAGCGCTGACCCGCAACTGTGGCCTGCCGTTCCTGATCGGCAGACGTCGACGGGGCTTGTTCATCCCATGCACCCGGCCGTCGACCCAGACAGCCTCAGAGCCCAAAAGGGCCGGCCAAGAGCCATTGTCGGTATGAGCTTCGGAAGCAGCATCCAGCAAACCAGACAGAGCATCAGGCTGCGGCACCACATCGTCATCCATCAGCCACAGGTAAGCTTCACACCGGGGAGGAATATTCGCCAGGGCCGCTGCCATGCCAGCTACGAATCCCCCCGCACCGCCCATATTGTGATGCAAACGGACCAAGTCAGGTTTCGAGGGGTGCGACAAAACCACATCCACCGGTCCGTCCTCGCTGGCATTGTCTACGACAAGGACTTGATCAGGCTTGCGGGACTGACTGCTTATGCCATCCAGGCACTCCTTAAGGAGTTTGGAGCGGTTGTAGGAGACAACAACAGCGACGACAAAAAACCTCATAGTCTGCATTGTAACGATAGGTGAGGGTCAAATATTGAACTACAATCAGTTCTTAAATTCCCCATAGTGGACATTCAAAGCAGACAAACCGCAGAACAATGGGAGCATACAAACCAAGCAGCAGTTGGCCAGTCCCGATTCCGCGAGAGGAAGGTCGCAGTCATGTCGACCACACCGACACAGCCATCATCACGAAAACAGGCTGTTTACCCGTACTTGATCGTGCTGTCGGGCATCGTCTTCACGGCCATCCCGGTATCGCTGGTCTGCAGTTGCGCAGGTATCTTCTTCACGCCTGTCAGCAGCTACTTCCATGTTCCCAAGGCCGCATTCACCGGATATTTCAGCATATTCAGCATCACCATGGTCGCCTTCCTGCCGGTGGCCGGATGGCTGATGCACCGCTACGATCTGCGCATCGTACTGACGGCAAGCACCGTCCTGGCTGGACTGGGCTGCCTGGGTATGTCCCGATCATCCGCCATGTGGCAGTTCTATCTATGCGGAGTGGTTCTGGGAATCGGCATGCCGGCCATCCTCTATCTGTCAGTGCCAACACTCATCAACGCCTGGTTCCGCAAGCGGGTCGGGTTCTTCATCGGCCTGTGCATGGCCTTCACCGGCATAGGCGGCGTGATCTTCAACCAGATAGGCACCATGATCATCAGATCCGCCCCTGATGGATGGAGGCGGGGATATCTGGTTTTCGCTATTCTCATCCTGGTGGTCACTCTGCCCTTCACCATTTTCGTCATTCGCGGCACACCCGAACAGATGGGTCTGCATCCCTACGGCGCCGACCAGGAGCCTGATGCAGCTGAGACGGCCACCAATAGTGCAGGCACCGGGAGCAAAGACCAAAAGAGTCCTGAGCCTGCAGCGTCAACCGTAGGCATGACCGCCTCCCAGGCCTTGCGCTCCCCTGCCTTCTGGGCGCTGGCGCTCTTCTGCGGTCTGATCACCATGAATCAGACCATTTACCAGTTCCTACCCTCCTACGCGGCATCCCTGCCATCCATGGCAGCCTACACGGGACTGATCGCCTCCTCCTGCATGGCCGGCCAGGCCATCGGCAAGATCATCCTGGGCATGGTCAACGACGGCAGCATCGTAGGCGGTCTCTGTCTGGGCATCGGCGGCGGCATTCTCGGCGTCTGCCTCATGGTCGCCTTCCCCGGATTGCCCGTGCTCCTCCTGCTGGGAGCCTTTGCCTTCGGCCTTGTCTACGCCTGCACTACTGTGCAGACACCGATCCTGGTTACAGCGGTCTTCGGCTCGCGCGACTACACCAACATCTATGCACGCATCCAGATGGTTGGGTCCCTAGCCTCGGCCTTCGCAGCTCTCTTCTGGGGCGCCATCGCTGACCAGCCCCACGGCTACATCATCATGTTCGGTCTGAGCATCCTGATCATGGTTGTGGCCTTGTTCCTGGGCATTATCCCCCTGAAAGGTACGCGCAAGTCGACCGATCAGATCGCCTGACCTGGCCCTGCAACTGACGGCCTTCACAACCATTCCGCTTTCCGTCATGCGTCGATAGGAGGCGGCAAACCGTCGCTACTACTATCTTGGTCATGTCAGCGCGATGGGGCCATCGCGAGCCGCGGAGAAACCAGGGCCGGACGGCAAGGGCCGAGTACCTGTCACCATCACCAACCTCGGTCTTGACCGACCTGTGGATCATGAACTCTACCGTCATCTGCTCGACGTCTAAGCGCAACACAGTCAGCAGAACAGGCACGCTGCTTCAGCGGGGAATATATTGTGACCCCCGCGGAACCGTCGGCACCTCATGGACAACTTCGAAACGTTGGTGGGACCAGGGTCATCCATACGCGGTCATCAGCGTGGGCATGCCATCCCATAGGATGGAATACGACAGCACATCTCTATAAAGGAGTGGATATGACTGATCGACTACAAGGTAAGGTAGCCATCATCACCGGAGGAACCGGCGGCATGGGCGTGGGCATAGCCGAATGCTTCGTCCGCGAGGGAGCCAAGGTGGCCCTTACCGACATCAAGGAGAGCGATGCTTCACGCAGCTTCATGCAGGAGCACCCCGGGCAGGTCGTTTTCCACACCTTGGACGTGACGGACGAGGACCAATGGGTCTCCACCATCGACACCGTTGAAAAGGAGCTGGGCCCACTGACCACCGTGGTCAACAATGCCGGCATAGGCGGCAGCGGGGCCACCATGGACCAGGAGAGCTACGAGGACTGGAAAAAGGTCATCGCCATCAATCTCAACGGAACCTTCCTGGGCACCAAGCATGGCATGAGGGTGATGAAGGGCCGCGGCGGCTCCGTTATCAACATCTCCTCCATCGAGGGCTTCGTAGGCCTGAGCGGAGCCGGAGCTTATAACGCCAGCAAGGGCGGTACCAGGCTACTGACCAAGTCCGCCGCCCTGGATTCCGCCAACAACAATTACGGTGTTCGCATCAACTCGGTCCATCCCGGATTCATCAAGACCCCTCTGATCAGCCAGAGCCTTGAGGACAGGATGAGCAAGTTGACGCCTCTGGGCCATATCGGAGAGCCCCAGGACATCGGAGAAATCTGCGTCTATCTGGCCAGCGACGAATCCAAGTTCGCGCTGGGTGCCGAATTTGTTGTGGACGGTGGATTCATCGCCCAGTAAGGAATTCCAGTAAGGAATTGCCGGAACCCCTCCCTCTGCCAGTCCGCTTACAGTGATGCAAGCGGCTAGGCTGAAGGAGGGGTTCATCTATGACCCCAACGAGGGGGTCGTCATGCGATTGTGGCATCAGGATCTGATCCCGTTGCTTCCCAGACAGCAGCTGCTGGGCCAGCATCGGGAGATCACTGCACTGCGGGGCCTGGGGTGGGGTCGACGGCATGCCACCGTTGACTACGTCTTCAACCACTGCCCATACAAGCTCTTTCAATTTCATCTTCTGGTCATGGCAACGATGCGCGAGCGCGGCTATCATCCTGATCCCGCCTGGTATGATCCGCTCTACCGCGGCAGACACTGCCCTCCCTATGAGGATCTGGCTGTAGAGCCGTTGACGGACCCCATCTACCCCGAGCACGATGCATCCTATCTGCAGGAGTGCTTGGAGAATCTCGCAGGGAAAGGCATCCACCTGACCATCTGATGGTCACCTCTAGAAGATACAGGATCACTTATGGCAAAGATGTACGATCATGCTTGGGACTATGTTGCAGATATTCAGGGGAGTGTCCATGCCCATTATCGACATTATCAATCTCATCATTAACTCCACTACAGCCATAGCCACAGTTGTGGCTATTCCTGCGACCATCGTGTACTCCGCCCGGCAGACGAGAAGAACATTCGCCAAGGACGATGAACGTCGCAGCTATGACCTTTACCAGACCATGCTCAAACAGGCCTCCCGCGTTGATGTCTGGGAGTCCAAGACATCTTGGAAAGATAAACAGAAAGAAGGGAGCGACGAGCACCTGATCATCACCAACCACAGCGAGGGCACCATACGCCAGGTTTCGATCCTGGTTCACTGGGATTTGCTGAAGAATTCCCATTTACGGCCCATCAAACTTAAAAACAATACGATCAACTATTACAGGGTCCCTGGATTCGGCCATCATCACGCCTGGCGGACATTGCCAACAGCGGATTGGATAATCTCGATGGATCCAGATTCACGATTTACCTGGAGCCTGCCTACCATCTGCCCTGGGAACATCTTTGAATCCCCCCGCTTTTTAGACAAAAACGATCCTCAGGACCGGTGCCGACTGAATGCAGTAGCCATAAAATTCACTGACGTGTACGGCAATATTTGGGAACGGTTGTTTGAATCCGAGTATCTGCCCAAAGACCATGCTGCCGGTCTCCATCTCTTGTATTCGCCCGACGACCGGTTGGCGGAGTTTTGCAAACCGAAGGGCGTCATTCCCGAGTGAGCCTGGACACCGTGGGCACCAAGAGGGTAACCGCCGCCAGCAAGAACGCCAAGGGCAGCAGAGCAGGCCTGACACCGGTATGGTCGGCCAAAAATCCGATAGCCGGAGGAATGATCCATGAGACCCCGTAGTAGGCAGTGGAGATTACCGAAGCACGCTGGGCCGCCACGGCTGGATCCCTGGTTGCCAAAGTGGTGACAATGGGCACGCCCAGAGCGGCTCCGACACCCCAGATCCCAGTGCCCACAAGACTAAACACAAAAGAGGGCGAAAGAGCATAGACCAGGATGCCCAGAGCCGAGACCAGGAGGGTCAGGACCAACGAGCGCATATTCCCCAGTCGTTCAATCAGATGCGTACCCAGCAACCTTGAGACAATCATGGTTGCAGCGAAGATCGTGGGAGCAAGACCGGCTTGAGACTCAGGGACACCGAAGGCATCGACCAGGCCGATTCCGCTCCAGTCATTGACGGCACCCTCACTGGCCTCCAAGGCCACGTTGATCAGGGCAAGCATGAGAACCAGTGCATCGCCCCAAGCAGCCAACTGCTTGCCCAAGGAGGATGATTGCTCCGACCCCGCCTGCTGATCCGAACGTTCGTCGTCAGCGCCGCCCCTGTAATCCCCTAGAGGCTGAGCCGGGCAGAGCAGGACGCAGGCGACCACCAGAGCCAGGCTGATCAAAGCATTGACAGCCAGGTGCACGCCTATGGCCACACCCCGATGAGACAGGAGCGAGCCCAGCCCCAGGGCAAGAAACATGCCCAGGCTGTACGAAGCATGGAAGCGCGGCATTATAGACCGAGAGGAGAAGCGCTCCACTGCCCCGGCCTCGACCGTGTTGACCGTTCCCCAGAGGCTAATCCCAGCCGAGTTAAAGAGCAACCCCAAAACCACCCCAGGCACTGATCGCAGAGTGACAGCCAAGGCCGCGATTACCATGCCCAGGCACCAGGTGGAGGCCGCCAGCAGCATGGCCCGCCGCACGCCCAGCCGATCAGTCAACACTCCTGAGACCAGCATGCCGACCAGAGCGCCGCAGCCGCCCAGGATGGTCATCAGAGCCAGGCCCGAAGGCTGCAGACCGAGGCTGGCCTTGACTGTTGGCAGTCGAGAAATCCAGGCCGAAGTACCGATGCCCATGATGATGAAGAACCCGTAGACAGCCAACCGCTCCCGCATTCCGTGGCCTGGAAAATCGGCAGGCGAGAGCTCATGATGATCCCGTTCACTCATGCAGACCTCCCTGTTATGTCCATAGTTGGCCCTTTTCTCCGGAGGCGCATATTAATAGCGGAATTATAACCAATGACTTTGTATACTGTTCTATAAAACTAGTATCGAATGACTCGAGAACCATCGTAGACAGTCGACCGGATGACCTGAAGGGGATGCCCGGACCGACGCCCTAGGCGGTCGTCGGCGCTCAAAAGGAGAAACGTGGCAAAGGGTAATTTGAGCGGAAAAGTCCTGGCCGGCCTGTTGGCTATGGCCATGTTGATACCCACCATGGCCATAGCCGATGGTGGACAGACAGCTGATGCCCAGACCACCACCTCCACATCAACATCTGCAACGACACATGCACAACAGGCGACTGGGACAAACCAGGTGTCATCCACGTAGACCAAAACCTCGACTCCACAGTTAGACACTGCCACGTCCGGGGCAGCGCAAACCATTCAGAAGTCGAAGTCGACCCCCTCGAACCAGGCCGCGCCCATACAACCCAGCAGAAGGCCGACCTCCAAATCGGCAATCAAGGAGATGCTGGACACCGACGACGCCGTAGTCACCACACTGTCCCAGGCATCCCGCTCCACCGGCACGGCTCCTTTCGACAACGACAACAGCCCCGGCGACGACCACGATGCAGACAATGACATAGTGCGCACTTTCGATAAGGTGTCCTACACCTACTCTTTTGCCGTAAATACCCGCAGTGAGACAACCAGTTATCGCCGAGGCCGAATAGGATTCCAATTCAAACTGAGCCAGCCTGAGGACCAGGTCACCTTTGATGTGGATTCCATGGGCTGGGTGGACAATACGCAGGGATACCTGCCAAGGCAAACTACAGAGACCATCGACGGTCATCCGACACAGGTGCTTACCGTTTACAGGCTACTCACCGCCCCACAGAATTTGCCTACCGTTATTCCGGGATCCTCCAGCGTCACTCTGGTCCTCCGGGTCCGAAGCATGCCCAATGGCAGCAAATTCGCCCCAGAGGTCCAAGCCTGGGGCGCTCCGGATGCCACCACCAAGACCGATCCTGCTTCGGCCACGTCCGAGCCTGTCACCGTATCGGCCAAGCTCAATCTGAACCTGCGAATCACTGGCGGAACCAATGAAGGCTCCGGCAACCAAACCTTCGACTTCAACACCCCAGCCGCCAGCAATTACCCCAACCATGAGCTGGGTAAACGCAAGGGGATCATCAGCAAGTTCGACTGGGCCGTTGACATGCATTGGCCCGATCGGACCAAGGGCCTCAAGGGTCTGGAGGTTCCCACTGGCCCCATTACCTTTTCCCTGTCACTGAGCAATTTGTGGCAGACCGCTGGAGGAGATGCCTATCCGAAGATAGAGGATCTGCAACCCTACTTCTGGGACATCGGCACCATCGACGGCGACTTCAACAACAGCGGGCGCAACACCGGCGATCAGGGCTGGAGACCCACTCTCAGCAACTATGGCTATGCCCGATCCACGGGTGGCACGGCTGGGAAGGACCGAGTCCAAGGCAATGGTCATTACACCGTGGCTGAACAGCGCAACAGCCAGGGCCTCAGGCTGGACCTGACTTTGAAGGACTATGAAACCAACGACCCCTTCCCCTATCTGGGACACACCTACGCACTAGACGCCAAGTGCACGACTGCCCTGGCCTCGACTGACTGCACGCGACAGGAAGTGGCCGAAATCTCCACTGGTTACCTATATGTCTTCAACCCCTCCACTGTCGGCGACAAGGACGTGGCCAACTACTATGGACAGACCGGTCTCAGCTTGCATAGCAAGGTCGACGACGGCAACCTGGGTGCGAAATCGCTATCAAACCAGTCTTTACCCTCTGCCACCGGCCCCACGGACACGTCAAACCAACCCGACCAGTCCGATGACATGTGGCACAACGTCATCTTCGCGCTAGGCTCCAGCACATCAAAGGCAGGCATCAGCAACATCATTCAGTACAGTTGCATGACGGCTCCTAACTATTTTGATGACGGGGTGGACTGCGGGTGGTGGAATGCTCCTGACAACCTACGGGGGACCGACTCAGCAGTCGCAGGGACCAAAGTGCGGGTAACGGCCGGTTTTAACTTCAAAACCAGCAAGGCCGATCTGCCTCTGCTGGGAATGTCCTTGGTCAAGATCGACCCAAAGGTCGTGAGACTACCGGACCCCGCAGGTCTGGATATTCCCTGGATCAATGGCATCTGGCAGAACGGCAAATACGATAAATACGAGTCAACGAGCGATCAAAACCCGTCACAGGAACTGGTCATGTACGCCACCAAACCCGACGGAAAGGACTGGAAAAACGACACTGAGCAAGCCAATGCCGACATAGAGGATCTGAACTTTTATAGCACGCAGAAGGATGCAAAGGAGCATGGCACGGTTGTAGGCATGCTGCTGGGCGGGCACACCGCCGCGCCCTCCAAGTTTGCCGAAGAGAATTCCCGATTCGGCTTCGGCGGATTTGTGATCAATGTCCTCCCCGACGCCAAAGTAGGTTCTGTAGCCCAGCTGACATCAGTTTCGCGCACCTTCACCCGCAGCCAATTAGCAGCTATGGCCGGGCTGAGCCCCGAGAACTCCAGCGATCAGGAATGGGAGGACTGGGCCAAGCAACAGAACCCCTACGAGCTGGCCAAAATCAAATCTCCCGTCTTAGCTACATCCGCCGGAGGCTATACCAAGGCCAGCTATGACCAAATAAACGGTTACCTGGGCGGAGACACCGGCGGCAATGAGCACGGGGACAGCCTCTATGTAGCCGGCGAAACCAACACCATCTCCAACGCCGTAGCACAAACAAGCACCAATTCCAAACCCAAAGAATACTTTGACATAGACAGCGATCAACGGTTCGTTGACTGGCGGCTAACCATCAACACCGGCACTTCAGCTTCGCAAGCCAACAAGGGCGCCAAAACCGAACTCTACATCACCGACAAACTACCGGCAAAGCTCCACTACATCCCCGGCAGCGCCCGATTGGGCGGCACATATACGGAAGCCACGCCTGAGATGGGCCACATAGAGGGCGGAACCGCCTGTGAGCCATCAGTGAGCACGGACCCCGTAACCGGAATCACCACTCTGTCCTGGACACTGACCAACATCCCTGTGGACGGCAACAACCGCGTCATTCATTTCTCCACCTCCCTGGGCGACCTGACTGACCCCAGCAAAGACATCGGCTCCAACGAAGATCTGACGACCTCTGCCACAGTTCAGTCAAAACAGAATATGTCCCAGCCCAACACATACTTGAAGACTGCCGATTCCTTCACCATCCACGCCTGGCGAACCAACACAACCAGCCTTTCCACCTCGGCCGTACAGGACACTAATGAAGTCGGTGCACCAATCGGCTTCACCAACATGCTGAGCAGCACCTCGGGCAGTGGCAAGCAGCATCACTATGCCATCGACATCATGCCGTACAAACAGACAAGTGGCAAACCCGACTTCCACGGGGAACCTACTTTTGCCGATATGAACGTAAAAGCTTCGGCGGGGGCTAGTCTGAGCGGAATCACCATCCGCTACACCACAGATTCTCGATGGCGGGTGAATGACACGAGTTCCATACAATCCCAGGATTACCTCTCTTGGGACGAGGCTGACTTCAACACAACAAGTGGCGAAGTGAAAATGCCTGAAAACGTGGTCGCCTGGGCCTTCATCATCGATGGGCAGCCCAACCAATTCCGCTATGACATTACTTTCCATATAAATCCCGGAAACAACTCCTCCGGCGACCTCTATCGGAATCGCTGGGGCAATGCACTGAACCAAATGCCTGCCCAGGCCATGGTTGTTCAACGTTCCATCAGTGGCATCGTATGGTACGACGTCAATGGGGACGGCACCCGCTCTTCGGACGATATTCTGCTTAAAGATGTCAAAGTGACCCTGCTCGACGATACTGACGACAAGCCCGCCAAGTCGGTCGTCACCCCACATGATGATCTGAGCACAAAATCTGACTCCCAGGGCAAGTACGAACTGACCAATATACCGGCAGGGAAATTCCACCTGCGCTTCGACCCCGCTCCGAACACGAACTGGACCCACCTGACTACAACAATCCAAAAGGCCGGCGGAGCCAGCCCGAGCGAAAACTCCTCAGCCAGCGACATACTGGAGGGCGGAACCATGAAAGGTGCCGTCATCAACGATATTGAGTTCCAGAATGCCGAGGATATGGTGGACACGGCCAGCCAATCCTTGGATTTCAACAACTGCGGCCTGACAGGAACAATGGGCACCAATGAAGTGTCTGCCGGAGTCAAAGTACAGATCCAAGGCAGGAACTGGCTTAACTCAGACTCCTTCACACTGGCTGTCGACCCCCTGCGTGGCGCACCGTCCGCAGCGTTGCCCGGCCAAATCACCATAGACGCCGACAACCAAAATACCCAGGTGCCTGTCAACGTGTCTGCTCTGCCCGACGATGGCAGCTACGAGTATCGTATACACCAGGAAACCGGCTCCATTCCTGGTCTGACGTATGATCAGAGCACTGCAACCCTGACCATCACTTTGACAACCGATGCAGCTCAGTTACACCGTGCCGCCAAGACGCAGTGGACTGACAGCGAGGGCAGCAAGATAGACACGGCGGTCTTCACCAACACCTACCGGGCCAAGCCGGCCACGGTCAGGCTCACCGCCTTCAATCACCTGGAAGGCCGGGGCCTGAAGGCCGGGGAGTTCTCCTTCCGCCTGTGGGACAAGGACAAGGGGAAGCTGGACGAGGCATCCAACGACGCCCAGGGGAAGATCGCCTTCAAGCCCCTGATCCTGGATAGGGCCGGCGAGTACACGTACTCCGTGAACGAGGTCCAGGGCAGCCTGCCCGGCATCGCCTACGACACGAACGAAGCCAAGATCACCGTCCACGTCACCGACGACCAGCAAGGCCAGCTCCAAGCCGCCATCGACGGCAACAACCCCACCTTCACCAACACCTACCGGGCCCGGCCTGATAAGCCTGATAAGCCAGATAACCCCGACGACCCTGGCAACTCCGGAGAACATAACAAGCTGAATCAACCGGTAGAACCGAGCAAGCCGGGCGAATCTAATAATGCGCCCAACAAAACAGATCAAACTAGTTCCAATAGCCAAAAACCGGCACCAGAAAACCAGTCTTCTAGTGACCAAGCGAAATCTTCTACGAATTCCCAGGCCCTAGCCGCCTCCGGCGCAGACATAGTCATGCCTGTAGCACTGACTGTCGGCACTGCCGTACTAGGCCTGGCACTGATGTGCCTGTTGGGGCATCGCAGGGATCAGGATACTGACCTGGGCTGATCGTTCCCTGCATGAGAACACAGCTGGGCCTCTTCTTCACTGACGACAGGCGCCTATGGCGAACCTCACGGTTCCCTGCCCCTATCTGCAGACGAAATTTGGTATTCTTGCAAGTGGAAGGAATCTTGCATCCAGAGGTCACCGTCGACGATGGACGGTCACCTGAACGGTCATGGCCCTGCACGGTCATGACGTCGATTGTCACACGTGCAGGCCGTCACACAGAAAGGTCAGTCATGGTAGACGATACAGTCATTGTTGTTGATACTTCCATGTTCGGAAAAGATGCCGCCGCGAAGACCGCCAAGGCCAACGAGGTCGCCCGCAAGTATGGTATCAGCGACGAGGCCCTCAAGAAGGTCGAGGATTACAAGAATCAGTTGAGCTACCACCAGGCATGGGACCTGCCTTTCCTGGGCTACGTGGACGAGGACGGCTATGGATATGCCTACGTACCCAACAAGGCTGTCGCAGCTGATGGCTGGGATGCGCATAAGGCCTTCCTGGACCTGCCTGATGATGCCCAGACAGCCTTCGCCATCCGCATGCTCTTCACCCATCGCGACGTCGACCGCCACGGTGCGGAGATGTTCCTTCACCACGGCCGCGGGCTGACAGTCCGCTTCCAGGAGCCCACCTCAGCCAGCTACTGAGCTCGAGCTACCTAACTAACTCGACCCCCGGTTCTGTCGTAATAACCCCCTGACAGGGCCAGGGGCTTTTCCATGTCGACGATCAAGGCAGAAGCCCCATCCAGGCAGGAGCTAGCACACCGATGCAGGCTCCGACGATCGGCCCGACAAAGGGTATCCAGGCGTAGCTCCAGTCCGCATCCTTCTTGCCGGACATGGGCAGAAGGCAGTAAGCCAATCGGGCGGAAAAGTCACGTGCAGGATTCATGGCCGCACCAGAAACCCCTCCCAGGGCCATAACCAGAACCGTGATGACCAGGGCCACGCCCAGCGGCCCGACTTGCGTAGGAGTCCCACCATTGAGGAAAACCCAGGAAACCAGGATGGCCGTGCCGATGGCCTCCGATGTCAGATTCCAGAAATTCGAACGTATGGCCGGCTTGGTGCAGAAAATCATGAGTTTGGTATCTGTATCGGTCGAAAGTTCGAAATGCTTGCGAGTGCCCAGGTAGCCCAGACAGGAACCTAAGAAAGCCCCAAGGAACTGGGCGGAAATGAAGATGGCCACATTGGCCATGGTGACCGGAATGCCACCCTTGCCCATTGCCAGGCCGTTCAGGGTTGCTTGTGGGTCAATCCAGTGACCGACCACCCTGGCCAGGGTCACCGCCGGATTCAGATGGCCGCCCGTTCTCCACCCCGCATATACGCCTACATAGACAGCAAGACCCCAGCCCAACGACGCGTTGATCCAGTCGGCTCGATAGGCCCCTGTCTTGGGGAGCGACCTACTGGCGGCAACCATGACCGCGATGGCCATCATAAGGGCGGTGCCCATGAACTCCGAGCAGAACATCTGCACACCGCTGATCATGCTCTCTCCTTTAGCTCCCTGTAATCAAAGGAGCTGAAAGTGGCCAGGCTCCCATAACCCGAATAATCAACCGCTGCCAAGCCGACAAAACCACCGGTGAAGTAACCGTCAATCTGCTTATACACATGGTCGTCCGAAAGGACTGCCGCATCCAGGATAACCGGAACCGTGGCCCAGTGACGACCATCGAATGAGTATTGATAGGAGTAGGACGAGGTGCGGACTTTGGTTTTGAACCAGACATGAGCGCCCGTAGGCACAGGAATTGCTTCATCCTTGAGGTATGAGACGTAACGATTTCCATCAGATTGGGCGACCTCAATCACCCGCGTGCTACGCCTTTCATCCCAGGTGACAAATATCCAACTGAAATTTGCGTCGCTGTAATAGTTGGTCAACCCCGCCATAGCCTGATAGGATCTCGGTTCAAAATCCATCCGCACCTGAGCGTCGAAGTCGAAGGCCTGCCAGCGTCTGGCCACCAGAGACAAGTCAAAAAGATTATGCAGCGACCCCTGGCCCCTCAAGCGGAGGGAGCCTGCACCCACTGAGCCCATTTTTTCATTGAAGGGCACCCGTAATGTACACCAATCCGGACCAAGCGTGTCCGATTCGAAATCATCATGCTGATGGCCCTCCCCGTGCTCTTGCGAAGACACTGGGGCATCTTTGGGAGCCTCCACATACCGACTGCCTCCGTGGCCTCCCTTGATGTGAGGCCATCCGTCCTCGTCCCACTCCACCTTCTGGATGGATGTCTCGCGACCTAAGGTGCACCACCCTCGAGGATCCACTACCGATTCCTGGGGTCGGTGCCAGGGACGAGCGCACAACGATGCGTAATACCACTCTCCCGTGGGGGTGTCCACCAGCGATCCATGCCCCTGCTTCTGCAGGTAGGACCGGGGGGTATCGAAATTGCTCAGGAAGGGTTCATCGCCCGGCATGGTTTCGAAAGAGTCAGCCTGAAGCGTCCGCGAACGAGAGACGGTCTCCTGATGAGAGAAAGTCGTGCCCCCTTCGGCCGCGAACAGGTAGTACCACCCATTGATCTTGTAAAGATGAGGGCCTTCAGACAACCTGACATCCGTTCCCCTCCATATGGTTCTGGATGTCTCAGGCAACAGCCGCATGGTGGATGTGTCGAATTCAGTCAGTGTTATTCCGTCGAAGTGATGATGATACTCACGATGATCCCAGGTCTGCTGAATCAGATACTTTCTGCCGTCATCGTCGTGGAAGAGGGATGCGTCGAATCCCACGTAGTTGATGGGCACTGGATCGGTCCAGGGTCCTTCTATGCGCTCGGCGCTGGTCAGATAGTTGGTGCCATCCTTGAAGGTGCCCGTGACGGTCTTGATATCCGAGAAGACCAGCCAAAACCGTCCATCGGAATAGGAGAGGTCAGGAGCCCAGACGCCGCCCGAGGAGGGGTCGCCACGCAGATTGACCATTCTCTCGGAATTCAGGATGCTGGTCACATATTGCCAATGGACCATGTCACGTGAAGAATGGACGCGTACGCCGGGAAACCACTCGAATGTGGAAGTGGCTATATAGTAGGTGTCCCCAACACGAATCATGGATGGATCAGGATGGAAGCCCTTTAACACCGGATTGTCAATGATCATCTGTATTTCCCTCTTATGCGTAAATCTTGCGGCCGAGCCTGTCGGGCACTCCGCTCATGCGATGGAAGTATGTGTTTATCTGATCGCGCCATTCGACTGCGTCGGCTTTCTGCGCCTGGAGTCTGTCTGCCACGTTCTCCCAGTCAGCCTGGGGAATCGTGCCCTTGACTTTCTTCCAAAGCGTTATATATCGCTCAACTTCCTTTACGCCTTCGAAATGGGAGCTGTAGATGTGCTGGATGAGCGTCTGCCCATCATGAAGCACATGGTCATAAGGCAGATGGTGAAAGAAGAGCAGCAGATCCTCCGGGGTTGTCTCCGCATGTTCGAACCGCTCCTCAAGAGCCTTATGATACTGGGCCGTAAAGCCTGTCCCGGTTGATTTCGTTCGGTCCACGCCGATTCCGTCTCGGTCAGCAAAATGATACGTGCCCCACCGGTCGTATTCATATCCGTTCACGTCCACGCCATAGTGCAAACCGGGCTTGACCATGAACCCTACACCCAGAGGAGCGGTGTAGTTCTTGAAGGTTTTGTTCGAAGTGAGCATGATCTCACTGACGGCCTCCCTTGCCGGGCCGCGCAAATCAGGAAAGGTGAGCGTCATCCATTCATCCAGAATGGAGCCAGCCGTGGCCTCGGGATCCCAGCACATACGACCGAACCCGTAAAGGTTGGCCTGAGCCAGGGTGTTTCCTGTCCAGTTGTCATCCATGCCCACATTGCTGACTCCTGCGAAACCCGTATGAGCGGAAACCAGGCACAGCTTCGGCACCACGGCCTTGACACGTGCATCAGTCTGTTGGGCACAGGTATCCCAATTGGTCATTGCCAGCCACTGCGGCAGAACATAGTTGACGTCAATCTGCTGACCTAGGTATTCAGCGGTGATTTGGAACTCGATCATAAGATTCGTACGGGTCATGCGACCTATCAAGGGGTTGACAGGCTCGCTGACCTGGAAATCGATGGGGCCGAATTTGACCTGGAGAACGACATTTTCGGCAAACAGCCCATCAAGACCAATGAAGTTCTCGTATGCGGATTTGGCCCTATCCAGGCTCCTATCCCTCCAGTCCTGATTGCAGTCGTAGACAAAGGCCCTCCATATGACAAGGCCACCGTGTCTGGACAGGGGTCGAGCCAGCATATTGGCCCCATCGACGTGGGTGCGCCCGTACCGCATGGGGCCCGGCTCTCCTTCAGCATCCGCTTTGACCAGGAAACCGCCAAAGGCGGGAATGCGCTCATATATATCATCGACTGTCTTTTCCCACCAAGCCGACACCTCATCATCAAGGGGGTCCGCCGTGGACAGACCTCCGACATCGATGGGCGAAGCGAAGTTCACCGACAGGAAGACCCGAATGCCGAATTGCCCGAAGATGCCCGCGAGCACTGCAACCCGGTCGAGGTATGGTTCGACAATCAGTTTCTTGGCCTGGCCTCGCACATTCACATTGTTCAAAGCTATGGCATTGATACCGATTGATGCCAGAAGACGAGCATAGGCGGTCACCCTTGCCAGATCACCTCGGAAGGGATCGTCCTGGTGCCGATCAGGAAAATTACGGAAATCAGCATGGCTATTAGAACCCAGAACGCCGAAAAAGATGGATTCGCCTGCGTACCCGCGCTCAACCGAACCATCCGTCTGATCCCAGTGGTCGATCATTCTCAATGCTTGATTCGGCACTGACTCAAAGTCATCGATCTGCTGCCCGCATGCCTTTCTGCGCACCCATCCGTAGAGGCCATAGAGGAGGGCCGTGGCCGTATTGCCTTCGATGCAGACACAATCCCCCTCTGTGTGGATGCGATAGGCCCCGTCCTGTTCCGCGGGTAAGGCAGCGGAATTCATTATGAAGACCAAATCCGCGCACTCCCGGTCAGCCGCTTGGCTAGCCCCGAAGAAATCAAGCAGTTCTCTATATATGCGCGTCGCGACAGGATCTTGAAAATCAAGACCCTCAATATAGAACCTGCTGGTGCCGACTATGGGTCTTATGACTTTTGGCGATAGCCACATTGGCTCAAACATGCTCATTCCTTCTTCGCTGCAGACTTGGCATAGTTGATAACGTAAATTTCGTTACTAGCTTCGTAATTTTATTATATACGTACCTTGTACAATGATTCCCAGACAGTGTCCTAGACGACACAAAAGAGTCCACTACCTTTCTATTAGACACAGGTGAGCAGTAATCTAGTAATTACTTAGAAAGTTTCGATGAATTCAATCGCACACTTACTCGGAAAGGCTCCCGAATCATGAGGAAAGTTGTGAAACTCGCTGACATTGCAAAAGAGGCCGGAGTCTCCACTGCCACTGTCTCCAAGGTCGTCAATGGACGATCCGATGTAGCCAAGACCACACGCGACCATATCGAGAAGCTGCTAGACTCGGCAGGATACAAGAAATCGCTGACCAAGACCGCCAACAGCAATTCGATTGAAGTCATTCTCGAACGAATCGATACCGTATGGTCCTTGGAGATCCTCCAAGGGGTGAGCGAAATGGCTCAGGAAAACGACCTGAGCGTCACTCTGACGATGGCCAAGACCGGTGACGAGAGCGACAATCATTCCTGGGTCTACGGGACTCTGGGACGGCGTCCAATTGGGGTTATCTTTGTGCTTCTGGAAGGCAACAAGAAGGAAAGACGCCTGCTCACATCCCGCAATATTCCTTTCGTCACAGTGGATGCACGAGGCGAAGTCGCACAGGACTCCATCACGCTCAGGGCGGACAATTGGACTGGTGGACTTTTGGGAACCAGACATCTAATCTCCCTGGGGCACACCCGGATCGGAATCATCACTGGTCCGAAAGACATGACCTGTTCCATGGCACGTTATGACGGATACTGCTCAGCCATGGCCAAGGCAGGCATTCCTGTGGATCCCGCCTTGAAGCGTTCAGGTCAATTCACCGAAAGCGACGGTCGCGCACAGGCCCTGTCCCTGCTCTCCATGGACAATAGGCCAACAGCCATCTTTGCTGGTGACGACCTTCAGGCCATGGGCATCTATGAAGCGGCCCGACAGTTGGACATCAGCATTCCAGGCGATTTGTCGGTAGTCGGATTCGACAACATCCGAACCTCGGAATACCTGGGTCCAGCCTTGACCACGGTTGAACAGCCGATTTCCGAGATGGCCCGTCATGCCGTTAAACTTATTCTGCAAATGAAGGATGGGCAAAAGGTGGAGAACGAAAACGTATTTCCCACCAAACTTATTGTCAGGAACAGCACGGCGCCAGCACGTGAAAACAAGGGGTGAAGCAACATCGCGGCATACCGCTCTGCTGCTCCCACCCTTGAATTCCAGCGGTTTTTATCAGGATGCGGTATCTACCGAATTCTGAATTTCGCTGATCAATTCATCTGCAGCCTTATCAGGCTTGGACTTATCAAAGACGACATCCTGAAGCTTGCGTAGGAAGGCGTTGGTAAACCCACTGGCTCCGTTAGGGGTCGGGTCTGGATTGGGACCAGAAATCTTGCTCATCTGATCCACAAACGCGAACAGCTGCTTATCAAGCGGATTCGCAACGCTGTCCAGTTCCTTGCGAATTTTCTTGTTGGAGGGGATGCCACGGTCCGTGCCAAACTCCTTGCCGGTTTCATCATCGTTGATCAGAAAGTCGATCAGCTTGGCAGATTCTGCGGGGTGCTTGGTCTTCGCCGACATCGACCAGTACATCCCCGGCTTCATGTAATAGTACTTCTTACTCGCCGACTTGTCAGCAGGCATGGGAACTATCTTGAAGTTTTCAGTTCCCAGTGCCTTTGCATACTGAGCCAGCTGGGATGAGAGGCCGCCAGATCCGAATGAGAGAGCCTGCTTGCCCTTGGCCATATCCGAATCCTGGAGGGTTCCGTTTACTGCAGAGAACTGCTCACTCCACCTGTCGGGACTGCCGGCAATGGGGTTCTTGCCATGGGTCCAGTCATAGGCTTTCTGCATGTAGTCTGACATCAGTTTCTTATCGATGGTGACCTTGTTGCCAGTGAACATTGTCCTCTTGCCATGTTGTCGCTGCCAAAGCTGGAAGTCATAGCCGCCGAAGGTAGGCTGGGTGCCCACATACTGACCATTGGACTTATCGACCACCTGCTGACAGACATCTTCATACTCCTTCCAGGTCCACTTCGATGTGTCAGGAAGGGTGATGCCCAATTTCTCCAGTATGTCCATATTGACGATTACGCCAATCAAAGTGACGCTTGTTTCGGCTGCATACTGCTTTCCATCGATTTGTCCGGCTTTCTTGTTTTCCGCAGCCATGTTTCCCAGATCCAGGTATTTCGAAACCTTGGAAAGGTCATAGAGCGATCCTTGCGAGGCATAGGAGGAAAAATAACTTTCATCCATTTGCATCACGTCAGGAGCGTTATCCCCAGCCACCGAGGTTGCCAGCTTGTCCCAATATCCACCCCAATCGGAGTATTGCATATCTACGTGAATGTTGGGATTGGCCTGTTCGAATCGCTTCACTGCGGATTCGGTCAGCTTAACGCGAGCGTCGGAGCCCCACCAGTTCAGCGTGATAGAGACCTTCTCCCCTTTGGGGGCCAAAGTCGGGTCATCGCCGCCACCACTGGCGCTGACTGAACTACCACAGCCCGACAGAGCCATAACCACAGCAGAAGCGGCAGCAACGGCTGCGATCAGCGTACTTTTGTATTTCATTGCCATTCCTCCTTGAAAAGCAGACAGGGTTTCACACCCGTCTTCATAAAAACCAGCTCGAAGCGCGTATTCCGGACGATGCCTTCTCCAGCAGCAAATCCTGGGCTATGACCACTGGGTTGAGGCATCGTCAATTGAACTCCACCTCCTTTCATGCGGAAGTTCGTCCAACAATGACATACTGCCTGATGCCTTCAGAAGCGTTCCATACATGGACAAGAGCCAACGGACCCCAGGCAAGCAGGAGCAGGATGCAGAGCAGATCCGGAACGAGAAGGGCCGTGATCACGATCAGGCAAGGCCCCGCGAGGAGAACCAACATGTTCCGGGGCAGCCTGATCATGGTCAATAACAGGGAATCGCGGACCAGATTACGGTAATGCAAATCAGTCGCCCATATGAGTGGAAAAACATAAGTGGCAGCCATGCAGAACAAGACGAATATAAGGATGAATCCCATCATGGCTATGTCGCCGCCAGGTCCTCCAGCCCGGGAACAGAAGACAATCCCCGTGAAAGCAACCACCTGAAAGGCCAGCAGCGTCCATCCTGCGCACATGACGCGCTTCCAATCTTGGATCATGGCCCTTGGAAAATCATGCCAGGGATTGCAGATCCGGCGTTGCATGAACATATCGCAAACCCGGCACAGGGCTGAACAGGCCAAGGGTATGGTGATTATTGGCAGACAGGCGAGGGTGAAGACCAGGCTCGCCTGGATAAGCTGCCACGGCCTTGTTGCCATTACATGCACCAGCTGTCTTATACCTGTCAACGGCTGGGCATCTGAGCGCTTACCACCTCGCCACTGTGATGCGTCTTTGTACCGCAACATGCTCACGTCTACCTCCCTGCCCTCCGGACAGACCGCATTCCTCCACACTCGACACGGATATCGCTACTTGCCGCCGGTTGTTGCAATGCCCTCGACCAGGTATCTTTGTCCGAAGCAGAAGACCAGGAAGAGCGGGACAATCGACAGGACGCTCATGGCAAACATGGGGCCATAGGATGACTGTGATTGGGCATCGATGAAAGTACGGAGAGCAATGGGGACCGTATAATACTGTGGTTTGGTCAGATAGATGAGCTGACTGAAGAAATCATTCCAGGTCCACATGAAGGTGAATACGGCAGTTGTCCCGATGGCCGGTTTCATCAATGGCAGAAGCACTTGGAAGAATATCCGCAGATGACCGGCTCCATCGATCTTCGCCGCTTCATCCAAATCCCGGGGTATGCCTCGTATGAATTGATAAAACAGAAAGACGAAGAACCCATCCATGGCCAGGAACTTGGGAAGGACCAGCGGCACGATCGTGTTGATCATGCCCAGGGAATTCCAAATGATGTACTGCGGAATCACAATGACATGGATTGGGACCATCAGCATGAGCAGCATAAAGCCGAACATGATATTCCTGAAGCTGAAATCCAATCGTGCAAAAGCATAGGCGGTCAGCGAACAGGTGATGATGTTGCCAATGATGGCAAAGATCACAATGATGAATGAATTGATGAAATACTTGCTGAACGGGTAGCTTAGCGCATTCCAGCCTTTGACATAGTTCGACCAGATTGGGTGGGTTACCAAGAGCCCCATATTCTTGAAAATCTCATTTTGCCCGCGCAGACTTGAAGCTATCATCCACAAGATTGGATAAAGCATGACAAGGGCAAAGACAAACAGGAGAATCTGCTTGATAAGCTGCTTGAATATATCCGCGCTCCGATGACCAAAAACGGGAAGAGCAGCGGACGGAGAGCCTGTTTTCAAATTTTTGTGCGAATCAGTCATCGTAATACACCCAGTACTTTGAAAGAGCGAAATTGATCAGTGTAAATACAGCCACGATGAGCACCAGGATCCAAGCCATTGCGGAAGCATAACCCATCTTCAGCTGGCCAAAACCCTGTTGATAGAGATACAGGGTGTAGAACAGCGTGGAGTCGGATGGTCCACCCGTGCCTCCGGAGACCACGAATGCTTGGGTGAAGGTCTGAAAACTATTGATGATGCTCATGACCAAGTTGAA
Source organism: Bifidobacterium sp. W8114 (assembly GCF_016101165.1). NCBI lineage: Bacteria > Bacillati > Actinomycetota > Actinomycetes > Bifidobacteriales > Bifidobacteriaceae > Bifidobacterium > Bifidobacterium sp. W8114. Next base: position 110,890 of record NZ_JACFRA010000003.1, on the reverse strand, counting down.
GAAGACTATGGGCGACAGCATCGGCATGGTAATTGACCGGAACTGCCTCCACTTTCCCGCCCCATCGACACTCGCGGCCTCGTAGAGCTCCCGGGGAATCTGCCGTAATCCCGCCAGGAAGATCACCATGGCGGAACCGAATTGCCAGACATGCAAAGCCACCAAGGTCCAATTTGCAGTGGCGGGATTTCCTATCCAGGACTGAGTCATGTGAAGGCCGAACATATTCAGGAAATTGTTAAATAGTCCTTCCGAACCAAACACCATCTTCCATAGGACTGCTATGGCCACGGAACCGCCGAGCATTGAAGGCAAATAGAAGGCGGAGCGATAAAATGTCAACCCCTTCATTCCGCGATCCAAGATCACTGCGAGTGCCAGCGCAGCCAAAAGCTGTAGCGGCACAGACACAATGACATAGGTGAAGGTGACTCGTAGCGAATGCTGAAATCTTATATCCTTGAACAGGGTGGCAAAATTCTGCAGGCCCACAAATTTTGGACTGGTCAGCATGTTGTATTTGGTGAACGACAAGACAACGGAAGCGATCATTGGTATAAGCGACAAAAAGACAGCCCCGATGACCCATGGGGCCATAAAAGCACATGCTGCCTTATTGTCAGGATGCTTCCGCTTCTCCCTTTCCCTGTCCTTCACCAATGAAGCGAACTCAGCGGCATAGCTCACAGCCGTTCATCCCCTTTCACTGAATACATGCGTTGTCGAATTTCTTTCAACCCACCTCCAGCGCGAAGACCTACCATCATCCCTTGCCGTCCTTTCCTGGAAAGAGTGAGAACTGAACGAAGACCGATCATGGTCGTTCGACAACTCCGTCAGGTTCTTTGTTGCTCAGCAACCAAAGACAGTGTATCAGTTTTTAAGGAAAAAACCTAATCTTTTCATTATTCATATCTAAATTTTCGTACTAACTGATCGGATATTCCCCACCTAATAAATACCTGCCTAAAGGCTCATATGTATGGTTCTCAAAGATACAAAGTCTATAAGATAGCGATACTGGGACAGGTCACAATCCGTCTAAGGAAGCATTGGCATTTTTCACGGTTTTGTGTCACCTGCAATCTTCACCTCAGCAAGCATCAGAAGGGATTGATAGTATGTTTCTCGCTCAAATTAACGACAATTTCGACTAGTTTCCGCAATCTGATGAGAAATCCATTACCAAACAGGTCCATCAGGCAAAGACTGGCATACGCCGCCCCGAAATTCACCGGGAGGGGAGAATTTGATCCAGCGGGACTTCAAAGGGGGAAACCGGCAGACCATCCTCGCCGGCCAGAGGCAGACGTGGCGAGTGCGCCCAGGCGTATCGCACAAAGACCGGATTGCCCAGAGCCCGGTCCGAATCCAAAGGAATGAGAATCATGTCAGAAGAAGCGATGATTCCGCTTAAGGATTCAGGTACTCCGCCAGATGAAGAATCGACCAGGTCAAACTTCAGCGGGCCGTTTGCAACCAGACCGGACCCGGCTTCAGCGAAATGGAGGACGATGCCCTCCTCCCTGCGCTCCGCGTGACTGATCCGCGGGCCCATTGCCGGATGGTCGGCACCATAGACAATGGACTGTGCCGCATAGGCCAATCGCTCCCCCACAGCTTTTTTGTTCAGCGGATGCAGATCGTTATCCTCGCCTAAGCCGCAGGAGACCACCATTGCAGTATGGTCAAGGATCAATGCCTTGCGCTGTTCATCACGCAGACGAGGCCATTGCTGACCTTCGATTTTCAGGTTTGGCAACTGCACATATATAAATGGAAGATCCGGCCGATGGAAAAGGCGTCGCCAATCCTGGATCAAACCAATTAATTTTCTGCCATACCCCTCTGACGAACGAGAAGCATTTGATTCGCCCTGATACCACAGAACGCCTGACATTTGCAAACCAGCCAGTGGCGCCACCATGGCATTGAAACACGCAGCCGGCATCCGCGTAGGATAGTGCTCGATTGGAGCCGGCGGCGCCCATAGACCCCTCCGACAGCGCCACGACCCAGAAGCATCCAAATCAATCTGCGCCTGATCCATATCGACGATTCTCAGGCAATGGCGCTTGCCCGGCGTCCACCCGCCCCCCTGATCGGTGTCAATGCGAAGCCGTACCGTTATCTGCATTTGAGCGCCCAAGTGTCCGACGGGATACAACCGAGGAGGATATCGATATCCAGTCTCACCCACTAATTGCCCATCAACATAGCACTGGTCCGAATCGACCAGAGTACCCAGATCCAGCACAGCGGGATGTCCTTGATACAAGGGCGGAACCTCCACCTTGCACCGCATCCATACAACTCCTGGACCCGCGAAGGCATCATGCAGGTACCATGCCTGGCTGAGTGCAAGAGGCTTCCAGTCCGAGTCATCATAGTCCCGCTCGTACCAATTGCCAGCCAGACCGCGATCGGCCTGATCCAGGCTACGCCGATATTTTTGAACAGCGTCATGCTCTGATTGTTGAAAGGCCGTAAGGCCGTCTTTGGAAGGAAAATCCGTGGGATCCGCCTGAAGATACCCCAGGTTCTTCAACCGACAAGCGCTCATCCAGGACTCGATGGGCGTACCGCCAATGGCTATCTGAATCAAGCCGAGAGGCACATCCTGGCTTTTCCTGATCCTCCGGGCGAAGAAGTAGCCTACGCCGGACAAATTGGTGATATCGTCCAAACCGACGACCTGCCAGCGCCCCTCAGGCAAATCGATGGAGGGCTCACAGGGCGATGCAGATTCGCCAACCAGAAAGAACCGTATGCCATCGTCATTGGCCATATCGATTTCATCGTGATATTTGGTTTTTAATCGTCCCATCCAGAGCTGCATATTCGACTGGCCAGCCAGAATCCAGACATCCCCAAAGAGGACATCATCGATGACGATCTTCTCTTCACTAACCCCGGACTGTGTTCTTGAGGTCACATGGAGCGCATATGGGCCTCCAGCAGCATGCGCAGGCAGAACAATCCGCCAGCGACCGGAGCGGTCAGACAGAGCGCTCCCCTTGGAATGCGCAATGGATGCATCCACTCGGGTTCCGGGTCTGGACCATCCCCAAATCACAGAGGGAACATCACGCTGCAGCACCATTCCATTGCTGAACACCGACGACAAACGCATGGAGAACACCTCATCGTATGAAAGTCATCTTTCCTGCACCTGTATCTGGTATCCATCAACCTCACCATCAACGGCACAGAGTATGAAGCCATATACAATTTCAAGATTACCAACACCCAGTCCAAGCCGCTCAGCCCAGCAGTGCCAGGAGGTCTTTTCTGCTCAGTCTTGCCACGCTGGAAGCGCCGGTGGAGGCGGCCGAATCGACAAAGCGTGATGCCAGGTCGCTCTTACTGTGCTGCAGGTTGAGGATGCGTTCCTCGATGGTGTCCTTGGCCACGATCTGGTAGACGTTGACGTCCTGGGTCTGACCGATCCGGTGGGCGCGGTCGTTGGCCTGCTCCTGGGCTGCGGCGTTCCACCAGGGGTCCGCATGGACGACTACACAGGCTCCGGTCAGGTTGAGCCCGGTATTGCCGGCCTTCAGGGAGATCAGAAAAACCGGCGTGGCATCCCTATTGAACTGTTCCACCAGCTCCAGCCGCCTCTTCTTGGATGTGGCGCCGGTGATCAGGTCGTAAGGCACGTCCAGCCGACGGAGCCGTTGTGCTATCAGGTCCAGGTAGGAGGTGAACTGGGAGAAGATCAGCATCTTACGCCCGGCATCCTGGCAGGAGACCACCAGATCCTCGATGGCATCCAGTTTGGCCGACTCGCCGCGCCGGTCCCGACCCTGATCCTGGTAGACCAGACGCGGATCGCAGCAAACCTCCCGCAGCCTGGTCAGCTGGGCCAGCACCTGGATTTTACCGACCTCGTACTCCTGATCCCTTTCCTTGTTGAGCGTGGCCCTCAGCTCCTGCTCCAGAGCCGCATAGAGCTTGCGCTGACGACCCTGCAGGGGCACGCTGATCACGTTTTCGATCTTCTCGGGCAGATCCGTCAGCACCTGTGACTTGAGCCGGCGCAGAATGAATGGTCCAACCAGGGCCTGGAGCCGGGACTGGGCATCCTGATCGCCGCTGAGTATGGGCATTTCGAAGCGGTCCCGGAACCGGGAGTAGGGACCCAGCATCCCCGGCATCAGGAAGTCGAAGATGCTCCAAAGCTCAGACAGCCGGTTCTCAATGGGCGTACCGGTCAGGGCGAACCGGTGCAAGCTGTCCAGAGCGCGTACGGCCCGGGCCGCCTTGGTGGCATGGTTCTTGATGTACTGGGCCTCGTCCAAGACCAAGGCATACCAGGGCAGCCGCCGATACCGGTCCAGGTCCCGCCTGAGCAGATCATATGAAGTTATCAGCAGATCGTAGGATCTGGCCCGATCCAGCAGAGTCTGACGCTGGCTGCGCCCTCCGGCCAGGACCGCCACCCGCAGATCCGGCGTAAAGCGGCGGCACTCGGCCTCCCAGTTGTAGACCAAGGAGGCCGGACAGACGATCAGCGAGGGTCCCCGATCTCTGGCCTGATCCCGACGGGAGAGCAGGTAGGCCAGCATCTGTATGGTCTTGCCCAGGCCCATCTCGTCGGCCAGGATGCCGCCGAATCCGCGATCGCTCAGGGTACACAGCCAACGCAGCCCCTCGACCTGGTAGGGCCTGAGCTGTCCGCGCAGCCCGTCAGGGACCCTGAACCCCTGCGGGTCGGGCCTGCGCTCCTTCAGGTAGTCGCGAAAGCTGGGATCGCGGTCCTGCTCGGGCACCAGCGCATCCAGGTAGCCGAGCTGGAAGTCAGGCACCCGGACCGGCCCCTTGGCCAGATCAGCCGGGTCGATGCCCAGATCCTGGGCCAGGGTGTCCACTGCCTCGGTATCCAGATCAGCCAACTCGACGAAGGCCCCATTGCGCAGACGATGGAAGCGCCGACGACGGCGATGGTCAGCCAAAATGGCGGCAGCCTCCTCAGGCCGTACCTCATCGGCGATGGGCGAAATCTCGACCAGTCCGGATCGCACCCGCACGCCCACGCGAATCTGTGGATGAGAGACGACGCTCAGTCCGTCGAAGGCCGGGGTGGAGAAGACCCGTCCCAGACCCTTGAGCACTGGCAGGCCCCGGGTCAGCAGGGTGTGGATAGCCTCCTCGTTCTCCTCGGGTATGCGCGCCAGTCCCTCCTCCATCAGAGGGAAATAGCGGCGGACCGTCTGCCTGGCCAAAGACTCGCTCTCCCGATCCCTGCCGGGTTCATCCTCCGAGGCAGGGTCGGTGCCTATAGACAGAAGACGGTCACCATAACGGGCTTTGAGATCGCAGCTGACCCCCTGCCGATCCCTGTCCAGGTAAAGCTCGATCCTACAGGGCGGCCGCCGCCGGGCATCCAACTCCTCGGGCAGACTGGCGGAGAGCCCGGATCCTTCCTGGGCACCCTGATCCAGGTCGGGCAGTACGGTCCGGGCAAAAAGATCCAGGTCGTCGGCATCCAGATGCAGATCCCGATCCTCGCCAGGGCGGCAGAGGGTCTCCAACAGGTCCCGATGCCGCATGAAACGCGCGCTGCAACGGTGGATGACCGGCCCCGGATCCAGCCCTAAGCCGGGCTGCGAAGGGCGCACGATCACGAAGGAAGAGGCCTGACCTACGATGAAGCGCTCCACGGCCAGGGCATGGGTGATTCGGTAGCCATCCGCCTCCTTGCGGACCGCGATGCCGGGGTCTGGGTCTCCGTCGACCACGGGGGCAGGCATGGTCTGCAGGAAGGAGTCCTCGGGAGGCGTGTAGTCCAGGGTGAGCCCGGAATCCACGAACAGATCGAGAATCTGCGCCACCTCGTCGTCGCTGAGCCGAATCCCCGCCAATCCTGCACGTGTAAGACGGCGGCGCATGCCCCCCTCCTGTTCGGCAAGGCTGCGACGGATGGCGCCGGCCCTTTCCAGAATGGTCAGCAGAGCCTGTGCCCGGTCATCAAAGGTGTCACGAGAATGGATGAAGGCCAGCCGCCGTCCGTAAGACATGAATTCGCCCTGGTTCACGGCACGCAACAGGGCCGGCAGGTCCTTGACCAGGTAGGCGACACCGTGGGAGGACAGGGTGATGTGCAGACGGACCTGCCACCCGCCGCGTTCACTGGTCAGATCGGGGATCAGCCCAACCGAGCCGATGGGCAGGTGACGACCGCCGACCGGACCGTTCTCCTGCTTGAGCAGGCTCAGCTGGCGGTCACGAAAGGCCTGCCGCCGCCGACCCTCCTGCCGGTGCATATAAGCCGCCAGGGATCCCGAAGTCGACCGGGCGGACCGGGATCGACCCTGGTCACCGGCCCAGTCATCCGATCCTGCAAAGGCCTGGCTGGACTCGTTGTAGGCCATGATCAAGGCGACTACGTGCTTGCATGCAGGACCCTGGCGCCCGAAGGACCGGCAGGTGCAGGAGGAGTCGATGACCCGATGGGCCTGCTCGTCCAGCCGAGCCTGAACCATGCAGTCGCCATCCGGCTGATAGGTGGCGGGCACACGTCCCTTGAGGACGGTCAAAGCCCCCAGGTGCCGCAGGCGCAGGTCTGTAAAGCGGCGGTCATCCAGCAGTTGATGGGCACGAAAGTAGGCCTTGCCGCCCAATCGACGCAGAGCGGCGTCAGAGATGGTGTCCGGGTCGCCGAAGATCCGTCCCTCCTCCTCGTCGCCCGGATCATAGAAACCATGGCCTCCCGAACCGCCGGCTCTTGACCCGTAGACCGTTGCATGCCAATCCACACGCACCCTCCTTATGGTCTCTGACGACCATTCCCGAGCATAACCTTTTCCGTCCCGAGGCGGCACGCCTTCGGCGAAGCGAGTAGACATGCCGGCTTACGAAAAAAGTGCCGCCTCCCTAAGATGGCGTGCTGTTTGTCTGAAGAAGGAGATCATTATCGTGCAAAACACGTCCACCTCTGCCTCCGTTCACCGGTCACGCCCGGCCGTCCCCCACCCCTGGCCGGCCATCGCCGCGCTGATGATCGGGGCCTTCGTGGGCATGCTGAGTGAAACCTCGCTCAATATCGCCCTGCCCAACCTGATGGAGAGTTTCCAAATCCCCGCTGCCACCGTGCAATGGCTGGTGACGGGGTACATGCTGGTCATCGGCATCGTCCTGCCCTTCTCCAGCCTGATCTCCAAGTGGTTCACCACCAGGCAGACCGTGATCTTCGGTCTGGTCGCTTTCCTGGCGGGCTCGGTGATCTCGGCCATGGCCCCCACCTTCCCCGTCCTTCTGACAGGACGGCTGATTCAAGGCATCGGCACCGGCCTGATCCTACCGCTCATGTTCACCGTGGCCATGCTGATCTTCCCGCCGGCCCGTTTGGGCACGGTCATGGGCATGTGCGCCCTCGTCATCATGTTCGCTCCCGCCATCGGCCCGACCCTGACCGGAATCATCCTGGGCAAGCTGACCTGGCACTGGATCTTCTGGTTCTTCACCCCCTTCCTGGTTGTAGCCCTGATCTTCGCCGTCTGCTTCCTGAAGAATGTAGGGACCATCACCCACCAACGGCCCGACCTGGCCTCTATTCTGGAATCCATTGTCGGTTTCGGCGGACTTGTGGCAGGCGTCAGCCTGGCCAGCAGGTACGGCTGGCTTTCCCCGGTCACCCTGATCATTCTGGTTGTGGCCCTGGCTGCCCTGGTCCTCTATATTCGTCGTCAGCTGGACCTGGAGCACCCGGTGCTCAACCTGCGCATCTTCTCCATCCCAGCCTTCCGCTACGGCGCCACCCTGGTCATGCTGGACTTCGCAGTCATCCTCTCCTCCATGTATCTGCTGCCCCAGTTCCTGCAGCGGGGACTGCTCCTGCCCGTAGCCATGACCGGCATCCTCATGCTGCCCGGTGGCGCCATCAACGCCCTGGTCTCAGCCTTCGCCGGCCGGCTCTATGACGGCTTTGGAGCCCGGATGCCTGTCCGCTGCGGATTCATCGTCGCTCTGCTTGGAACCGTCATCCTACTGTTCACCGGCCCCCACACCCCTGTAGCCCTGGTGGTGGCAGCCCACATCATCCTCATGATCGGCTGCCCCCTGGCCATGTCACCAGCCCAGACCTACGCGCTCAACTCTCTGAGCGGCCCGCAGTCCGGCGATGGAAGCACCATCATCAACACCATGCAACAGATCGTAGGAGCCGTGGCCACGGCCATCACCACCTCCCTGCTGGCCATGGGTGAAGGGCAGGCATCCGGAGCTGATAAAGCACAGGCCTTCACCAGGGGCACCCACTACGGATTGATCTTCACCCTGGTGCTGATTCTGGCTGCTCTGGCCGTCTCCCTGAAGGTGCGCAACTTCTCCCATGCCGACCTGGCAGAGACCGAACAGGACATTCAGCAAGCTCCAAGTTCGCACCGCTAGCTTGGGAACGTCCTTGGTTAGACTGGAGGACGGCGACCGGACTCAAGGCCCGTCAGCGCGGGCCGCCCGGTCATCCCTGGAACGCTATCAGGAAGGGTGTCATGTTCGTTCTCAAGAACGCCTGGTTCACCATCAGGCGGCATGCGGCGCGGAGCCTGGTCATGGTTCTGGTCTGCCTGGTCGTGGCGGCATCGGCCACGACGGCGGCCACCGTGCTCCAGGCTGACACCAGGGCACGTACCACAGACTACGAATCCCAACAGGTGGATGCCGTTATCAGTCCGCGCAAGGGAACCAAGGCCTCTCCCCTGGGCTGGAACGAGTATTCCAAGTATGCCCAGCGCCTGCAGATGGATGGCATGCAGTACAAGGCCTACTTCCATGAGACCGCCGACATCAGCCCGGAGGGACTGCCCCAGTCAGGCACTTACTCCCTGGTGGGTGTTTCCGACAAGCAGGCCGAGCCCACCCTGCCTCACGGCCCCTTCGTACTGGACCAGGGTAAGGGGCTGGATTACGCTTCACAGAATGCCTCGGGCACCCAGACCGTGCTGATCTCCAAGCAGATGGCACAGTCCAACAAGCTCAAGGTGGGCGATCCCTTGACCATCAAGGATCCCCGCCAGCAGGATCAACAGGTCAAACTGACCGTCTCGGGCATCTATCATTACCGCAAGGCCGCCGACCAGGCAGCCAACCGTGCCATCTACACGGCCTATCCCACTTTTGCCATGCTGGGGTTGGATACGGCCAGCAAACCCGGTGATCCTGGCCATGAGCTGCTGGTGGCCTTCGTCCTGGATTCGCCGAGCACCTACCAAAAGTTCATCAAGGAGCTGCGCAAGGACGGGCTCAAAGCCTCGCAGTACGACATCGACTCCCCCGGCCTGAAGGACTACCAGCGGCGGATGGAGCCAGTCCACCAGGCTGCCGACCAGGCGCGAACCACCATCATCCTGGTCTGCCTGCTGGGCGGGCTGATTCTGCTGGGCTGCCTGATCCTCATGCTGCGCGGCCGTGCCAACGAAATCGGCATGGCTGTCACCATCGGAGTCCACAAAGCCCGGCTGGGCTGGCAGTTCGCCCTGGAGACCTTCTTGCTCACCCTGCCCGGACTGGCACTGGGCCTGGCTCTGGGCGCCGTGATCAGTCGGCCGCTGGGCCGGTCGCTCTTCCGGCTGGGGAACCTGGCCAGCATGCCTGATGCTGGTCTGATCTGGAAGATGATCCTGATTGGTCTGGCCGTCTGCCTGGTTCTCGCTCTGGCCGCAGCCGCCCGGGTAGCGGCCTTCAGAACCGCCCAGCTATACACCAACGACCTGGAGGACGAGGCATGAGCGAAAAGACATCGAACCAGCAACCTAACAAAGAGTCCCAGGAAAAGGCTGCGACCAAGACCGCTGACCAGGCAAAGACTGATCGGAAGCAGGCCAATCAGAAGCAAGCTGCTCAGACAAGGGCCGAAACCAATCAAAAAGCCGACGAGAACACCGGCGCCGAACCTCTGCCCGAATCCGAGCAAGAAACAGCCACCCTGACAGACGAAAGGTCCGAGGAGGGTGATTCTTCGGAAGAAGATGCCTCGCTGGCTGCCTTCAAAGTGGTCATCGAGCATGAAGATGCCGAAGATCCTGATGGCGACCAGGAAGAGGACCCGCTGTTGGAGACCGATGACCAACGGGTGCTGGTTCCTGGCGGCTACCCGGTGCTTTCCCTGAAGCACGTGGATTACACGCGCAAGGTCCAGGGTCGCCCCGAACAGATTCTGGACGATGTCAATCTGGATTTCCAGCGCCGCCGCATCTACTCAGTGGAGACCACCTCGCCTTCCGGACGGGCCGCACTGATGGCTCTGATAACCGGTCTGCGAGCCCCCACGCAAGGCAGCGTGCTCTTCCGAGGCACGGACCTGCGCCAGTTGCTGGCCTCCGACTATCGCGGCCACCAGATCGGGGCCATATTTGACACCGATGCCTTGAGGCACGACCTGACCGCCGTGCAGAACCTTGTCTACACCATGGATGCCAGCGGGCGCACCTTCCTGGGACCCAAGGACAATCTGGCCCGTCACCTGCTGGACGAGGTGGGCTTCCCGGAGCGTCTGCAGGACAAGACGACCGCTGATCTGGGCCACCTGGACTTTCGTCTGGCCTCCGTGGCCCGTGCCCTGTGCTGCGAGTGCGATGTGCTCATCGCCGACGAACCCACCGAGGGGCTTGAGCCGGGTGACTGGGACACCCTGCTGGCCACCCTGAAACGGGTCTCCCGGCGTCATGACTGCACCGTGATCATCCTGACCTCGGGCGGTTCGGACACTGTAGACGAGGGCACCTACGACGACCGGTTCATCGTCGATTGAACCCCAACCTTCCGGGCCGGGGACGGACGGCACTGCACTGATTTGTTCGGTCATCACCCATGAGGAGTGGATACCCCGGGTCGTGGCCGAGCAAATCAATTTGTGCAGCAAGGGCCCACGCCCGCAACAAGGGGTCATCCTGCATCATCACCATGGATTCGGACCCATTCGGGAAGTCGGCGTCAAGGAAGCCATATGGATCACCCCAGGGCTGCTGATCGCCCAGAACGTCTGGCTGGCCTCGCATGGCCGTCCTTCCTGGGTCCTGTCATCCCCACCGACCTTGTGGCTGGATGAGCTGGATCAATCCCTGACCGGACGCAGGATTCTGACCGTGACGGCCGAAACCATCCTGACCTGGCGCCGACTGCCATCGGGCTTAGGACAGCGCCCCTGGTCGCAACTGGCTGCCGGACGGGTATCGGGCCTTCCTGCAGCCCGACGAACCCTTGCAGACCTGCAGCATGACCTACGAACAGCACCTGCGCAATCGCTGATTCGCATCCAGACCCACTTGCCGGATATTCATGAGGAGTGGCGGGTCATCATCGACAAGAATCGGATTGCGGCCTCCAGCGGATACTGTCTGCATGAGGGTGAAAATTCTCGGACCATCACCACGGTCTTTGACGGTGCCGTCTTCAACCCCAGGCATCGAAGAATCGCCGAGGACTGCGCCCTCCAGGCAACCGAGGGTCAATCTCCTGCTCCGATCAGCGTGGATCTGGCCTTCCTCCGTGGATCGGATCGGCCTCTCGTTCTGGAAGGAAACCCGGTCTGGTGCGCAGCCCCTTACGCTTACGGATCGCAGGGGATGATCTCTTTCCTGAAAGCCGTTGCGGCATGCCGGACCAATCCAGTCGACCCTTATCAACCAGACCCGTGGATGCTGCGGGAATTCGGCAGTCGCTTCCGCAGTTCCTGGGGTCCGGTACAGCCGGATCAGACGATGGTCATGCCATAGTGATTGGCCAGGGGTTGCAGGTCCGGCACCCCATACCGGGCCACCAGTTGCCTCCACCGGGCCAGATTGTCGGGACCATACTTGGCCGTGCGCTTGGCGGCAGTGGGCTCGGAGACAAAGATAGGCGGCTGGTGCTTGCTGTGGAACTTGTCCGCATACATGACCACCTCCTGCTCAGGATTGACCGGCAGGTAGTCGTCCGGGGGCAGGTTCAGATGCTCCTCCTCCACCTGGCGACGGGTCAGCCCCACTCCGGTATGGTTGCGGGCGAACTGGGCCACCGACTCGTCCACTCCAGCACCCAGCAGCAGGCGGTAGCCCTCCAACCCGTGCTCGATGTACCGATCGCCCTGGAAGGTCAGGGGCCGACCCTGGGAGCCGTCATCCTTGAGGATCCGATAGGTGCCAATGTCGTGCAACAGGGCGCCTATGCGTACCAGATCACGATCCAGGGGCCGCTCGGGCAGAACCCCTTCAGGGTCATCACCACGCAACAGGTGTTCGTTGACCTGATCGGCCATACGCACCGCTAGGGCGGCGACGATCTGGCAGTGGGTGTGTATCAGTTCATAGGCGGCTTGGGAGGGCGCGTACTGACGGTGCAGGTCCTCGGCCATGGGAACATTGGGAATCATACGGACCATTCTAGGGATTCCATCCGTAAATGTGACCTTTGCGACGCTTATGCACACTTCAGCGGATATTCAGCCCTGCCCTTCTACTGCCGACAGTAGACTGGGAGCCACGGTATTTCACGAGGAGCACTATGGACACTTCACCACTTGCGCGCTCCGCCGACCAGCCCACTCCCCCCGACGAGGGCGGCGGCCGACAGGCGCCTTGGCACAATCCCCTGCTGGACCCGCGCGATCTGCGCATGCCGCGCATCGCAGGACCCAGCTCACTGGTCATTTTCGGCGTCACCGGCGATTTGGCCAAGAAAAAGCTATTGCCGGCCGTCTATGACCTGGCCAACAGGGGGCTGTTGCCGGCCAGCTTCGGACTGATCGGCTTCGGACGGCGCGACTGGAGCGACCAACAGTTCGTCGCCTTTGCGGAGGAGAACGTCCGCGCCCACTGCCGCACCCCCTTCAACGAGTCCACCTGGCGACATCTGAGCCAGGGCATGCGCTTCGTCAAGGGCAGCTTCGACGATGCCGAGGCCTTCCGCAACCTGTCGGCCACCGTCTCGGAGCTGGACCGGGTCCGGGGCACACGTGGCAACCATGCCTTCTACATGTCGGTGCCGCCCAAGGCCTTCCCCCAGGTGGCCCGTCAGCTGGCCGAGTCGGGGCTCTCCCACTCCACCCAGGGGGCCTGGCGCCGCGTCATCATCGAGAAGCCCTTCGGCCACGACCTGGCCTCGGCCAAGGAGCTGGACCGGGTGGTCTCCGAGGTCTTCGAGCCGGATTCGGTCTTCCGCATCGACCACTACCTGGGCAAGGAGACCGTGCAGAACATCCTGGCCCTGCGCTTTGCCAACATGATGTTCGAGCCGGTCTGGAACTCCAACTACGTCTCCCACGTGCAGATCACCATGGCCGAGGACATGGGCATCGGCGGCAGGGCCGGCTACTACGACGGAATCGGAGCAGCCCGGGATGTGATCCAGAACCACCTCCTCCAGCTGATGGCCCTGACAGCCATGGAGGAGCCGGTCTCCTTCTCGGCGTCGGATCTGACGGCCGAAAAAACCAAGATTCTTTCCGCTGTCCATCTTCCCAAGGATCTGGCGGCCCACACCGCCCGAGGCCAGTACACGGCCGGATGGCAGGGCTCCCAGCACGTGGTCGGCTACTTGGACGAGGACGGGATCGATCCCTCCTCCACCACCGAAACCTATGCGGCCATCAGACTGGATGTAGACACCCGACGCTGGGCCGGCGTCCCCTTCTACCTGCGCACAGGCAAGCGCCTGGGCAAGCGGGTCAGCGAGATCGCCATCGTCTTCAAGCGTGCCCCCCACCTGCCCTTCGAGGCCACGGCCACCCGGGAACTGGGCGCCAACGCCGTGGTTATCCGCGTACAGCCCGATGAAGGCGTGACCCTGCGTTTCGGGGCCAAGACCCCTGGCTCGGCCATGGAGGTTCGCGACGTCAACATGGACTTCTCCTACGGGCGTTCCTTCACCGAGGCCTCCCCGGAGGCCTACGAGCGGCTGATCCTGGACGTGCTCCTGGGAGACCCGCCCCTCTTCCCCACCACCGAGGAGGTCAATCTGTCCTGGAAGATCCTGGACCCGATCGAGGAGTTCTGGGCCGGACAGGGCCAGCCCCAGCCCTACCGCGCCGGCACATGGGGTCCGCGGGAGGCAGATCTGATGCTGGCCCGCGACGGATACCACTGGAGGATGCCATGATCGTCAGACTGAACAACACCACTACCTCCGCCATCGCCCGGGAGATTGACGAGCTCCACGTGGAGCGGGGAGAGGCCGCCCAGGGAAGAGTGCTGACCCTGGTCATCGTCACCGAGCAGGCCCATCTGGAGACGGCCCTGGAAACCGTGAACGCAGCAAGCCGTGAACACCCCTGCCGGGTCATCGCCATGGTGACCGACGCCGAAGACCATCAGGCCGAGCAGGAAGCGGACCAGAGGTTCGCTGCAGCGCAGTCCTCTGAAGATTGCGTCTCCTACAAGAACACCGACCATAACGGCGAGCGCACACTGGATGCCGAAATCCGCTTCGGTTCGGATGCCGGCGCCGGCGAGGTGGTGGTCCTGCGACCAGTGGGGGCTTTGCTGGACCATTCCGATGCTCTGGTCATCCCCCTCCTGGTGCCTGATGCCCCTCTGGTGGTTTGGTGGCCAACCAATCCGCCCCTGGATCCCTCGCAGGATTCCATCGGGACCATGGCCGCAAGCAGAATCACCGATGCCATGGAAGCCGACGATCGCCAGGCTGCCTTCGCTGGACTGCTGGCCCATTCGCGCGATCAGGACGTGGACCTGTCCTGGACCAGGATCACCATCTGGCGGGCACAGCTGACATCCATGGTGCAGCAGCCGCCCCATCTGCCCATCCGTTCGGTCAGGGTGACCGGCCAGGCCCACTACCTGCCATTGGAGCTTTTGGCCTCCTGGCTGGCACTGAAACTTAAGGTGCCGGTCACCGTTGAGCGTGACCCGCAGGCCCGGGCCGTCACCGGTGTCTACTTCGAACGTCCTGACGGAGTCATGAGTATGGAGCGCCACAATGACGATCAGGCCCGAATCAACCAGCCTGACCAAGCCCCACAGACCATCTCCATGCCCCTGCGCACCGCTGTGGACTGCATGAGCGAGGAACTGGGTCGTTTGGACCCTGATGAGGTCTATCAGGAGGTCATCCACACCGGCTGGGGAATGGTCGACCACCAGTAGACCCAGGCGGCAACCCAATTCATATGCAAACGCAGGGGTGTAGGCTGAGGCAAGCATCACCTGCATGCGAGGAGGATCAGATGACCGAGCGTCGTATCGTTACCTATGCCACAACCAAGCTGCTCAATCAGGCCACCGCAGCCCGCATCCTGCTGGAGCTGGGAGACCTCCTGGCCCGTCAGGATCGGGCAGACCTGGCGCTGACCGGTGGGCGTGACGCAGCGGATGTCTATGCCCTGATGGGTGCTGATCCCCTGAGCCGGAGTGTGGATTGGAGCCGGGTCCACCTCTGGTGGAGCGATGAGCGGTTCGTGGGCCTGGAAGACCCGGACCGCAACGACGAACAGGCACGGCGGGCCTGGTATGGCTCGCTGATCAACCAGGGGCTGCTGCCGCAGGCCAACGTGCATTCCATGCCCGTGGACACTCGCAGCCCAGCTCAGGTTGAAGCCGCCGACCAGGAGGAGAACGAACGGGCTCTGACCCAGGCAGCAGCCACGTATCAGCAGGAAATCATCGACCAACTGGGCCCTGAGGGCCGGATGGATCTGGCCGTCTTCGGTGTAGGCCCCGACGGCCACTATGCCTCCCTCTTCCCCGACCGCCCCGAGGTCAGGCTGCAGGACGACGATCTGCTGGTGACGGGTGTCAGCAACTCCCCCAAGCTGCCCCCGCTCAGGGTCACCATGACCACGCCATTCATCCACCGGACCCCCAAGGTCTGGCTGTTCACCTCAACTGCCGAGAAGGCTTCGGCCGTCGCTGCCGCCCTGGGAACCACAGACAATCCCCATGTCCCCTCCTCTTATGCCAGGGGCACCCGAGAGACCCTCTGGCTCCTGGACGCTGATGCCGCCTCGAAACTGAACTGAGCCTTCTGCACCAAGAGCCTCCACGGATCTCAGGACTCGGAAGATTCCTTACCCGCAGCACGGACGGAATCTTCGGAGTCCTTTCTTGTCATTTGCTCGACAGCCCGATCGGATTCGTCGACGATCCACTCCATGGCATGCCGTGCCCCCTCTGCATCGCCCCGACGTATCAGCGCAGCCACGTCGCCGTGCAGCCGCAGAGCCTTCTCATCGGCCTTTCTGGGCATAAGCTCATGCCGGGTCCGCCCGGACAGCACTGAGGCAATCACATCGCCCAGCGCCGCGAACATAGCGTTGCCCGATGCCTCAAGCAGGGTTCGATGGAAGGTTTCGTCAGCCCGAAGATAGTCCGGCCCGTCGGCCCGGTCAGCGTTGGCCACCATATCAATAGCGGCCCGCGTCAGCTTCGCCCATTGATCCTGATCAGCATGGCCGGCCGCCAGCTGGGCAGCCATGGGCTCCACGCATGCCCTGAGCTCGGACAGCTCATGCAGGGCCCGCCCCCGGTCGGGTCCGCGCAGCCTCCACTCGATCACCTGTGGATCATAAATATTCCAATGTTGACAAGGATTGACTGTGGCACCGACCTTGCGCTTGACAGTGACCAGACCCATGGCCTCAAGAACACTGGTAACCTCCCGAGTCACTGTGCGCGAAGGCCTCTGGCTATCCAGATCCGGGGAGGGCAGCCTGTCGCCCGGTGCGATAGTGCCATCGACGATGGCCGCCCCCCACTGGTCCAGCAGCCGGTCATGCAGGGTGCCTTCTGTAGCCGTTTCGTCATCAGGCTTACTCGCGCTTTCCACGGATTCCACTCTAGCAATCGGTCCCGTATTCAGAGCGATCAGACGATTCAGCAAACAAGTAGAGGCTCAACCCTGCTTTCAGCATGCCATCTTCCAATCCGTCCCAGATTCGTGTAGGATATTGTTTGTTAAGGCATACTTAATATCACTCTGTTGATATTAAGTAATGCAAAAAAAGAGCCGGAAAGCTGATAATGCCGAATGGTTCGCACCCTCAGAGAAGAGGTAGCCATGCTTTTAGCGTCGCAGCCGACAGCCGACGGGTACCTAACCCTGGCGGCGAGTCAGGCCGTTTCCCTGAACACCACCCAATTGGGCATCAGCTTGGTGCTCAGCCTGGTGGTGCTCATTTTCCTGGTCACTGTCGTCAAACTCCATCCCTTTGTCTCCCTGCTGGGTGCCGCCCTGGTGGTCGGCATCGGTTCCGGCTACGGTCCCGTGGCCACCCTGGCCAGCTTCACTGGCGAGTTCGGCTCCACCATGGGCTCGGTGGGCATTCTGATCGGCCTGGGAGCAATGATCGGCAAGGTCCTCATGGACACTGGAGCCACTGACCAGGTGGTCAACACCCTGGTCGCCAAGTCCAAGCCCGCAACCATCCCCTGGATCATGGCCCTGATCGGCGCCCTGATCGGCCTGCCCATGTTCTTCGAGGTTGGCCTGGTCATTCTGGTCCCGGTCATCATTCTGGTGGCCCGCCGCACCAAGCTTCCCCTGATGCGTGTGGCCATCCCCACCCTGGCAGGCCTGTCCATCATGCACGCCTGTGTGCCTCCTCACCCTGGTCCCCTGGCCGCCCTGAGCCAGTTCAAGCAGACCGGCAACGTAGGCCTGACCATGATGTTCGGCATCCCCTTCGCCCTGATCACCCTGGTCGTCGTGGGCCCGGCCTTCTCCCGACTGGCCTCCCGCTGGGTACCCATCGAAGCCCCGGCTGACTTCGTGGCCAAGAGCGAACAGGCGGGCAAGGAAGAGACCCGTCTGCCATCCTTCGGCCTCTCGGTCTGCTGCATCCTACTGCCAGCAGTCCTCATGCTGCTGACCTCCATCTTCGAGATTGCCATTCCCGGGTTCATGGACCGCACGGACGGCCTGGCACAGACCATCAACTTCATCGGCAACCCGGTCATGGCCCTGGCCATAGCGCTGATTGTCTCCATGCTGGTCCTCAAGGCAGCCTCGGGCATCTCCTGGAAGACCGTCAATGACTCCCTGGGAGCCTCGCTTCCCGCCGTGGCAGGCATCCTGCTGATTGTGGGCGCAGGCGGCGGCTTCAAGGGCGTTCTGGTCTCCACCGGCATCGGCAAAATCATCGGTACCTTTGTAGAGAACTCCAACATCTCCATTTTCCTTCTGGGTTGGGTCATCGCCGTCTTCGTGCGCATCGCCACAGGCTCGGCCACCGTCTCCATCCTGACCACGGCCGGCATCCTCAGCAATGCCATGACCATGATGCATGCAGGCTCCATGGCCACTACCCTCCTGGTCATCGTCATCGGCGCTGGGTCCATCTTCCTCTCCCACCTCAATGACGCGGGCTTCTGGCTGATCAAGGAGTACTTCGGCCTGAGTGTCGGCGAGACCCTGAAGACCTGGTCGGTTCTTGAATGCCTGCTGTCGGTAGTGGTCCTGGTTCTGGTCATGGTCGCCAGCATCTTTGTGCCCATCACTGCCTGAGCGTCATTGTCAAATCACTTTTCAGAAAGGTTACACATGGTCGACACAACGTTGAAGAACTCCGACGCGCTGAGCGCAGAAGAACACCCTGAGCCGCAGGTGCCCTCAGCAGTGGACAACACGGTTCCCCCGGACTACTTCCAAGGCCGCACCCCCATTCTGGTCATCATGGGGGTCGCCGGCTGCGGCAAGACCACCATGAACGAGCACCTGGGCAACAAGCTGGGTTGGGACATGGCCGAGGCCGACGATTTCCACCCGCAGGCCAACATCGACAAGATGGCTCGCGGCATCCCCCTGAACGACGAGGACCGATGGCCCTGGCTGGACAGTATCCATGATTGGATCGAGGACCACATGCGGCGAGGAGTGCCCGGAATGGTCACTTGTTCGGCCCTGAAGCGGATCTATCGTGAACGATTGCGGATGCCGGGGGTAGTCTTCATTCACCTGAGCGGGGACTACGACTCCATCATGGAACGGCTCTCCAAGCGGAAGGGCCACTTCATGAAGCCGCAGATGCTCCGCTCCCAGTTCGATGACCTGGAACCCCTGGGACCGGACGAAGTCCACCTGACCATCGACGTGGGTCTGCGCATGTCTCCTGAGATCGAGGCCGAAGAGGTCATCGACACCCTGGGCCTTCAGAGCTACGTCAAGGCGCACACCGCCCAGGTTCAGGCCGAGCGTGCCCGGCAGGCAGCCCGCCAGTAGCACCGACGATTCGGCCCGACCGCAGCCGAGAACCAACCGCCGCGGTCAACTTCACACTGTTGCAGTCAAGGAGAGGAACTGACACTATGAAGATTGGCATGATTGGCCTGGGACGCATGGGCAAGAACATGGCAGACCGCCTACGTACCGGCGGCCACCAGGTGATCGGCTACGACATCGCTCCGAACTCGGGCAGGGATGTCGGCAGCCTTGGGGCCCTGATCCAGGCGCTGGAGCCCCCCAGGGTGATCTGGGTCATGGTCCCGGCCGGCAAGCCCATCGAGTCCACACTTGATCAGCTGGGCGAGCTGATGGAACGTGGCGACCTGGTCGTGGATGGCGGCAACACCCGCTTCACCCAGGACCAGGAGCACGCCCAAGCCCTGTCCGCCAAGGGTATAGGCCTGGTGGACGTGGGCACCTCCAACGGCATCTGGGGCAAGGAGAAGGGGTACGCCCTGATGGTCGGCGGATCTGACCAGGACGTGGCCCGGATCCAGCCCATTCTTGACACCCTGAAGCCCGAGGGCGACTACGGCCTGGTCCACGCTGGAGGAACCGGCGCGGGCCACTATGCCAAGATGATCCACAACGGCATCGAGTACGGGATGATGCAGGCCCTGGCCGAGGGGTATGCGGTCCTGGAGGCCTCCGACCTGATCAGGGAGCCAGGCGAAGTGGTGGAGTCCTGGCGCAAGGGCTCGGTCATCCAGTCCTGGCTGCTGGACCTGCTGGCCCAGGCCCTGAAGGAGGATCCGCACCTGAGCGGGATCGCCGGCGAGGCCGATGAGACCGGTGAGACCAAGTGGATGATTGCGGACGCCCTGGAGCTGGGGGTGCCCACACCGGCCATCACCTCGGCCCTCTACGCCCGTCAGTCCTCCAAGATTGAGGATCCCATGACCATGAAGGTGGTCTCCGCTCTGCGCAGCGCCTTCGGCGGCCACCCCATCGTCAGGGAGTGACCTGGTCCCGGGCCGGGTACCAGTAGGATCCCACCTGCGGACGGACCTGGACCATGGCACCGTCATCAGCGAAATCCAAGGGGGCAAAGACGATTTCGCGATGACAGCCGTCGCCCTGGCCGTCCCTGGCGAACCTGTGGTAGGCCACGATCCAATCATCCCGGCCCGGCACACGGGTGATGCAGTGGTGCCCCGTGGCTAGAATCCCCTTGTCATAATCAGCCTTGACCAGGATCTGGGGTGCGGTCCAGGGCCCATCCAGCGATGGCGCGTTGGACCAGCGGATCCGGTAGTTCGGATCCCTGGTGTCGTTCTCCGACCAGGAAGCATAGTAGGTGTCTCCCCGTCGGCAAACAGTGATGGCTTCGCGGAAATTGTCGGGTACGGCGGAGCGCACCGAGCCATCTTCCAGGCACATGCCGTCCGAGCTCAGCCGCGCCATGTAGGCACGGCCATTGCCCCAGAGCAGGTAGGGTATATCGTCGTCATCCACAAAGACCGAGGGATCAATGGGCACGCAGTCATAGTCCCCTCGGGCGATGAATGGCTCCTGGGCCACCCGGAAGGGGCCGGTTGGGCCGGGAGCGACAGCTTGGCCGATTTGCCCGTCTGCCACAAAATACAGGATGCAGCGCCCCTGGCGCACCAGCAGACAGGGAGCCCAGGCACCTTGCCTCCCATGCCACCAGGGGACCTGGTCCAGGTCCAAGATCTTTCGGCGAGTCCAGTGGCACAGATCTCCGGATTCATAGACGTAGAAGGCGTGCGAGGACCAACCAGCTAGACCGTCCTCGGTACAATAGAGGTACCAGCGGTCCCCGATCATGACCAGATCCGGGTCCGCGCAGTAGCGATGCAAAGGGTTGCTCGCCAATCCCGTCCCCTTCGATCCTTGATGTGCGCTTGCGAATTCCTCCATGGACTATGACTCCGATCCTTCATGAGTGCGGCGGCCGGAACCTCCGACCGCCGCCATTGACTACGACCTTTCGACTGGGCGCCTTACCCCTTGACCGCTCCGGCAACCAGCCCGGAAACGATCCACTTCTGGCAGAAGATGAAGAAGATGAAGACCGGAATCAGGGCCAGGACCGTAATGGTCATGAAGCTGGGCCAATCAGTCGTGAACTGGCCGACTGCGTTGTAGACCTGCAGGACGATGGTGCGCAGGTTGGAGCTGCTGATGAAAACGTTGGCCGTCATGAAGTCGTTCCAGGTCGACATGGTCTGGAAGACCACCACCGTAGTCAGGATGGGCCTGATCAGTGGCAGCACGATGCTCCAGAAGATCCTCAAGGGGCCGGCACCGTCGATCCTGGCGGCCTCGATGAGCTCGAAGGGCAGGGACTGCATGTAGCCCACGATCAGGAAGTAGCAGAAGACCGCCCCGCCCAGGTACATGACGATCAGACCCAGGAGCGTGTTGACAAGCCCCACGCTGGACTCCATCCGGTAGAGGGGAATCAGGGTGGACTGGGCGGGAATGACGAAGGCAATCATGAGGATCACCCCGATGACCGAGGTGAAGATCGACTTGCGCAGGATCATCCCGTAGGCAGCCAAAGCTCCGATCAGCACCTGGAAGAGGACACCGAAAAAGGTGACGATCAGGGTGTTGACCAGGCTGCGGACGATGGGCACCGTGGCGAAGGCCCGCGTGTAGTTGCGCAACGTCCACTGCTTGGGCAGGCCCAGGGGATTGGTGGCCATGTCGGGGACGGTCTTGAAGGTGTTGATCAGGATGTACCAGAGGGGCACAGCGCAGATCAGGGCGATGATCAGCACCACCACGCTTCTGACCACCGAACGCCGCCGCTCCCGCTGGCTCAGTGTCAGAGTCGAGCTCTTGCTGCTGCTCATTGGAACCTCCTCGAAATCAGGCTGGCGGCACCCATCTGAGCGAAGACCACGAGGGCCGTAGCCAAGGTGAACAAAACCGCCAGGGCCGAGCCCAACCCGTACTGGGACTGGCCGATGCCCTGCTGGATGATGGACTGGGTCACCGTATAGGTGGAGTACCCGGGGCCGCCCTTGGTCATGGTGTAGGGCAGATCGTAAACCTTGAGGCCACCTGACATGAGGAGGAAACTTGAGGTGACGATGCCCGGAATCAGCTGGGGCAGGGTGATGTGGACGAACTGCTGGCGGCTGCTGGCCCCGTCCACTGTGGCCTGCTCATAGAGGTCTCCGGGAATGGACTGCAGGAAAGCCAGGTAGAGGGTGGCATGCCAGCCGATCTGTGCCCAGACGGCGATGAAGATGACGCAGCACCGGGCCAGGGTCGAGTTGGACAGCCAGGGCACCGGCCCCAGGCCGAAGACGCCCAGGATGGTGTTGATGACACCTGACTTCATAGGCGAAAAAATGTACTTCCAGACCATGCCCATGATTGCCAACGATGGCACGCTGAAGAAGAAGAACAGTGAGCGTGCGAAGTTGCGGCCCCAGAACTTCCGGTTCAGGGTGACGGCCAAGGGGATGGCGAAGATGGTCACCAGGACCGTCTGGGCCACAGCGTACAGAATGGTGAACACCAGACCCTGCATGGTCGAGGAATCGGTGAACACGCTGTGATAGTTCTTCCAGCCCACATAGTGCATGTTCAGGCTGTAGCCGTTGAAGTCGGTCACCGAGTAGATGATGGTCTGCACCAGCGGCACCGCGAAGAGGATGACGAAGACGGCCAGGATGGGCAGGAGGAACCAGAAAGAGGTCAGATCCTGCCGCAGGCCGACCATGCGCCGCCGATGGGCGTTGGCACGCTCTGCCGCAGATTGGGAAGCCATGATCCAGCCCTTCCTACTTGACCGAGGCCATTTTGTCGTCGATGGCCTTGGCCCACTGATCCAGATTGATGGACCCCTGCACCAGCTGCTGGGTCTCGGACTGGCGCACGGTTGTCAGCACATCCGGCTTGGCATAGAAGTTCATGAGCAGGAAGTAGTGGCCTGGCTGCACGTTGGCCCGGTAGACCTGCTCGTACTCGGGCTTGACCTTGGCCTTGAACCCCTGGACGGTGATGGCATCCCCGTTGTCGGCCGAACGCTGCAGGGCCCAGTGACTGTCCATGAAGGTCAGGAACTTCCGGGCCGCTTTGAGCTTGTCGCCCTTGAGGTGGGAGTAGATGGCGTAGGCGGGCGATGGCGATCCCTGGGCGTAGTTGACCATGCCCTTCTCCAAGAGCGGCATGGGGGCCATACCATACTTGAGCCCGGACTGGCCGATGGATGGCAGATCCCAGGGGCCGGTGCAGATCATGGCCACCTGGCCGTTGATGAACTGGGTCTTCATGTCGTCGCCGCTGATGCCGACCGTGTCCCGTGTGACCAGGCCCTGGTCGTAAAGCTTCATCCAGGCCGCAGCCGCCTCGCGCTGGTCGCTGCCGGGCTTTTGAGGGCGGCGGTCAATCAGGCTGGTCACGTCGACCTTGTCCCTGTCGAACTGCGAGCCCATGAAGGCGTCGGGAATCCTGCTGGGGCCATCGGCGATGGTCTCCAGGAAGGGCGTGACCCCGGCGGCCTTGAGCTTCTTGCACAGCTGCAGGAACCCGTCCCAGGTCTCCGGTACCTCCTTGGCGCCAGCCTTGGCCAGCAGGTCCTTGTTGTAGACGATGCCGGAGGCCCAGGAGGACACGGACATACCGTAGACCTTGCCCTCATGACTGACGAAGTCCTTGTTGGCCTGGGAGATGTTGCGCATGAAGGGCTCGTTGGTCAGGTCCCGCACGTAGCCGTTCTTGATCAGGTCGGCCTTGTTCTCGGAGGTGATGATGAACACATCCGGGGCCTGGTTGCCGACCAGTCGGGTCTGCAGGGTCTGGATGTACTCGGGGGTCGGCGGCGAGTAGCTGAAGTCCACCTTGATCCCCGGGTTCTGTTGCTCGAATTGGTCGATGTATGGCCTCATGACCTGTTCGTTGTTCCATGACAGGAAGGTCAGCGTGGTCTTGGACCCGTCAGCGCCACCAGCCCCGCAGGCACCCATGGCCGACACCAACACGCCGACCCCCAACGCCGCAGCTATGCCCTTCCATGCTCGCTTCAGCTTCATGACTCCTCCTTGCAATCAATCCTCTGAACATCCGTCCGGGCTGTTCAACGTCG
This sequence comes from Bifidobacterium sp. W8114, assembly GCF_016101165.1. Taxonomy (NCBI): domain Bacteria; kingdom Bacillati; phylum Actinomycetota; class Actinomycetes; order Bifidobacteriales; family Bifidobacteriaceae; genus Bifidobacterium; species Bifidobacterium sp. W8114. Next base: position 86,676 of record NZ_JACFRA010000003.1, on the reverse strand, counting down.
AGACCCGGGAATTGACACGATTCAACTGCTGTCACAATATGGTATAGCACGTTGGTTGAATCGTGTCAATTATATGCCGACAAGACCCCTGTGTGCCTAAGATGATGGCTGAACCCCGTGAAAGGTGCGAGATGGTGACGATGAGCGATGTGGCCAAGGAGGCGCAGGTCTCTCGGGCCACTGCCTCCTATGCCCTTCGAGGCGATAGACGCATAGCGGATGACACCAGGCGCAGGGTCCTGCTTGCCGCCCACAAGCTCCGCTACTCGGCCAACCTGTCGGCCAGAAGCCTGCGCTCAGGCAAGAGCGGCATCATCGGTGTGGCCATCTTCGAACTAGACAAGCCTTACCCCGCGCAGATGAGCGCGGCCATCTCCCGGCAGATCAATGCCCACGGCATGCAGGCCATCATCCAGCAGACCTCCAACTCCAAACAGGACGAGGTCTCCATCCTCCGGCATGTGACCAGCCAGCTCTGCGACGGCACCATCTTCAGCCCAGGCAGCATCACCAATGAAGAGATGCAGGAGCTGGCCGATGGCAAGCCTCTGGTCCTGCTGGACGACCCCTCAGCCGAGCCGGTCTTCGACTCGGTCATGACGGCCGGATTCGAGGGAGCCGCCATGGCCGTGCAGCACCTGCTGGACTGTGGATGCCGACGAATAGGCGTGGTGGGTGCCGACATGGCGGCCAGCACCAATCCGGTCCAACTGCACTCGGTCCGTGGCCGTAGGGTGGCAGGCTGCCTGAAGACCCTGAAGGCCGCCGGAATCGAGGCCCAACCTAAGGACTTCCTGTCCCTGGACCGCTGGGACGGGGAAATGGCCCGCGACCTGGGCCATCATCTGGCCGACACGTCCGACCTGCCCTTTGACGGCATCTTCTGCATGACCGACTCCCTGGCCCTGGGCCTGATCCGAGGACTGCACGAATGCGGAGTGGAGGTTCCCCGGAACCTGGCCGTTGTGGGATTCGACGGCATCCAGGAGGGAGAGTCCTATATACCTTCGCTGACCACCATCAGCACCGACAAGGAGGACCTGGCCCGCAAGGCGGTGGATGCCCTCCTGGCTCGTCTGCAGGGCGAGGACGATAATCGTCCTCCCACTCGGACGACTGCCGCATGCCGGCTGGTGGTCCGGGAATCCACAGCCAGGATCCGCTGACAGGATGACAAAAGGGTCCGCGCAGCCGTTTCAGCGGCTGTGCGGACCCTTGCGGTTCCGGCGAGAAGCTCAGTCCTGCTTGATCTCGGACTTGTCCTCGGCCCAGAGGGTGTGGAAGACACCCGGCTGATCCACGCGCCCATAGGTGTGGGCGCCGAAGAGGTCACGCTGCCCCTGGATCAGGGCGGCGGGGAGCCGATCGGAACGCAGTCCGTCGTAGTAGGACAGGGAGCTGGCGAAGACGGGGATGGGGATGCCGGCCTGGGTGGCGCTGGCCACGACACGCCGCCATGAATCCTGGGCCTGCTCGACCGCCTGCTTGAAGAAGGGGTCGAAGAGCAGGGAGCCCGGTTCACGGCCAGAGGCGTAGGCATCAGAGATCCGGTTCAGGAACTTGGCCCGGATGATGCAGCCGCCGCGCCAGATGCGGGCGATGGCGCCCATGTCCAGCTTCCAGCCATAGACCCGGGCTCCCTCCTGCATCTCGTTGAATCCCTGGGCGTAGGCCACGATCTTGGAAGCATAGAGGGCCTGGCGAATGTCCTCGATGAAGGACTTGCGGGCCTCGGGGTCGGCAGCCAGATCGGCCATGACGGCCTTGGGCTGCGGACCCTTCAGTCCCTCCTGTGCAGCCTGGCTGCGCAGCTCAGACGAAGAGGAAAGTCCCCGGGCGAAGACGGCCTCACCAATGCCGGTCACGGGCACGGCAAGATCCAGTGCGGTCTGCACAGTCCAGGTACCGGTGCCCTTCATGCCGGCCTGATCGGTGACGATGTCGATGAAGGGCTTGCCGGTGGCGGCATCGGTGTGATGGAGTACCTCGGCGGTGATCTGCACCAGGTAGGAGTTCAGATCCCCCTTGTTCCACTCCTCGAAGACCTGGGCGATGGCCTCGGGTTCCATGCCCAGACCGCGACGCATCAGGTCATAGGACTCGGCGATCACCTGCATATCGGAGTACTCGATGCCGTTATGGACCATCTTGACGAAGTGACCCGCACCGTCTGTGCCGATGTGGGTGACGCAGGGTTCGCCGTCGACCTTGGCGGCGATGGACTCCAGGATGGGTCCCAGGGTCTTCCAGGACTCATCGGTTCCACCGGGCATCATGGAGGGCCCCAGGAGTGCGCCCTGCTCGCCGCCGGAGACACCGCAGCCAACAAAGTGCAATCCACGGGCGCGGATGGCCTTCTCCCGGCGGATGGTGTCCTTGAAGTAGGCATTGCCGGCGTCGACGATGATGTCCCCCGGCTCCATCAGGTCGGCCAGGTCGTTGATCATCTGGTCGGTGGGATCACCGGCCTTGACCATGATGATGGCGGTGCGGGGTTTGGTCAACGAGGCCACGAACTCCTGCAACGTCTTGGCCGGGACAAACCGCCCCTCCTGGCCATGATCATTGATCAGGGTCTCGGTGCGCGAATAGTGACGGTTGTAAACCGCTACGGTATTGCCGTGCCGTGCCAGGTTCCTGGACAGGCTGGCGCCCATGGCGGCCAGACCCACGACTCCGATATTGGCTTGAGCTTGTGTCATCACATCACCTTTCGACGGTAGCCCGGAAAGGCCGGGCACCAGGTTCCATGCCGTCAATTCTATGGCCCGGACCCGATTTGGGCCAGGATCCATAGGGTGAGATTCCACTCACTCAGTCCTTGTGATGCTTGCCGCCCTTGATTTTGCGGGAAGGCAGAACCACTCGCGTCAGCTTGGGAACCGCCCTGGTGGAAACGAACAGGGGCTGCACCTCCACGATGGGGTTGTAGGGAGCCAGACCGAACCACTTGATCGGCGAGCCCGCCACCTTGCGGATGGCGTACTTGACCTTCAGCGAGAAGGCACCGCGGGAATCGATCTTCGACTCGGGCATCAGGGCCTTGTGGACCAGCACGTAGGTGACTGTGCCGATCTGCGGATCCTCGTCCACCTTGGGGTAGATGGATGGCTGCTTGGGCAGTTCGCCGCTGTCGATCAGCTCATGCATGATCTGGTGCAGGTAGGTGGCCACATTCTGGTCAACCTTGAAGCCCAGCCTCATGCGCACACGGAAGAGGTAGTTGGTGCCGAAATTCTCCACCGAATACTTGCGGGTGTAGGGAGCATCCGTGGTCTGGACCGAGACCGCCCACCAGGCGCGAGCACGTTTGGGCCGGTTGGCGAAGATGGAGAAGAAGATATCGGTGTCCAGCCGCCGCATCTCCGCGTCCGAGGTCAGATAGACCAGATTGTCCGCGTAATAGGGGACACGGAAGTCGTTGTGGAGCATCTCCAGGGCGGGCAGACACTCCTTTGCCGTCATATGCCGACGCTGTGAGCGCTCCACCTTGGTGCCCACATCCCAGGTGTACATGATGTAGAGGATGGCCGCGGTCAGCAGCATGGTGAACCAGCCGCCGTGCATGAACTTTGCCATGGAGGCCATGAAGAAGAGGATCTGGATGGCCAGGAAGACAGCAGCGAAGAGCAGGGAGAGCGCCCGCTTGCCGTCGTGCCAGATATAGTCGGCCAGCAGAACGGTGGTGGTGATCATGGTCACCGTCAGGGCCAATCCGTAGGCGGCAGAAATGTGCTCGGAATCCTTGAAGATGGCCAGCACCGTCAGCGTGGCCGCGCACAGGACCCAGTTGATGGTTGGGATATAGAGCTGGCCACGGGTCCGCGCCGGGTAGCGCACCTGCAGGTGCGGCATCCAGTTGAGGCCGGTGGCCTCCGAGACCATGGTGAATGCACCCGTTATCAGGGCCTGCGAGGCGATGACGCCGGCCGTCACCGACAGGAGGACAGCCACGTAACGCACGGTGGTGGGCATCATCTGGAAGAAGGGGTTGAGCCCGTCCACACCCTGCAGGGCCTTATTGTCGCTGTTGCGCAGGATCCAGGCCCCCTGGCCGAAGTAGTTGAAGACCAGGGCGACGTTGATAAAGGGCCATGTGGCATAGATGTTGCCCCGACCCACGTGACCCATGTCGGAATAGAGAGCCTCGGCTCCCGTGGTGGACAGGAAGACCGTGCCCATGATGGTCAGACCCACCGGGTTCTGCGGGCTGAAGAGGAAGCGAATCCCGTAGACCGGATTCAGGGCCTCGAAGATGGACCAGTCGTTGCCTATGCAGTAGATGCCGATCAAGGCCAGGAATGCGAACCAGACCATGACCACGCTTCCGAAGACCTTACCGATCCGCTCCGTTCCGCGCGACTGGACCGCAAACAGAATCAGGATGATCACTAAGGTGATGACCATGGTCAGGTTTCCGTTTTCGCGGAAGATCGGAGTCAGGACGGGGATGGTCTTCAGGCCTTCGACTGCCGAGGATATGGAGACCGCCGGAGTCAGCACCGAGTCAGCCAGGAAGGCTGCGCCACCGACCATGGCAGGGATGGCCAGCCATTTGCCGTAGTGCCGGACCAGGGTATACAGGGCGAAGATGCCACCCTCGCCCTTGTTGTCGATGCGCATGGCCACCAGAACGTATTTGACCGTGGTGATCAGCGTGATGGACCAGAAGACCAGGGAGAGCATACCCAGCACTGCAGCCCTGTCCACACGGGCCATGCCGCCCTGCCCGGCCACGAAGGCCTGCATGGTGTACAGGGGCGAGGTGCCGATGTCGCCGTAGACCACACCCAGGGCCACGATGCACATGCCCAGGCTGATCCTGTCAGGCGAGGACTGCACCCGTCGCCACCAGCGGCCCAGAGGGCCCTTTGGCGGGGTGCGGCGACGCTGGGCCGCACGCTGGGCCTCGCGCCGGACCCGCTTGAGCTCGTTCTCCTCCTCGCGCGTGCGGGATTTGGCCGAGATCTTTGGGGCCTTGGTAAAGCTCTCCGGGGGAAGTATCGACTCCTTCGTCAGCCGACCCTTACGGGAGGCCGCCGTCGGCTTCGCCGCTTTTTCGCTGGATAACCGGGGTGGTTCGTCAGCGCCCCTGCCATCATCCTGAGCCGCCAACTCATGCCGCTCATCCGCCATAGAGCCCTCCATCGGCCAATGCCTTCACTCATCTACTTCCGGGTGCCGTATGTTGCTGTTCGCGCACACGTGCGACGACAACCGTAGCACTCTCCCCCCACACTCGGCAGGGGCGATTCAGACCGCGACACACCATTAGCTTAATACCGCCTGGCAGCGTCCGTCGGACATCCCTCACAAGCCATAAACCCGGCACGTGGTGGCCGCCGTCGCTTTGGCCACTTGGGCCAGGGGGCAACCCAAGGCATCGGCCATGGCTCGGAGGGTATAAGGAATCATGTATGGGGAGTTGGTGCGTCCCCGGTAGGGCATAGGACTCAGGTAGGGTGCATCGGTCTCCACCATGATGTGGTCCATGCCGACCACGGACAGGGCCTGGCGGATTCCCTCGTTGCCCTTGTAGGAGACCGTCCCGGAAAAACTCAGATACCAACCGTGCTCGGCGGCCACCTGGGCCATCTGCGCATCACCTGAATAGGAGTGGAAGATCGTGCGCTCGGGAGCGCCATCCTCCAGCAGGGTCTCAATGACCTGCCGGTGGGCGTCGCGGTCGTGGATCTGCATGGGCAGATCCAGTTCCTTGGCCAGGGCGATGTGGTCCCGGAAGGCCTGCCGCTGGATCTCTTCAGCCCCCTGACCGGTTCGGAAGAGGTCCATGCCCGTCTCCCCGATGGCCACCACCTGGTCGGGATATGCGCGAGCCAGGCGGGTGACCTCCTCAAGCGCCTGCTCGAAGGGGACCTCATGCCAGGGCTGATATTTCAGTGGCAGTCCGTCCGGTCCCGGCACCCCTCGATGACCATGCAGAACGGCCTCATTGGGATGAATGGCCAGAGCTGCGTGAACCACCCCGGGATGGGCCAGGGCCAGGTCCACAGCCGTCTGCAGGTTAGGCAGCTCGCAGCCCACGTCGATGGTCCCGACCACGCCCACGGCCCCAGCCCTTTCCAGCTGCTGGTCGACCGTGCGGACGGGGACCGGATCCTGCCCGCGCTCCCTGGCCTGCCGGTCCATCTCCTGGGCGAAAGGAACAACAGAGGCCATGTGGGTGTGATCGTCGATGACTCCAATGCCTTCGGGCAGGGGCTCCGGGTCGGGAGCCCAGCTGCGGTCGCGATGATGCCTGCTCATGGTCCACAGTCTAGAGTCCCGTGCGACCCAAACCACGACCCGCCCGGGTGGGTGGCGCCGACAAAGGGAACGCCGGCAGCTAAAATCACCCATGGCGGCCCTCGAACGGCAGGAACGGAAGAGCGAAGAAGCATCCGCCGTCCGTCCGCCAGTCCCCCGCCGCCGCGGTACCGTTGTCGCAAGCAGGAAAGGTGGATTATGTCTATGGATTGGCAGCCCTCGTTCGAAGCTACCAGCGCCTACCTCTTCGTCCACTTCACCGGCCATGAACAGGCCGAGACGGACGAGCAGCTCTACTTCGCCCTCAGCCGCGACGGCCTGCACTGGCATGACCTGCGGGCCCAGGGAGACCCGGTGCTGACCTGGAGCGAAGGCGAGGGCGGCGTACGCGACCCCTATGTCGTCCGTGGACCAGACGGCCTCTTCCACATCATCGCCACCGACCTATCCGTCTACCACAGGGGCGGCTGGCAGGAGGGCAGGGCCACCGTAAACGGATCCACCGGCCTGGTCATCTGGGATTCGCCTGACCTGGCCCACTGGGGTAGACCCCGCCTGGTTGATGTGGCCTCGGCCATTCCCAAGGCCGGCATGGCCTGGGCGCCGGAGGCCTGTTGGGATGCCGACAGGAAGCGATGGATAGTCTTCTGGGCCACGGCTGCCGCCGACAGCACCGAGGACCCGGCCGCGGCCGACCTGGTCAACGAGCTGGGCGACGGCATCAACATGTATTACGCCACCAGCGCTGACCTGATCACCTTCTCACGTCCAGTCAAGTGGATCGACCGCAGCAACGGAATCATCGACACAACCATGCTCAAGGCGCCCGACGGCTGGTGGTACCGGGCCTCCAAGGATGACCAGATCACCCTGGAACGCACCCGTAACCCCTATGCGGTAACCCATGAGCTGGTGCGTACGGACGACGACCAGGCCTGGTCCTACCTATCCAATCTGACCGACATCTTCGGCCAAGGACGCTACTCCTCGCGTTATCTGGAGGGACCCGAGCTCTTCCTCTACAACGATACGGATGCCGCCGTACCCGACGGTCGGACCATGCCCTTCGGCCTGATCTGCGACCAGTTCGCCGAGGGCCGGGGCTACCTGCCCTTCCGCTCTGCGGATTTGTCATCCCGACGGCAGCAGGACTGGACCTTGGTCAACGACATGAACTTCGGCCGGCTGACCAAGCGCCACGGCTCCATTATGCCCATCACCGAGAGCGAGTATCGGATTTTGAAGCGGACTCTGACCCGCTGACTCGCTTCTTTGCAGGTTCGTGCATATACAGCTCCATACCAGTCAGCCTTGCCCACATGAGGGTAAAGGCAATCCTCCTCCCCATCTATATGCCTCCGCATGTCATGGAGTCCGATGTCCGGCAGCGCAGCACCCGGTGTCTGTCCACAATCCGCTCCGGAGAGGTCATTCCTCCCGGCGCCCCCACTGGCAGGGCACAGCCCAGGTCACGCCAGTGGACGAAGCCTCGGTGGCGTAGCAGCAGATTCACCCGAATTGGCTGCCTGCGGAGACGGGATTGAACCGGAGCCCACTCCCTCCCCACCCTGACCATCGTGGCCTTGGATTTCACTTTTCGCTGAGATGGTGCGGATGGCCATCTTCATGATGCTGGATCATGTCCGTCAGCAGGAAAGACAGGAAGATTCGGGCCGAACCCCTCGCGCAGTGATCGTGGGCTACCACCTGCTAGGGCGGGAATCCGCCCTGGGAATTCATACCACAAACACGCTTCAAAGGGATCCGGGAACTCAGTCGAAATCCATATAGTCAACGAAGGCCCGGACGTAGGTTATGGTGTCGGCTACCTTGCTCAGCCCTAGGATGGCATGATCGGGCAGACCAGGCACCTGCCGCCAGCGCGATGAGCGGGAGAGATCCAGACCCATGGCATGGGACGGATTCGATACCTGTCGGCCTTTGGAATCCACCAGAACACCCTGGCCAGCCAACCGACGCAGGTCGTCGCCCTTCAATCCTTGCGAGGGCTTGGCCACCAGCCCGCGCTTGCACAGAGTCGGAAAGATGCCCACGGGGGCGATCACCATGTTGATCTGGCCTGCGCTGACCCGGGTCAGGGCCTTGGCCGAATCGTCGTAGCCTTGGCCGTTCAGCGTCATGGTCGCCTCCATGTCCACCAGCCGACCATCCTTGATTCCCCGATCGCGCATGAATCCCTGTTTGAGACGGTCGAACCCCTCCTCATGGGCGCTCATATTGAAGCCTTGCACTGAAATAAGCGGGTCCGGCGGCCTGGTCAGTCTGGTGACGACCAGGCTGACCACAAGGGCCAGCACCAGAACAGCGGCGAGAATACCAGGAAGGAAGTGCTGGGCGAAGTAGGGCCAACGCTTATCCGGCGGCAATTGCCTGAGGATGGTCCATTTGGACTGTCCGGCGTGGGGATCCGCCGATGCCAGAACCCCTAGGGCATCCTCCTGCTCGGAGCTCAGCCCATATTGATCGTCCTGACGCTCATCCATACCTGACCTCCCCGTCCGCGACGTTCACCAGCCCAGTCTAAATCCAGAACGAACAAGGGGCCGACGGAGGTTGCTTATCCCCCGTCGGCCCCTTGGGCGCCAGTCAGAGAGGTCCATCCTCAAGGAACCCTGTACCTGGTGCCGATGATGACGGCCTCGTCGGTCACTTGATGCCCGTCATGGCGATGCCTTGCACGAAGCTCTTCTGAATGAAGAAGAAGATGATCAGCAGGGGCAGCGCCGAGATCAGGGCGCCCGCCATGACCACGCCGTAAGGCGTGACCGAGGAGCCATGGCCGGTCAGCATGGCCAGACCGGCGGTGATGGTCCTGGTCTCCGGGCGGCTGGTCATGATCAACGGCCAGAGCAGATCATTCCAGTTGCCCATGAAGTTGAACATGGTCACCACCAGCACCGAGGACTTGGCGTTGGGCAGGATGATCTGCCAGAAGATGCGGAACTCGCCGGCACCGTCGATGCGGGCCGCGTTGTCCAGATCCTTGGGCAGGGAGATGAAGAACTGACGCATCAGGAAGATGCCGCCCACATCAGCCAGCCTGGGGATGATGATGCCCCAGTAGGAGTTGACCAGCCCCATGCTTGCCAGCAGCTTGTAAACCGGGATCAGCAGGGCCATGCCAGGGATCATCATGGTGGCGATCAGGATTCCCAGCAGGAACCCGCGCCCCTTGAAGTCGATCCTGGAGAGCCCGTAGGCGGCCAGGGAGTCGAAGAAGACCGAGAAGACCGTCACAGCCCCGGCGAAGATCACCGTGTTCATCAGCTGCCTGCCGATAGGCATCCGCTGGAAGAGCGAGGTGTAGTTGTCCAGGGTGAATGAGGAAGGAATCACCTTGGGCGGCCAGGTCTGGGTCAGCTTGTTGGGCGTGAAGGAGGTGATCAGCACAATCAGCAAGGGGAAGATGATGATCACCGTCATCAGGATCAGCAGGAAGTAGGTCAGAACCCTGGCCACCATGTGTCGGGCATGGGCCCTCTTGAGCAACTTATCGTGCTCGATTGCGGTAGGAGTCGACTGGCTCATCCGATTTCCTCCTTCTCATGCTTGTTGTTCCAGACCAGCTGGATAATGCCGATGATCAGCGTCATGATCAGCAGGACATAGGACAGGGCCGATGCGTAGCCCATCTTGCCGTTGCCGAAGGCCTCGGTGTAGATGCGGTAGACGATGGTTTCCGTGGCGCGGTCGGGGCCTCCGGAGGTCAGAATGAAGACCTGGTCGAAGACCTGGAAGGATCCGATCAGCCCGAAGATGACCACATAGTTGAAGGTGGGCATCAACCCGGGCAGTGTGATGTGCAGGAAACGCTGCCAGGCGTTGGCCCCATCCAGTGAGGCCGCCTCGTACAGGTCCGGGTTGATCCCCTGCAGACCGGCCAGGAAGATGACCATGAAATAGCCGAAGTTCTTCCATACGGTGATGAAGATGATGGTGGCCAGGGCCGTGGACTTGGTTCCCAGCAGATCCATGTGCTGGATGCCGAAGAGCACCTTGCCCCAGTAGGGTATCAGACCCAGGGAGGGCGAGAGGAGGAAGCTCCAGGCGATGGACGCCACAGTCAGCGAAATGATGTAGGGCATGAACAGGCAGGTGCGGAAGAAGCCGACCCCCTTGATGTCCTTGCGGTTGAGCAACAGGGCGAAGGCCAGGGCCACGATGACCACCAGCGGCGCGTAGACGACCGCGTAGACGACCGTGTTGCGGAAGTCGGTCCAGAAGTCCGCGTTGGTGAAAAGCTCGGCGTAGTTGTGCAGACCGACGAAGATGCCCTTGCGGTTGATGCGGTCTGTAGTCAGCGAGGTGAAGAAGGTCTTGATGGTCGGGTAAAAAACGAAGACCGACAGGACGATCAGGGCCGGGGCTATGAAGCTCAGCCCGATTCGGATATTGCGCCTTGAAAGGGTTTTCTTGTTGTCCTTGATGACCGCGTCGGCGCCCTGCGCGGGTGGGATCCCAGTGGTAGTGGACATAAGTACTCCAAAGTGCCGCCCGGACGCCGGGCCCGGGCGACGGTCAGCCATGAGGGGACCGGCCGGCGGCACTACTGGCCGCCAAACCGGTTCCTCAGGGGTGGATGGTCAATCAGTCCTCAGCCTTGTACTCGTCCAGATACTTCTGGATCTTGTTGGAGGCTTTGGACAGCGAGGCGGAAATGTCATCGTTGGTACGAGCGGTGTTCTGAGTCACCGAATCCAGGGTGGCCGAGATATCCCCGAAGCCGCCCTTGAGGCCGGCGATGCCGATGTAGGAGTTGTCCGTGTTCTCGGAGACCTTGGCGATCAGGGGGCGCTTGGAGAGCTCTTCGGTGGTCACGGTCTTGTTGTTCGGCGGATAGGCGGAGCCCAGGGACCACATGACCTGGTTGTCATGATTGTTGTAGTACTTGAAGAAAGCGTAGATGCCCTTCTTCTTGGCCTCGTCCTTGACCTGCGAGGTGACCCACCAATACAGGCCGGTGGAACCGGTGTTGGAGCCCTTCCTGCCATCGGGATAGACATAGGTGCCGTCCCCGTTGGGCACGGGGAACAGATCGTGCTTGATGCCCTTGTCGGTGGCTGCCTGATCCTCCCAGGGGCCGACGATGACCATGGCCGACTGGCCCGACTCGAAGGATTCGCGTGCAGCGGTGTCATCCATGCCGGTCTTGGAGTAACCGCCCTTGTAGAACTCGCGCATCTTCTGCAGGAAGGCCTTGTTCTGCTCGGAGTTGATGGTGACCTTGCCCTTGGTGTCGTAAAGACCGGTGCCGTTGCCCTTCATGAAGGCCGCCCATCCGGAGTCGGACAGGGCCATGCCGTACTGGGAACCATCACCCTTGGTCAGCTTCTTGGCCACATCCAGGAGCTGGTCCCAGGTCTTGGGATAGTCCTGCTCGGTCAGGCCAGCGGCCTTCCACATATCGGTGTTGTACCAGACGGTGGAGGGCGCGTAGCCCATGGGGACCGCGCACTGCTGCTTCTTGCCGTCAATGGTGAACTCGGTCTGCTTGGTGACGTTGGGCAGGTAGTTCTTGGTCTCGTTGGAGGGATCGTCATAGAAGTCCTGCACGCACTGGAAGGTGCCGTCGATGGACCAGCCCTGGCCGTTGTCGGCACCGGTGGTGACGAAGTCGGGGCCGTCACCCGAGGTGACCTTGGTGACCATGGTCTCGCCGATGGTGCTCCAGGGCTGAAGCTGGGCATCGATGTGGTACTGCTTCTGGGACTTGTTGAAGTTCTCGACGATCTTCTTCAAAGTCTTGCCATCAGCCTCGGAGAATCCGTGCCACATGACGATGTTGGTGACGCCGTCCTTGCCCTTGGCATCCTTGCCTCCACTGCCGGAACCGCAGGCCGAGAGCCCTACGGTGCTGAGCGTGGCGAGCGCGATTGCGGCTACCGCAGCCTTTCTGATTGCCTTCATTGTCTCTGTCCTTTCGACATCAAGCAACGGTTACAAAGGAACCGATGGCGGCCGGAACAGCCATGTCCTGCCCATCTGGTCCAATGGCTTGCATCGCTTGGTCACGCTCCCAGATACGTGAACGTAGCCCACGCCTTTGTAAACCGACATCTTTCTAACGTTGCAAATTATATAATACTCGCTTCTCCAACGATGTACAAGCGTGTCGGGCATGGCCCGGCAATGCCGCTCAATGACTACCGTCGGGAGGCAGGATCTGACGACTTGTCGGGGTCCACCGATCGTCAGGCAAAGGCCGCCCGAAGTCCGGGCCATGGTCGGTCCAAGTGACCAGCCCCACCCTGGCATGACGGTTGGGATCAAAGAGGGGGTCCCCCTCGATCTGGGTGTAGTTGCGGGCATGGTAGACAATCAGATCCTGGCTGCCGTCCTCGCTGACTGTGAAGCAGTTGTGGCCGGGCCCGTACTGATGGTTCTCCTCTGCCGTTTTGAAGACGGGATGGTCACTCTTGATCCAGGAGGCCGGATCCAGCAGGTCGGCCTCCTCACGGGCGGTCAGCATGCCCACCGCATAAGGGACCCCGGTGCCCGATGCCGAGTAGGTCAGGTAGACCATACCCTGGTGAAGCAGGACAGCCGGCCCCTCGTTGACCTTGAAATCAATGCATTCCCAGTCGTATTCGGGCTTGGAGAGCAGGACGGGATTGGTGGCCAGGGTCCAGGGGTTGGCCATGCGGGCGATGTAGAGATTGGAATTGCCCTCGATGGCCGGATCCTTCTGGGCCCAAATCAGGTACTGGCTGCCCCCGATCACCGCTGTAGTGGCATCCAGGGAGAAGGAATCGATCGGGGTGTGGATCTGCCCCTTCTCGGTCCACTCGCCATCCATGGGATCTTCGCCGGTATTCTCCAGTACGTACATGCGGTGGGTGGGCAGATCAGCAGAACCGAAGTCCTGCTCGGCTGCCGCGAAGTAGATGTACCAGGCCCCGTTGATCCGGTGGAGTTCAGGTGCCCAGATGTACTTGCTCATGGGGCCGGACTCGTGCTTGCGCCAGATGGTGTGCTCAGGTGCGGCCTGCAGGTCGTTCAGCCTGGCGGCGGCACGCAGGATGATCCTGTCATAGGCCGGGTAGGAGGCGGTGAAATAGTAGAGGCCCTTGTGCCTGATGACCCAAGGATCGGCCCTCTGGAGTACCAGGGGATTGTGGTATGCGCTCATCATGTGTTCCTATCACGAAGACGAAGGTACTGGTCTGTACGACCAATATACAACGTTGAATATTATTGGACGGCTCACCATCCGCCGGGGCGATCGAAGGCGAAGGCGGAGGGCGGCTTCGGCAGCGCCCGTTCGGGTTCAGCCCCGGGCTCGGCGAATTGCAGTGAAGACCAGTGCTCCCAGACCCAATACAAGGGCCGCAGATGCGGCCGCGACGGGAGCCGACAGGGCCGATCCAGTCGAGGGCAGGCGACCGGCCTTGCCTTCCTTGCCGGACCGGCCTGCGGGTTCACGAGTGGAGTTCGAGGCGGGAACAGTCGCATGACCGTTGCCACTGTCGACTTCCTCCTGAACCTTGGCATCGGTCAGGGGACGCGAACCCCAGATGGCCGCGGCGCCTGCCGTCTTGGAGACATCGGCACCGGCATCGGTGAAGACATCGCCGCCCAGCCCTGAGAAGAAGACGACCGGATGGCCTTGCTCATCAAGCTGTCGGCCCAGTCTGGCCCGATAGAGACCATGCAACAGAGTGCCCGGATCCGCCGAGTCCACCTTGATGGTCAGATCGCCGCCGGTCGCCGTCCAGGAGCCCTGCACCTGGCCGCCCAGCCGACCGTCGGTCAGCAGACTCACTGACACCGACCGGTAGATGGCCGGACTGGACAAGCCAGATCCCGCATAGTAGTGGACAGGGTCATGAACCACCACCTGGTAGTCGCCGACCACCTGGCTGGAGGAGACCCTGCCCACCGAATCCCGGTATTCGAAGGGCGTCATGACCAACCAGCCGTCAGAGGTCTGCACCATCTGCTTGACCCGGACCTGGTGCTCTTCAAGATTGCCCTCAGCGCGCACGAAGCGAGTGTGGTAGACGTTGAAGACGAGATCTTCGTCAATCAAAAGTGCGTTGCCCCCCTGGGAGGTCAGCACCTGGTCCTGTCCGGGCTGGGCGAGGGAGGAGTCGATCCGCAGACCCCGGTTGGCATCCAGATCATTCATTTCACGCGCGTAGACGGCCGGCTTGCCATTCTGGTCCAGGTAGGGGCCGGTAATGGAACGGGAGCGGAATTCCCGCATCTGATAGCCCCCGGTCTGCCCCAGTCCGCCGTAAGAAAGCATCAGATACCACCAGTCGCCCTGATGGACCAGGGCGGTTCCTTCGCCTGAGTTGCCGAAGCCTCCGGCGAGTTTGTGCCCGTAGTAGGCGTCGGACTGGTTGGCCTGGGTGGGGTAGGTGGTGGAATAGTCGCGCAGCCCGGTCTTGGGATCCAGGCGGATCATCCAGATGCCGCCGAACCAGGAGCCGAAGCTCATCCACAGGCCCCCCTGCCCGTCATCCTTGACACAGGCGTCAATCGCATTGATACCCGTATCCGTGAGGCTGGCATATCGCGACAGATCGGCATTGGGGCCCAGCACCTTGGGAACGTCGGTCGCCGCCACGTTGGACTTCTGGAAACCGGAGTAGACCACCGGGCCCACCAGGCTCCAGTCCCCCTCGATGTCGTCGGCGGTCAGCAGGACGATGACCGACTTCTGGAAGGGGAATCCTCCCCCGTTCAGGCTCAGGTACATGCACCACTTCTTCATGGTGGCGTTGTAGTAGACCTCGGGCGCCCACATGTTGCCGGTCACATCCGGATTGGAGGACTGCTTGGGCCATGCCTTCCAGATGGGATCCAGAATGCGCTGGTAATCCCAGCTCAGATTGTTGGTGAAGGGCTCCCAATGCTTGAGGTCGGTGCTGCGGGCCCAGGCCCGGTGGGAGCCGAAGATGTAGTAGCGCCCACCGGCCTTGACCACGGAAGGGTCATGCACGGAGACGCGCGAGTAGGCATTCTGACCGTCCTTGGAGGTGCCCCTGACAATAAGCCGATAGTCCTGCTGGATGGCCTCAGCGTCCAGGGAGGGCCCCGAGGCCTTGCTCGCCTGCAGCCGGGCCGTCAGCGTAACGGGGACATCCCGCTTGCCGCGGACCACATGGGCCATGCCGGTGGCTGCATCGACACTGACTGTTCCGGGAGCCGAAGAGGTCCACACCACTGAGGCAACAGTAGTTGAGACCGGCAGGTTGAAATCACCGTCCACAGCGGCTGGGACCGCCAGCGATGTGGCCTGCTGGTCAATCAGCTCGCCCAGGTCCTCCGAGGGCAGCGTGGCAGCGATCTGATCGGCATCCAGGGCCTGCGGGTAGACGGCGAATGACTGTACTGCGCCATGGAAGAGCGCGTCGCCTATGCCAGGGTATCGGGACTGGCCGATTACGTTGTGATGGTGGTCGCCAAAGGCGGCTGGATTGACCGTGGCCTTGCCCTCAGCCACCTGCAGACCGTTGATATAGAGCCGGACCATGTTGTCCTTGCCATCGATGGTGGCCGTCAGCGTGGAGAAGCGGTTGTCGGGCAGGTCCTTGGATGCCGGCAGATAGGTCTCACCCTGGCCGTTGGCCTTGGAAGTGATGGAGGTGTACAGGGAGGTGTGGGTGGAGGCGGTCCAGGAGCCGACAGCCCGCTGGCCGGTCCCCCCTAGTGACCAGAGATAGGTCCAGGGGCCTGAGGCATTGAATCGGTCGTTGCGCACGCGGATGGACACCGTGGCGCTGGCGTGTCCGCTCAGTATGCCATCAGGAAGCTTGACATAGGTGGATCCATCGAGCAGGAGCGCATCGTCGGCCTTGACCGCCCCGGCCGGCCGACCATCGGCGTCCAGGATGCGGGCCGGGCCAAAGGATGAGCCTGAGACGGTATTTTTTGCCTCCCTGGCTTCTGGGGCAAGAGCTGAAAAATCATAGCCAAGCAGGGGCTGCGGCTGACTGGTCGGCATCGTGGCTGTGGCTCCGCCGCCGGCTTGGGACTGATCCGCCCAGGCTGGAGATGCAACTGTACCGCCCGCCAGTATCATGCCCATGCCCACGAGGGCCGCCGCTGCAACCCCTCCTCGGCTTCGTCGTCCCGCGTCTGATGACGATTGATGACGCATGCTCACACCTTTCCATATCGGCATCGAAGCGACCTCGCTCCGACCGGCAGGCCTCCGTGGTCCGCCGATGCTGCCTCAAATTATTCGAAATCTTCTTCAGTATATTACAACGTTAGAAATCAAGAAACCCAGAGAACCCGAAAAAGAACGTCAGCACTCAGACGGCGATTTCGTTTCCAGGCAAGGCACGGGTTGATTTACGGACCACCAGCGAGGAGGACACCTTCCGGAAGACGTGCTGGCCTTCCTTGGTGTTCAGCGGACGCACCCCATTGATTCTGTCCTTGAGGACCCGGACGGAGAGCCTTGCCACGGCCTTGAGCCCGGGCGAGATGCTGGTCAGCGAAGGCGACAGATACTGGGAATCGTCCGAATTGTCGAAGCCGATGACCGAGATGTCGTCCGGCACCGACATACCGTGCATTTGTATGGAATGCAGAACCCCTGCCGCCAGCATGTCATTCAGGGCCACCACCCCGTCGGGGACGATGCCTTGGTCCAGCAGGGAGTTCATGGCATTGACCCCGTCGATACGGTGCCACATGCGCGATGGGGCTACCAACCGGGGATCGTAGTCCAGGCCTGCCTCCTCCAAACCCTGCCTGTACCCCTCCAGGCGAAGAGCGGCCGACCCCAGCTTTTCGCCAGGGTGGGTGCCGATGACCGCCACACGACGGCAGCCGGTATTGATCAGATAGGCGGTGGCGTGCTTGGCACCCTCCACATTCTCCGTGGCCACATGATCAAATTGATCGCTGAAGATCCGCTCCCCCACGACCACCAGGGGGTAGTCCACCCGCAGCTGGTCCAGGTCTTCCATGCCCAGCTCCAGTGGGCTGTAGATGAGGCCGTCGATCATGGACCGCTGGGAGCCGTGCAGGGACTCAATTTCACCCTCACGTGAGTAGAGGGTGGGCTCCACCAGCACCCTCATGCCCAGTTTCTTGGCCTCCTCGATGACCAGGGAAGAGAGCTGAGCGAAGTAGGGCATGGTCAGATCAGGTATGGCCAGGGAGATCATTCCCGTGTAGCCCAGCCTCAGATTTCTGGCCGGTACGTTGACCCGGTAGCCCAGCTCCTCTATGGCCTTATTGACCCTGCCCCTGGTGGCCTCGGAAACGAATTCGTAATCATTGACCACGTTGGAAACGGTTTTGACCGACACTCCTGCAGCCTGGGCCACATCCTTCATGGTCGGGGTGGAACCACGTCCGGTGCCCGGGGAAGCGGCTAAACTCATAAGACCCTGACCTCCAAGGTTACCGTGGCGCGGGTGGGGTCGAGCTCCTCACCCGTTTGCATATCCAATACGGGCATCCCCTCAGCAGACCAATGTACCCGCCGTACCTGACTGTCGCGGCCGAGGTAACGGTCCTGGTCATGCTCGGCATTATGGAAGACGTAGATCATGGTGCCGTCCTCGTCCTGGGACCACATGCCGTGGCCGGTGCCCAGCTGCCAGTGACCATTGTACTTCCCGGACTTCTGCAATGGGTAGTCCAGTTTCTTCCACACACCGGGATCGCATAGATCGGCACCGACTCCGGCCGGTGCAGTTACCAGTCCAGTGGTGTAGTCGATGCCCACCAGGGAGCCGGAATAGATCAGGAAGATCCGGCCGTCATGAACCACGGCGTTGGGCCCTTCGGCAATCATGTTATCCCATGCGAACTCGGGGACGATGATCTGGCGCGGCGTGCTGGTCAGACGGTCGGGGCGGGCCGGGTCGAAGGCGGCGATCCAGACCGAACCCAGCTGCTGCCAGGCGTAATACCAGCGGCCGGTATCATGCAGGACCGTCATGTCCAGGCTGATGCGCTGGATGGGGTTGAGAGGGGTGCCTTCAGCCCGCAGGATGGGTCGGGGCCTGTCCCAGTTCTCAGGCCGGCGAGGGTCCAGATCCCGGCCCTGGTCGTCGCGGCGCAACTGCATGATGTGGCAGCAGCCCGTCCACATGTCCGGTTTTCCAGCCCGATCGTTGGCAGTCCCGTCCGGGTTGGTCTGCGGACCATCGAAGCAAGGCATGAAGAGGATGGAGAGCCTGCCGCCAATCAGGTGAATCTCCGGAGCCCAGAAGCAGCCGGTCATGACCCGGCCCTCGCTGTTGCGATCGCCCCTGCGCAGCAGGTCCACTTCCTTTTCATGGCCCCCGGCCTGATCGCTCAGACCCTCGATCGTGTCAGCAACCCGCAGAGGCATGTGCGTGTGCCCGTTCAAGGGGTCGACACAATTGCCATCCGCATCCTCGGTGGCGATGAACATGAACAGGCGCTCGCCCCTCCAGGACCAGCGGAAAATGGAGGGATCGGCACGCTGCCGGGCGAAGGGTACAGGGTAGGCCGTCTGCCGGACCCGTCCGCCGATCAGCCTGGTCGCTCCAGGATTCAGACGACCCTGCGCCAGGTCACCGGCCAGACGATCCAACTGGCCCTGGTCCCAGTCCACCCCGCGCAAGGCGGTGGACCCGTCGCTGTAGAGGAGCCGCGCCTGGGCCTGCCGGACCGACTCCAGGCCGTCGCCCCGACGGACCTGAACCGAATCCACCTTCACGCCGGTGTTGTAGATGCGGCCGAAGCGTTCCAGCAGGCCACGCTCGCAATCGGCGCTGACCGACACGACGTTGCCAGCCAGAATGCCCTTCATGCCGCAGTCCTCCTCCAGGGCGCGCCGCCGATCCAGGGGCAGGGGGTCGCCCTGGGCCAGGGGAGCGTCATCCTCCAGGACCTTCATGCCGGTCACTGTGCCCATCCGCGTCGGGTCATCCGCCGTGGCCGTGCACAGCCGCCCGCGGTCGTCGTCCCAGTAAAGCCGGCAGCCCTGGCCATCGTCCAGAAGCCGCGCCCTGGGCCGGTGGACACCATGAGCGCCCAGGATATGGACCTGCGGCAGTCGTCTATAGGTCAACAGATCCGGCGAAAGAGCCATCAGGAAGGAGTCAGCCTGGGAGCCGTCCTGCTGACCGCCCCTGGCCACCCTGGTGGCCAGAATGACGAAGGTACCGTCTCTCAGAGGCAGCAGGAACGGGTCGATCAGACTCTTAAGGATCAGATCCTGCCCTGGTACCACCGCAAGTTCCTGGGCCGCCTGCGATGCCTGGTGAGCGTCCAGTCCAGGATTGTGTTCGCCCTCTTGCGGTGCCTCCTCGCCTGGCAGGGCGGCCCCGGCCGTGCAGGCCCCGCGGGCACTATCCGGCACTGCCTTGGTGGGTACAGCCGCAGCGAAGAAGATGCCATAGTCGCCGTTCAGGGGTTCCCAATGGCCATTCGCCCGCGAGCGCAGCGCCAGGTGCATGCTCAGGGCGATATCCTCGTTGTTGGCCTCCTGCCGATCAGTGGGATGCCGGGTGTAGCACATGAGTGCAACCCCATCCCCGAAATCTCGTCCACCGTCCAGAGCATCCTCACCCATGACGATTCCTTCCATCCGGCTTGCCGGCTTCAACGCCGACGACTATCGTTTCTAACGATAGAAATTATACATGGAGATCAGTCCCCCGACGCCCGACGCCCGCATGGATGAGGCCGGGTTGTTCGCTCATTCGAACCGAGCCGCAAGGTCGGCCATACGCCGCGGGTCGTCATCGATGTCGATCGGACTGCCTCCACGGAAAGCGAGGAACCATGAGAAGACCCAAACGCACCGGACGGGCCATGAAGGCCCTGACTGCCCTGACGGCGGGTCTGGCGGTGCTGCTGACAGGAGCGCTGGGCGCCTGCTCTAACCAGCAGCCATCGGCCAGCGGCACAAATGCCGCCACCCAGGAGCCCAAGCGCGTCTCGGTCCACGACCCCTCCGTGGTTCGCTCAGGCAAGAACTACTACGTCTTCGGCTCGCATCGGGCCTATGCCCGCAGTACCGACCTGGTCAACTGGACCCCCTTCACCAACAATCTGAGCCGCGATTACAAGAAGATCTTTGCACAGATATGGAAGGACTGGCCCAAGCAGTCCTCCAATCCGGATGTGACCGGCAACATGTGGGCGCCCGACGTCTATTACAACGCCACCATGAAGAAGTGGTGCATGTACCTGAGCCTGAACGGGGCAGAGCATCGTTCGGTCATCGTCCTGCTGACCGCCGACCGGGTGGACGGCGATTGGACTTATGTGGGACCAGTGGTCTACTCCGGCTTCACCCGGGCCAATTACATGAGCACCGACGTTCCCAAGGTGCTGGGCTCTGACCCGAAGCTGGACCGCTACCAGTCCTACACGGATACGGGTATCAATGCGATTGACGCCTGTGTCAAGGATGACGGGCAGGGTGGCCTGTGGATGAGCTTCGGCTCCTGGTTCGGCGGCATCTGGATGATCCGCCTGGACCCCAAGACCGGGCTGCGCGACTACTCCACCACCTACCCCACCCAGACCAACCAGTCCGACGCCTACTACGGGCACAAACTCGCCGGAGGCTTCGGCAACTCAGGCGAAGGATCGGCGCTGCTGCACACCAACGGCCACTGGTACCTCTTCCTCTCCTATGGCAAGCTGGTGCAGACCGGCGGCTACCAGATGCGGATGTTCCGCTCGGACTCCATTACCGGCCCCTACCTGGACCAGCAGGGCAACCCGGCCATCGCCACCAGCGGCGAGGCCGACAACTGGACCAGCAAGACAGGCATCCGCCTGATGGGTTCCTACCAGTGGAGCGGGGACAAGAAGAGCGACATCGAGGTCTCGCAGGGCGGGAACACGGCCCTGCATGACAAGGACGGCCGGGACTACGTGGTCTACCACACCAGATTCTCCGACCGCAAGGAGGAGCATCAGATCCGGGTCCGGCAGCTGATGCCCACAGCGGACGGGTGGCTGGTGGCTGCCCCCTATGAGTATCTGGGCACCAAGGCCGGCGGCCCCGCCAAGGACGAGGCCGGCACCTATGAGCTGGTGGAGCATGATCCGACCATCTTCTTCAAGGGGCCGCGCAAGGTGACCGACACTCACAGCACCCGATACCGGGGCGTGGTCAAGGCCGTGGACATCCGACTGGAGCCCGGCGGCCAGGTGACCGGAGCGCGACAGGGCCACTGGCAGGTCGACGACCAGGGACGGCTGTCCATGGACCTCAAGGAGGAGGACGGGACCGTGACCTACCAGGGGGTCTTCGCCCGGCTACCCAGGGACAAGGATCACCGGACGGTCATGACCTTCAGCGCCCTGGGCGACAACGTCTGCATCTGGGGTTCCAAGCGCTGAGCAGTCTCAGCGGGGATCCAGCGCCACCCAGACCACGCCGTGTGCGGGCACAAGGGCCACCAGCTCCCGATCGACACCCTGTCCTTCCAGGCTGATCTGGGCAGGCTCGGTGGTTCGGTCCCGCCACAAATCGACCGGGGTCCAGGTCCCGTCCGCCTTATCCAGTCCCACCAGGGAGGACAGGGCCGTCCTGATCCGCCGGGGGCGATCCCCGGTCCAGAAGACAGCCGCATAGACCCCGTCGGCATGGGCCGAGGGGGTTCCGTCAGCCCAGTCGCTGGCCAGAGCCCTCCAGACGATCTCCTCGCCTAAGACCTTCTTGTCTTGGCCGTCCCCGCCCTCGACCGGCTCCCGGATGATCTCACCGTTGTCGGCCGAGCCGGCGGTAACCTCCTGCAGGACCGGGTTGTCCAGCAGCGACAGAGTGGCCTCATCGCTGCTGGGAAGGTCGCCGCCCACCATAAGCGGCGAACGCCCCATGGCCCATAAGGTCAGCATGGTGCGCTGCTCGTCGGCTGTCAGAAGGCTGGACCGGTCCCCGCCCCGCTCGGCCCGCAGGCCGATATGCCCCAGGGGCAGCATGTCCGCATCAGCCCAGTGACCTGTGCGCTGCAGGGGAGCCCAGCGGGCCAGACGGGCGAACTGGGCATAAAGATCCTGCCAACGATCCCAGAGATCGTCCGAAATCCGCCAGAGCTGAGCATGATCCTGGAGGAAACCAAGGTGGGTGGTGGGCACCCGGGTGCCCGGGGACAGAGAGAGGGTCATGGAATGCCCATGGGCCTGCTCGGCCTTGCGGATGGCCCGGGCATAGGCGTCGATTTCACGGTCCATGAAGGGGGCCTGCATATCGTCCACTTTCAGGTAGTCCACTCCCCAACGGGCAAACTGGTCAACCTGGGCGTCGTACCAGGCCTGGGCTCCCGGATGGGACTGGTCCAGGCCGTAATTGTCGGGGTTCCAGGCACAGACGTGGGTGGTGTCAGCCACCTGGGCGGCTGTATAAGAGGTGCCGAGGACGGGCAGGTTCCGCTCGACCGCCAGCCTGGGGATACCCCGCATGACGTGGATGCCGAAGCGCAACCCCAGATCGTGGATTCGAGCGGCCAGAGGGGCAAACCCCTGACCCTCGGCCGCCAATGGGAACCGGACCGGATCCGGCAGCTGCCGGCCGTAGTCGTCCAGGACCAGAGGCGCCTTGGCATTGTAGCCATGGGCCCTGGCGGTCGGGTCGTACCAGGCGATGTCTATGACAACCGTATCCCAGCCCACCGGAAGCAACCTATCGCGCATGACCTGTGCGTTGTCCAGCACCTCCTGCTCAGTGACGGTGGTCCCGTAGCTGTCCCAGCTATTCCACCCCATAGGTGGTCTCCAGGCCTTGTCCATATCTTGCTCCTTTCCCAGTTCTTTTGCTTCAGTTCTGCTGCGCCAGAGGGCGCAGACGTTCGTATTCCTGCCGGGTCAGGGACAGGACTCCGCCGTGCTTGGTATGGGGGCGCAGATGAAAGTCCTGCTCCCGGGCATAGTCGAACCCGGTGTCCGGATCGTCGCTGACCATGGGCCTGTAGCCCACTGAAGGAATCACATCCACCAGCAGATACCAACGGTTACGGGCATGGTCGGCATAGAGGGCCGGACCCTCTACACCCGAGGGGTTGCCATCGGCGCACCAGCCGGCGCCGATTCGCTCCTGGATGGTGGTCCACCGGGCCTGTGGCAGCCACCATCGAGGATTGTCGGTGCTGTCCAGCCAGATGCCCCTGCCAAAGCCGTTGTCCTTGGTGGCCCGGTAGGTGCGCAGGCCGCCCCCAGGCAGAGGGCACTGGACCATGGTGGTGTCGATGGCATTACGACCGGTATCGATAAGGACTCCCCCATAGCGGAAATGCTCCTGGCTGAAGTCGGTGGTCGAGCCCCAGAGCACCCGGTCGTAGGCCGACGGGTCGGCATGGTCAGGATCATCCCGGTCAAAGAGCTTGGATGACCAGTAGAGGACGAAGGCCCCCTGTCCCGGTCCCTCATAGTCGGGCACCCATAGGCACTCCGGCGCCCAGGCCATGCCCAGCGGGACCCTGCTGCCGTCCTGCTGCAAGGACACATCCAAGGGCCAGGGACCTGACCAATGGATCAGGTCGTCAGTGGACCAGATCATCAGCTTGGTGCTGCCATGGCGGGACCAGTGCTCCCAACCGCTACCCTGCGACTGATCGCCGCCGAACACCCGCAGATCGGTGGCCATGACATAGATCCGGCCGTTGCGCGGGTCACGCACCATGTAGGGATCCCGCAGACCGGTGGTGCCCAGGTTCGAGGTCAGCAGCGGCCTGCCCCCGTACAGCGGATCCCACTTCAGAGGGTCGTCACCCCGGGACAGGTCGAAGTAGAGGCGCTCGGCATACCCCTGGGGGTCTTCGATGAAGTGCACCATCAGATACCCGTAGGGGTCGGCTCCTTCGACGTCCTTATGAACCGTATTGCTCAAGGTCTGCTCCTTTGCCCTGGCTGCCGAACCTGTCGGCTTTGACTTGTCGCTACTGATTTTATAACGATGTAATTCTGCTAGCTAGAGACCAGAACCAGCACATAGGTCAGCCTGCTATTGGGCAGAGACAGCCGAATCCTGTCGAACCTGGTTATCCTGTCCTGCATCATCGCCAGGCTGTGCCGATTGCGCCTAATCGCCGTTGGCTGTGCGGATCATGGCGTACTGGGACTCGTGCAGCCGATAGTAGGCGCCCCTCTTGTCCAGGAGCTCCTGATGGGTGCCGTGCTCCACAATCTGCCCGTGATCGATATAGAAGATCTGGTCCGCATTCTCGATGGTGGACAGCCGGTGGGCGATGACGAAGGAGGTCCGCCCCTTGAGCAGATGGGCCAGTCCTGCCTGGAGGGCCTCCTCGGTGCGGGTGTCGATGCTGCTGGTCGCCTCGTCCAGGATCAGGATGCGGGGGTCGGCCAGCAGGACCCTGGCAAAGGCGATCAACTGCCGCTGACCGGCGGAGAGGGTGGATCCGCGCTCCTCGACCTTGGTATCGTAGCCGTCGGGCAGCTCCATGATGAACTCGTGGGCATGGACGGCCTTGGCGGCCTCTTCGATCTGCTGGTCGGTCGCATCCAGGCGGCCGTAACGGATGTTCTCGCGCACGTTGCCGGTGAAGATGAAAGTGTCCTGAAGCATGACCCCCATCTGCCGGCGCAGGGAGGCCAGGGTCACGTCGCGCACGTCATGCCCGTCCACGCAGACGCTGCCCTCGGTCACGTCGTAGAAGCGCGAGAGAAGGTTGACGATGGTGGTCTTGCCGGCGCCCGTGGGCCCTACCAGGGCGACCGTGCTGCCTGCCGGCACATGGAAGTCCACCAGGTTGAGGATGTTGCGGCCTCCGGGCTCGTACTTGAAGACCACGTCGTTGAAGTCCACCCTGCCCTTGATCGGTGGCAACTCTATGGCCCCGGGGCGGTCCTCAATCTCCGGGTGGACGTCCAGGGTCTCGAAGATGCGCTCCAGGTAGGCCGAGCAGGTAATCAGCTGGTTGTAGAAGTTGCCGATGTTGATGATGGGGTTCCAGAAGTTGTTGGCATAGCCGACGAAAGCGATCAACATGCCCGTGGTCACCTGCACGCCACCCAGGCCGGTGATCCCCAGATAGTAGATCAGTGCGATGGTGATGGTGGAGATGTTCTGCACTCCTGGCCACATCAGGTACTGGATGTGCACGGCCCGCATCCAGGCGCTGCGAACCTGGCCCTGCTGCTCCTGGAAGGTCTGGAACTGCTCGCGCTCCCTGACGAAGGTCTGCGTGGTCTTGACCCCTGCGATGGACTCATGGATGTAGGCGTTCAGATTGCTCTGCTTGTTGGACAGACGCTGGAAGGCCCGCCGCTGGAAGCGCTGGAGGACCAGCACGTAAAGCACCAGCAGGGGCATGAGGACCAGGGACCAGAGGGTCAGCCTCCAGTCGATGACGAACATGACCACCAGGGTCAGCAGGAAGGTGAAGATGTCCGCAATGACGTTGATCAGACCCGAGCTCAGGGTATCCGAGAGGGTGTTGACGTAGTTGACCACCCGAATCAGAATCTTGCCGTGGGGCCGGGAGTCGAAGTAGGAGAAGGGCAGGGTCTGGATGTGGGTGAAGAGGTCCCTGCGCATGTCCTTGAGCATGAGCTGGCCCACCTGGGTGATGGCCACGGTCCGGTAGCGCAGGAGGAGCTCATAGACCACGATTGCCAGCAGGAAGACCGCGCCCAGCGCGAAGAGCCGGACCGGATCCTTGGAAGGGATGACCGTGTCGATCATGGTCTTGGTCATGTAGGGAATGGCCACGGCGATGGCACTCATGGACAGGACCGCCGCCAGGATGATCACCCCCTGGCGCAGGTAGGGCTTCAGATAGGCCCCTATGCGCTTGATGTCACCGAAGTCGATCTGCTCTTCCAGGTCCTCGTCCTCGCGGAAGGTGTTCCTGCGAGCGGTGCCAGCCGAACGTTGCTCTTGCTGCTTCATCGTCTCACCTTGTCAAACCTGCTGATGTGTCAGAATCCTGCCGACTGTCCGGATTGCAGTCCCAACTGCTTGCGGTATATCCGGTAGTAGCGGCCGTGGGCGTGGACCAGATCCTCATGGGACCCGCGTTCCACGATCCTGCCGTGGTCCAGGACCAGGATCAGGTCGGAATCCTTGATGGAGGAGATTCTGTGGGCGATGGTGACCATGGTCCTGGTGCCCTCCATCTCCTGCAGATGCCGCTGGATGGTGGCCTCGGTTTCCATGTCGACAGCCGATGTGGTGTCGTCCATGATCAGGATGGCCGGGTCGTCAGCCAGGGCCCGTGCCAGGCTGAGCCGTTGCTTCTGTCCACCCGACAGGCCAACCCCGCGCTCGCCCACCACGGTGTCATAGCCCTCGGGCATCCGGTTGATGAATGAGTCAGCGCCGGCCATGGAGGCCATGGTCCTGACGTACTGCTCGTCGTCGCGGTGAGCTCCGAAGGCGATGTTGTCGCCGATGGTGTCCGAGAAGAGGAAGGTGTCCTGTGCCACGATGTTGACCTGCCGCCGCAGCAGGTCCAAAGGCCACTGCCTGGCGTCGATTCCATCGATGAGCACATGGCCCACGGTTGGGTCGTAGAAGCGGGCCACCAGGCTGACCAGGGTGGACTTGCCCGATCCGGTCTCCCCCAGTATTCCCAGCCGGGTGCCGGCCGCCACGTGGAAGTCGATGTCCTTGAGGATGGGGGTCTCCGGGTCGTCAGGGAAGGCGAAGCTGACATGGTCGAAACGGATGTCCCCGTGAATCCTGACCGGGTCACCGGTCTGCTCGCCGTTGACCTTGGCGCGGACCTTGGCCGCCTGGACCACACCGGCCTGGGCATTCTTGCGCTCGACGATCCTGGGCTCGGCCGTCAGCAGCCGACGGATCTTGACACAGGAGGCGTTGAAACGCTCCACATCGTTGATAAGCCAGCCGGACTGGCGCACCGGGCCGTCAATCATCCACAGGAAGCTGTTGAAGGAGACCAGGGCACCCAGGGTCATCTGCTGACGGATGACCAACCAGCCACCCAGAATCAGGGTAATCAGCTGGAGCATGTAGGAGCAGCCGTCCAGCCAGGGCATATAGGTGCGGCTGTTGCGGGCGGAGTCCATGTTGCGCTGCATATAGTCATCGTTATGCCGATCGAACTTCTCGGTCTCATAGGGCTCGCGGACGAAGGCCTTGACCACCCGGTTGCCCTCGATGTTCTCTTCGACCATGGAATTAAGGGATGCCAGGGAGTTGCGGATGGCATAGAAGAGCGGGTGGGCGTGCTTGGAAAGCTGCCAGGTGAAGTAGAAGAGGAACGGCGTCACGGCCAGCAGGGCCAGGGCCAGCCGCCATTCGATGGTGAACATGACGGCCAAGGAGCCGGCGAAGAGGCAGACGGCATCCAGGATGTTGTAGGAGACCCAGGAGACGAAGTGGCGGATGGCATCGGTGTCCGAGGTCATCCGGCTCATGATGTCGCCATTGCGGGTGTGATTGAAGTAGGTGAAGTCCATGTCGTGGAGCTTCTCGTACTCGTCGCTGACCAGTCGATAGATGGTGTTCTGACCGAAACGCTCCATGAACATCTGATAGCCGTAGCGGCAGACGCTGCGCCCGAGGGTGACGGCTATCATGGCGAAACAAAGCCTGGGCAGCCGGTCCTCGTGCCCCTGGCCGATGACCTGATCCACGATCATGCCCGCCAAAATGGGCATAAGCATGACCAGGACCTTATCCCCCGCAAAGAGCAGGAGGGCGGCGGCTATTCTACCGGCGTCCGGCCTGCAGTAGGGGAGAATCCATCGAAGGTTGTTGCTGTGCTGATTCTTCGCAGAATCGACATACATTGGAGGACACCCTCACGTTCCCTGTTGAACTTCTCTGATCTGGTCTCTTCTCATTGCCGTGACCGTCCGGGAGAGTGACTGACCGATGATGACGCCCGGCTATGTTCCCCGCCTCTGCAACGCCGCGCATGTCCGCCCTGGATTCGTCAAGCGTTGCCTATTTTATTGGAGCCCGGAGCAGATGCAACCCCGGATTCCGGGCGTGTCTAGGCCCGAAATCCGTAGGTCATATATGGCGGGGATGCCCCTGAACCAGAAGGTCCAGCTCCGGTCCCGACAAGCGCTTCAGATCGACACCGTCTGTCGTTACAGCAACCTGGAACCTGGTGCCCCGCACCTCCAGCTCGTAGGTCAGCGAGCGCCAAGAAGAAGGCAGGCGGGGATTAATGCTCAGCGCGGTCCCACCGGTGTCGCGCAGGCCTCCAAAACCACAGACCAGACTGGACCAGACGCCTCCGCAGGCGGCCAGGTGGATGCCATCGGTCGTATTGGCATGCAGGTCGTCCACGTCCGTAAACAAGGACCGACGGAAGTACTGCATGGCCAGCTGATCATGCCCCACCTCGGCGGCGAGGATGGACTGGGAGGCTGCAGACAGGGTCGAATCCCCGGTGGTCAGCGGATCGTAGTAGTCGAAGTCAGCCAGCTTCTGCTCCGGGGTGAACCAGGAGCTGAGCAGGTAGAGGGCCATGACCACGTCGGTCTGCTTGAGCACCTTGTGCCGGTAAATGACCAGCGGATGGTAGTGCAGCAGCAGGGGCCTGGCCGTGAACTGGCCGAAGTGCCAGCGGGGACGTTGCATGAACTGGGCATCCTGGGCATGGACCCCCTCCTGATCGTCGAAGGGGACGAACATGGCCTCGGCCGCACGAGACCACTTGTCGGTCTCAGCGTCGTCGAAGTGCAACCTTTCACGGATGGCGCCAATCAGGTCGGAGTGCTTCTCGCGCAGGTGCCGGTAGGCCTTGTAAGCAGCCAGAAGGTTGAACCGGGCCATCTGATTGGTGTAGAGGTTGTCGTCGACCAGGACCGTGTATTCGTCAGGACCGGTCACACAGTGGATGTGAAAACGGCCGTCCTCCTTGTAACGCCCCAGACTCATCCAGAGACGGGCCGTCTCAACCAGGATGTCGATGCCCTCGGCCTGCAGGAAGTCTTCATCGCCGGTGACCTGCACATACTGGGCCACCGCGTAGGCGATGTCGGCATCGATATGGTATTGGGCCGTGCCCGTAGGGAAGTAGGCGGAGGCCTCCTCGCCATCGATGGTCCTCCATGGAAAGAGGGCGCCGTTCAGGTTGAGCGCGCAGGCCCTGCGCCTGGCGGCTGGCAGCATCAGGTAGCGGTAGTGGAGGACGGCTCTTGCCCGAGCAGGCGCCGAATAGATCAGGAAGGGGAGGATGTAGATCTCGGTGTCCCAGAAGTAGTGGCCGCTGTAGCCGGATCCGCTCAGACCCTTGGCGCCCACACCGTTCTCGATCTGGGCCGTGGACTGGGCCAACTGGAAAAGTTCCCAGCGCACCATTTGCTGGGTACGACCGCCATCATCGGCCTGGATGCGGATATCCTGCCGCTCCCAGAACCGATCCAGCCATTCCCGTTGGCGATGCTCCAGCTCATCCAGAGAGAGGGTGCTGACCTCCTCCAACCGATCACGGCAGTCCTCGACCAGATTCCTGGTCCCCTCGCCCCGGGTCTGCACGACCAGACCGTTGCCGCTGGTACCAGCCGGAAGAATGGGGTGGCTGCGGTAGACAGCGTAACGGACCAGACGGGTGGAACCGCCCTTGGGCACATCCATACGCCAGCCGGATCCCTCGACAGGTCGGCCGTCCCTGAACTGCCGGACGCCCAGGGCCAGACTGAGCCGTGAATTATTGCAACGAAAGACCCTGCAATCCGCACTCAGCTCACCGTAGACCGCATTGTCCAGCACCTCGTGAATTCCACAGCCGTCCACAAAGGTCGACTTGCGGGGGTCGCTGGAATTGACATGTCGGGGGTTGTCGGCGTTGACCGGCCCCTCGACCACCACAGCCATGTCCCGGTCGGGTGACTCAACAGTCAGCGTGCAAACGGTCAGGCTGCGGTCATAGAGGCAGACCATGCGGGTGAGCACGGTCTTCAGATGGATGCCATGGCCCAGATCATACAGATTGGCGGTGGTCGCGATTCCGGTTCGGAAGTCCAGACGCTGAGTGGTCTTCTCCGGTCGACCCAAGGGCAACCCCTCCACCTTGAGGGTGAAATCCGAAGCGTCGGGCACTCCCTGAATCAGCTGGCCAACCTTGGCATATCCGTAGGCGCTTTCGGGATGGGCTATCCGGAAGGTGTCATGGAAACCGCTCAGGAAGGTGCCGTTGCCCAGGCACCGCTCCCCGCCGCCTTCGCCCCTGACACCGACGGAGCCGTTGGTGACCGAGAAGACTGTGGCACTGACCGCATCAGGCCGACCGACCTCGCTGAGCCCCCACTCCTCCACAGGGAAGCGATCCTCATCCAGACTGGGGTCTTCCCCCTGCCCACGCTCGCTGGCATCGTCGTCGATCAGCTCGATCAACTGATCCACCACCAGGTCCGCACCCGCCTTGAGCAGCTGCTCGCGGCCGGCGCCCCTGTTTACGCCCACGACCAGTCCGAACCTGCCCGCGTGACCCGCGGCCACGCCAGAGAGGGCGTCCTCGACCACAACGGCATCCTCATTGCGCAGGCCCAGCACCTTGGCCGCATAGGCGTAGGTATCCGGGGCAGGCTTGCCCTGAAGACCCATCTCGTCCTTGAGATTGCCGTCCACCACAGTGTCGAAGTATCCGGCGATTCCAGCAGCCTGGAGGACTTCGGCCGTGTTGCGCGAACTGGATACCACAGCCAGACGTTTCTTGTCAGCGCGCAGGTGCCGAAGCAGATCCACTGTGTCCGGGTAGGGATCGATGCCCTTCTGCTTCAGCATCCGCTCAAAGGTCACGTTCTTGCGATTGCCGTATCCGCAGACGGTGTCCAGCTGCGGATCGTCATTGGGGCTGCCCCAGTCCAATTCGATACCCCTGCTGCGCAGCAGGGCGTCGACACCGTCATAGCGGGGCCGGCCATCCACGTAAGCGTAGTAGTCCTGCTCCGTATAGGCCGGGACGTTCCCGGGCAGGACCTGATCGAACAATGCCTTCCAGGCGGCCTTGTGCAGGATGGTCGTGGGCACCAGCACCCCGTCCAAGTCGAAAAGCACACAGGCGAATTGGGCAACTTTCATGGTTTCTCATCCTATGAGTCTTCCATGACGAAAGAACCCGGCGGTTCTGAGAACCGCCGGGCGAGAAGAGAGAGAAGAAGGGGTTCAGTTATCGGGGCCGCATGACCCCCATCGGCCAGTACCTCAACCGACAGAACAAATATAACCAGCGCTACCTTGGAGGAAGTGCCCGAAAACCTCAAAGTTTTCTGTGAATCACGGATACCGTCCCAGGCGTGTCGACTGTTACTTACCCTGATCGCCCAGCTTGGCCTGCTCAGCCTCGAACCGGGCGCGCTCCTTGGCTTTGCGGCGGTCAAGCTGCTCCTGGAAGCGATCCAGCTCTTCCTGCACGGCCTCCTTGGGAATGCGGGGGAAGATAGGTGTGGGTCGATCGATCGGCGTGCCGTCCCTGAGGGGCTCGCGCGCCCAAGGATGGACCGTCTCCCCCAGCCGGTAGTCGCCGGTGATGATGGGATAGTGGAAGTCGGACCGATCCAGGTCGTCAACCTCCTCGACACGGGGCAGGGGCGAGAAGGTGCCCTTGCCGCCCATGGTCTCCCAGACCTGCTGAGAGGCATGGGGCAGGAAGGGGGCCAACATCGTGTTGGCATCCAGTACGGCCTGGGCGGCAGTATGCAGAACGGCAGCCAGTCGATTCTGGTCATCCTTAATTTTCCAGGGCTCCTGGGCAGAGATGTACTTGTTGATGTCACCCACCAGAGCCATGGCCTCGACCAGGGCGGCCTTCTGACGATGGTGCTCGATCAAGGATCCTACAGTATCGAAGGCCTGCAGGCTGCGATCCAGCAGGGCACCATCCTCCTCGGTCAGCCAGGATTGCTCGACGGCGGGGATACTGCCAAAGTCCTTGTTGAGCAGGTTGGCCACGCGATTGACCAGGTTGCCCCAGGAGGCGGCCAGCTCCTCGTTGTTGTGCCGGACGAACTCCGCCCAAGTGAAGTCCGAGTCCGAGGTCTCCGGTCCGGCGATGGAAATGTAGTAGCGGACTGCATCGACCGGATAGCGTGCCAGGATGTCCTTGACATAGATGACGATGCCCCTGGACGAGCTGAACTTCTTGCCCTCCATGGTCATGAACTCGCTGGCCACCACCTGCTCAGGCAGGTTGAGCTCGCCGTAGGCTCCCGGCTGCCCGCCCTTGGAGCCCTGGCCGTTGTATGCAAGAATCTCCGAGGGCCAGATCTGCGAGTGGAAGGTGATGTTGTCCTTGCCCATGAAGTAGTAGCCCAGGGCTTTGGGGTCGTTCCACCACTTGCGCCAGGCCTCGGGATCGCCCTGACGGCGGGCCCATTCGATGGATGCCGACAGGTAGCCGATGACGGCATCGAACCAGACATAGAGCTTCTTGTTGGGGTCGTCGACCCAGCCGTCCACAGGCACGGGAATGCCCCAGTCGATGTCGCGCGTGATGGCCCTGGGCTTGACCTCCTTGAACAGCCCCAAGGAGAAGTTGAGCACGTTGCTGCGCCAGCCCCTGCGGGTCTTCAGCCAAGCCAGGTTGGCCTCGGCCAGAGCGGGAAGATCCAGGAAGAAGTGCTTGGACTCCTCAAACCGTGGCGTCTCCCCATTGATCTTGGATACGGGGTTGATCAGCTCGTCCGGATCCAGCTCGTTGCCGCAGTTGTCGCACTGGTCGCCGCGAGCGCCATCGGCGCCACAGATGGGGCAGGTCCCCTCGATATAGCGGTCCGGCAGGGTTCGGCCGGTGGAAGGCGAGATGGCCACCTTCTGCTGGCCCTCATAGATGTAACCATTGGCCCGGCACTGGCGGAAGAGCTCCTGGACCACTTTCTCATGATTGCCGGTCGTGGTCCTGGTGAAAAGGTCATAGCTGAGCCCCAGATCACACAAATCCTTGACAATGACCCGGTTGTAGCGATCGGCGATCTCCTGGGGGCCCACTCCTTCGGCATCGGCCTCCACAAGAATGGGAGTGCCGTGCTCGTCAGTCCCCGAAACCATAAGGACATCATTGCCCTTCATGCGTTCGTAGCGTGCATAGACGTCCGAGGGGACGCCGAACCCAGCGACGTGGCCGATGTGACGGGGCCCATTCGCGTAGGGCCAGGCGACGGAAACAAGGATATGACTCATACCAGCAAGATTATCGACTCAGGCCTACAATCCCCCTGCTCGTCCACAGGGCTGCAGCCGAGCAAGGAAATTATCCACAAGTACACAAATTTTGGCCCTCCTTCAGGCAAACCCGGGCACAACCATTTACAGTCGAACCATGAATCGAGAACACGCGCTCGGGGGAGCGACGTGGACGCCTACCAGTGCCCTTGGCGCCAGCCGCCCCCCTAGAGCTACTACCAAGCCGCCAAGTCGACCACTACAAGCCGGGGCAGCGCCGACACACACCCGCGGCCGTCCGACTACTCCCGAATTGGCGGCCCCAGCCCCTGAACCCGAACCGCTGCCCAGTCTGATCCGAACTGAGGATCTGCCCGGTCCGCTCAGTCTTAGCCTGCTGGTGAATGAAGGAATCGTGACCTGTCTGGACCAATCCTGCTGCTACCTGAACGAACAGGCGGAGGGACTCTACGGTCGCGCCTCCATCGTCACGCCCATGGTCCCATACGGTGCAGCGGCATGCGGCGGGCTGGCGCTCTGGATATGGATCAACGGCCAATTCCCCGATACGCTGGACATCATCTCCAACTCCCACTTTCGCACTCCGGTTCACGGCAGGCCTCTGCGGCCCCACCAACGCCAGCTGGATGCCCGTTACCTGATGAAGCTTGGGAAGCTCTGGGTGACTTCGCCGCTCTGGACGGCCTGCGATCTGGCCTGCGATTCTTCGGGCCAATGCAACGGGGAGGAGACCATGGCGGTTTTGCAAGAGCTCATGGAGCGGTATCAGGTCAGCTGTGGATCCTGCGAGGAACTTCTATCCTCCAATCCGCGCTGGCCTGGCCACGCCCAAGGACTGGAGACCATAAGACGACTCAGGGCGATTCTATGAATCAGGAGATGAGGGGTGACCGACGCTGGCATGGCCATCTTCGACACCGGGAACGGAATCGGGGCCGTCGTGAATTCTCCGCCGCTGAACGCATGGCCCAACTCATGACCGCCCTCAGTAACCGGTCGCACCTCGCAGCAGAAGACAATTTGAGCCAAGACGAGCCTTATAGCCTGGAACCAATGGCCCAGGTGCACGCCCCACCGCCAGAGCCTCCCCTGGTGCCAACGGCCTTGATGGCCACAGACCCCGAGACCGATCCGAGCATCCTCTGGGCCATCGCCCGGGAAGAGCCCCGGCTGCGTCGATGGCTGGTAGCCAATCCCGCCGCCTCGCCAGCCTTGCTGGAGGCCGTCTCCCAGCTGGGCGGGCCTGGTGTACGCAGGGCACTGGAGGTACTACTGGAAGAAGGGAAAGGGAATCAGTCCTCTTTATCCTCTTCAACGGCCAAGGCATAAATCCTTTTGCGATTGGGCAGGCTGCCATCGGCCAGGGGATGCTCGACAGCTATCCTGGCGATGGCCTCCTTGAGCCGCAGGCCCTCGGATCGGGCCAGGTCACGAGCCAGGACTGCCAGCTGCCGGTCATCCATGGCATCCGGATCGTTGCGTCTGGCTTCCAGGGCGGAAGCACCGGCCACGACCAGGACCATCTCGCCCCTGGGAGGATCCTCCTGAAGGGAGCGCACAATGTCGCCGATGGTGCCCCGCCGGATCTGCTCATGCTCCTTGGTCAACTCCCGGCAGAGGGCCATGAGCCGGTCGGGGCCGAAGACCTCCTGAAGGTCCTGCATAGCCTGATCAATGCGGTGGGGCGTTTCGTAGAAGACCATGGTCCGCTCCTCGCTGCGCAGGGTGCGCAGATGCCGCAGCCGTTCCTGGTGTCGGCGGGGAAGAAACCCCTCGTAACAGAAGCGGTCAGTGGGCAGACCGGAGAGGGCCAGGGCATCCAGCACGGCGCTGGGGCCGGGCGCACAGGTGACCGGTATGCCTCGTTCGATGGCCCGCCTGACGATGGCCATGCCCGGATCGTTGATGGTCGGCATGCCAGCATCCGAAACCACCAGCGCACAGGCTCCGTCGCGAACCTGGTCCAGGATGGGATCAGCCATTCGCCGCTCGTTGTGATCGTGATAAGCCAACACCCTGCCGCCTACGCGCACCCCCAACCGGTTGGCCAGATCATAGAGCCGCCGCGTGTCCTCCGCAGCCACCAGGTCCGCCGACTGCAGGAGCTCCACCAAGCGTGTCGAGGCATCGCCAACATTGCCTATTGGCGTGGCCGCCAGCACCACTGTTCCACGTGAAACACCCGACGAAATCGTCTCCTCATGACTTTCTCCGCCCGGTGTATGTCCATCGCTCCGGCCATTCATGCTGCTCATGCCTTTAGTATGGCCTAATCTAGGGGTGATGACATCTTTGGTAGGGCTTTCTTCGCAGCATCGCTCCTCCAGACACGGTAGGCACGCCGCCCACCGGTCCGGTCGCCCTGCCATGCTGTCCATCTTCAGCGGGCCCAAGGGTCAGCATACCAAGAGAGGGATCAACTCGATTCCCCGGCTCTCCCATCGGGAAAGCGGCTGGCTGGCCTGCATACTTATGGCGCTTCTGGGCGGGCTTCTGCGGTTTGTACGGCTGGGCAGTCCTCGCGCCATTGTCTTCGACGAGACATATTACGTCAAAGACGCCTGGACCATGTTGATGACCGGCGAGCCACGCAACTGGCCGAAAACAGCCGGCCCGCTTGATCTTCCCATAGACCAGATCTTCGCCCAGGGACACACCAGCGGCTGGCTGCCCCAGGCCGAATACGTGGTCCACCCACCGGTAGGCAAGTGGTGCATCGCCCTTGGTCTCAAGCTCTTCGGTGGAGCCGGCAATCCTTTCGCCTGGCGAGTGGCCACTGCCTTGGCCGGCACCATCGCCATCCTGCTGCTATGCCGTGTCGCCCTGCGCCTCTTCCACAACCTGCCCATCGCCCTGACAGCCGGCTTCCTCATGGCCATCGACGGTCTGGGCATCGTCATGAGCCGTACCGGTCTGCTGGACAACTTCATCATGATCTTCGTCCTGGGAGCCTGGCTGTGCCTGATGGGCCATCGGGATTGGGCTCGGGCCAGACTGCGACAATCCTGGGCCAAGGATCAGGCAGACTTCCGTCTGCACTACCGGGTGAAGGTCATTCAGTCACAGGTGCATCCAGGGCAGGAAAGCCGTGTCGAATTGCCCGTGGCCACTACCGGCCCCTTCATCGCCTGGTCCTGGTGGCGTACCGGCGCCGCCCTGCTACTGGGGCTGGCCACCGGCACCAAGTGGTCAGGGGCCTACTTCTTCGCCGTCTTCGCCCTGATTTCAGTGCTCTGGGACGGATGGGAGCGCCATCAGGCAGGGTATGGATCCTGGCTGCAGAGTGCAGTGTTCAGGGACGGGCTGCCGGCGGCCTTGCTTATGATCCCCGTCTGGGCGGGAACCTATCTGGCCTCCTGGACGGGATGGTTCCTGCACGGCGATTCCTTCATGCACAATTGGGCGGCCCAGCACCCTGACCAGGGTCTGACCTGGTTGCCTGAGGGGCTACGGTCCCTGGCTGAATACCACCGGCAGATGTGGCACTTCCACACCACCCTGCATACCCGCCACCCATACATGGCCAACCCCCTGACCTGGCCCCTGCAGATCAGGCCCACCAGCTTCTACTGGCAGAAGATCACGGGCTTCCCCGGCCTGTGCGGACTGGCCAAGGACTCCCCCTGCGTAGCCGCCGTCACCTCCCTGGGCAATCCCCTGACCTGGTGGCTGGGCAGCATCTGCGTGATTCTGGCCATCTTCATCGCCGTTGTGGTCAAGCACGGTGATTGGCGCATCTGGGGGGTGTTGGCAGGCTTGCTGGCCGGCTGGCTGCCCTGGATGCAATACATGAACAGGACCACCTTCACCTTCTACTCCATCGTCATCCTGCCCTGGATGATCCTGGCAATCTGCTATGTGGCCAATTGGCTACGGCAGAACTCGGACAGCGTCCTCTACCGGCAGACCATGATCATGGGCCTGACCCTGCTGGGCCTGACCTCAGCCTTCTTCTACCCGCTATGGACCGCCATGCCCATCCCCTATGACTTCTGGCGCATGCACATGTGGCTGTCCAGCTGGATCTAAGACAAAGGCAAGGCGGGTCGGGCATCCTTCTTGCCCGACCCGCCTTGCAGCAACGTTTGGATACCGTCATACTCAGACAGCTCGATCGCTGATGATTTGCGCGTACCTCAAATCGCAATCCTTCCAGATCCGCTCCTGGGTTTTATAGTCGTCTGATCAGCCCAAAACGTTTAGTTCAGACCAGAGCCCATTCGATGGATGCCGACAAATAGCCGATGACGGCATCGACCCAGCCGTCCACAGGCACGGGAATGCCCCAGTCGATCTTGCGCGTGATGGCCCGCGGCTTGACCTCCTTGAACAGCCCCAGGGAGAAGTTGAGCACATTGCTGCGCCAGGCGCTGCGGGTCTTCAGCAAAGCCAGGTTGGCCCCGGCACTGGCGGAAGAGCTTCTGGACCACTTTCCCAAGATTGCCGGTCATGATCCGGGCGAAAAGGTCATAATTGAGTCCCAAATCGCACAAATCCCTGGCAACGACCCGATATAACGGTCAACGTCCCAACGTTGGCAGGATTGAGGATCCTCCTACGATTCGGCCAAGGTCGCGGTGGACCTGGCAGGCCCATTCCAGTTGAGGGCACTGACGGCCAGCGAAACGCCCGGGGAGGGGCCGAAGCCGGTCATGATTACTCCAGCAAAAACGCTGGCAGTCGGCCAATGGCACAAGAGGGCAACCCACCGGGAGAAGGCAGAGCCCGGCGGGCAGCCCCCCCTGTTCCGTGAATCCGACAGCCTCTGGGGGGGGGGGGGGGGGGGATGCCATGCATGCCCTCAGTCTGCATCGGATGGGTAGTGTCCAACCGGAGGGGAACCAGAGAAGAACCGGAGAATCCGGACTATTGACGGCCATAGACCCGTGTACAGAAACAGCCGAGCTTTGACGGATGGTCTGAGGCAGCCCTGAACTCAGACGGCGGTTTGTCGCCAACCCGGCCGCCTCATCGGCCCTCCCGGGGACCATATCGTGTAGTTGGTGGCCCCGGGGTACGACGGACCCTGGGGACTCTCCTTGAATCACTGGAGGACCCCAGGGTACGCCTGCATCCGTCAGTTCTTGGAGTAATACTGGTCGTAGGCCTTCTGCACCAACTTGATGTTCTGATCCAAATTGGCCTTTTTCAGGGTCTGCACATAGTTGTCCCAATCCTGGTCAACACCACCCTTGGTCACCCAATGGGCAAACTTGGTCATGGCGGTGTTCATCAGGGTTGTGTTGTTGTTCTGCATGGTGGTCTGATCCTCGGAAGAGTACTTGAGGGCGGCCGGGATGACATCCAACTTGGGATCCACATGGGCCAAGGCCGGCTCCAGAGGCTGCTCCTGGCCCTTTACCTCCTCGAGGTCCGCCGGCAGCTCGATTTTCAGGTTAGGACGGATCCAGTAGGGAGAGTCATCAGCCAGGGTCTCCGTCCACTTCCAGGTGGAGGGGTCCTTGGTGGAGTCCGCGGGCGGCAGGACCTTGTAGGAGTCCGGCCCCGTCTTCTGCACGTCCGTGCCCAGGTCACCCCAGAGCATCTGCAGGGACATGTCCTGCCCGTAGAAGGCATTGGCAACCTTGATGGCGGTCTCCTTGTTCTTGCTCTTGGCCGAGACCACTAGTGCGAACTCGCTGTAGTCCAACCGGTCCCCCTGGGTGTCGTAGACCAGCTCATCCGGGTTCTGGTCGGCCTTGGCCTTCAGCTGGGGCATGGCCTCATACTGACCGGCCAACTTGTCACCGAAACGGTCGGAGGCTGTCCACCCCCAAGTGAAGCCGATCTTGGCCATGTCGCCCTGTCCGCGTGCGGTGGACTGGGACTTGGAGTAGTCGTGGGTGAAGGCGTCCTTGGCGATCAACCCCTCACTCCAGAGCCTGTTGAGGAACTGGATCAGCTCCTTGTAGCGGTCATCGGTCAGGAAGGACTTGATCTTGCCCTTGTCGGCATAGAAGCCCTGGGCGCCACCTGCCGACGTCACGATGCCTCGACTCCCCAGCAGGAGGGTGGGCTGATAGTCACCGAAACCCCCGGTACCTGGCGACTGGAAGTCGAAGGGAATCTCGTCGGCTTGCCCGTTCCCATTGGGGTCCTGGGTCTTGAAAGCCTTGAGCACCTGCTCAAGCTCATCCCAGGTGGTCGGAACCTTCAGGCCCAGCTTGTCCAGCCACTGTTTGTTGATGTACATATGGCTGACGGCCTTGGGCCAGATCCCCTTCTTGACGGCGGGCAGGATGTAGATCTTCCCATCCGGCATGGCGACCACCTGTTTGGCGGTGGGGTCGGTGTCGAACATCTTCTTGACATTCGGCATCTTGTCCAGGTCCTGGCTCAGATCCTCGAAAAGGGAGCTGTAAGTGGCTATGTCTACCAGGTTGATCCCCTTGAGGATGAGGTCGGGCACGTCGCCGGCCGCCAGCATGGCCTGCTTCTTCTGATCCCAGTCCGAGCTGGCCTCCTGCCAATGGATTTCGCAGCCACACTCCTTCTCCAGCTGCTTGGGCCATTTCATCTTGGATATCTTCTTGGTCAGAGGGTGCTTGGCCACTGCTATCGTGATGATCGGCTTGCCCTGGGCATTGGTGGTGGGTTCCTTAGAACCACCGCAACCGGCCAACATCATCGACATGGCCATCGTCACGGCCCCCACGGCCACCAGACGTTTCCTGAAACTGTGTTTCCCGAACGAACTCATGATTCGCTTCTCCTGTTCGACAGTGAACTTCTCTGCTTACCCCGGGCGCATGCACCGATTGCACTGGTCCGGGCGGTGTACTCAAGGACGGATCCGTCACTCTCCTTTCGTTGCCATCCCGCCCTGTGCGCCCCGGCGCATGCGGACGGAAAAACCATCGAGCCTGCCGTAGAACCAGACCGCCGACGACGACAGAAGGCAGGGCAGGGCAGGCCCGAAGACCACGGCCAGGCCAGGCCAGGCCCAACAGGCAAAGGCCATAAGGGCCAGACCGAAAGCCAAAACCACACTCATCCAGGGGCGCGCCAGGACCATCTGGACCGACCTGACCAGAATCCAGGCGACCCCCTGGTCATAAAGGGCGAAAAGAACCCAGGACAGGGCAGTGGCCAAAATCAGGAAGACCATGAGGCAGAAGAGGATTCCGGAGACGAAAACCCCGATCCCGCCGGTCCGGTGAAAGTTGACGATCCAATAATCCCCCAGCAGGAGGGCCCAGATGGCGGCCTGTACCCAACCGAAGATGTTGGCCCCCCTGAGCTCCCTCTTCCACAGACGGTGGAAGGTCCGCCAGGTCTGGGCGATCCCCCACTCCCTGTCCTCGTCTGTCAGCCACCTCCTGAAAACCCCACAGGTTGCAGCCAGGGAGGGGAAGAAGCCTACCAGGACAAGCCCCATGATGGTGTGTGCCAGGAGGGCCAGGTTGGAGATGAAGGTCACCAGGACCAGGCGGGCCGCCTGTTCGTATCCGAGGGCGAATCTGTGCATGCTCCCTCCTTTCCCGGGTACAGCCATAGCTGTCCGGCCCATATCCGTCTTGTCCTTGCTCCCCGTCAGTAGGACGGTCCGGTGCGGTCAGCCCTTGATCGCCCCAATCATGACCCCCTTGTTGAAGTACTTCTGTATGAAGGGGTAGATGACCAGAAGAGGAAGGGTGGAGACGATGATCACCCCGTATTTGATCTGGTCGGCGAACTCCTGTCCGTATCCGGCGCCGGCCGTCGAGCCCGACCCTCCTTGGAAAGCCTGGTTGGACAGGAGGATGTCGCGCAGGACGATCTGAAGGGGTTGCTTGTCGTAGGTGCGTATGTAGACCAGGCCGGTGAAGAAATCATTCCAGTGCTGTACCAGGTAGTACAGGCCGATGACGGCGATGATGGCAGAACTCAGAGGGATGACGATCCGCGTAAAGTAGCGGAAGTAGCCCAGCCCGTCAATCTGAGCGGCATCATGAAGGTCCTCAGGGATGGAGCTTTCGAAGAAAGACCGGGCAATGATCAGATTGTAGACATTCAGGGCCTGGGGAATGACGAAGACCGCCCAGGAGTCCAGGAGACCAAGCTGTTTGTAGAGGAGGTAGGTCGGGATCAGACCGCCGTTGACGAACATGGTAATTGTGAAGAAGAGCATGATCAGGCGGCGCCAGTTGAACTCGGGCCGGGAGAGGGCGAAGGCCGCCGGCATGGTGACGACCAGGTTCAAAACGGTGCCTGCCACAGTGTAGATCAACGTATTCCGGTAGCCGTTCCAGATCCTGTCATCCCCGAGGATCTGCTGGAAGCCATAAGCTGAAATGCCCTTGGGAATCCAGGTGACCTGGCCCGTGTTGACCAAGGTCTGATCCGAGACCGAAGCGATGATGATGAACCAGATTGGGTAGAGGATGGAGGCCACTATCAGTAGCAGGATGAGGACGATGATCAGGTCAGCCACCCAGTCTCCCAGCGTCTTCCCCCCGATAAGCCGTCTGACCCTGCGGGCCCCGGAGCGTGCCATATCTTGCGTGTTTTCCATTTTGTCTTCCTCCCCTTAGAAGATGCCGGTGTGAGACACCCTCCTGGAGATCTGATTGGCGATGACCAGGAAGACGAAGTTGATGAGCATGTTGAACAGGCCGATGGCCGTGGAATACGAGAATTGATTCTGCAGGATGCCGATCTTGTAGGTGTAGGTCGATATGACCTCGGAGGCCGGCAGGTTCAGGGTGTTCTGCATGAGGAACACCTTCTCGAAGCCTACGTTGAGCACACCGCCCATGTTCAGGATCAGGAGGACGCCGGCCGTGGGCAAAATTGCGGGTATATCGATGTAACGAATCAACTGGAAACGGCCTGCCCCGTCCATCTTGGCCGCCTCGTAGAGGGCCACGTCGACCGAACTTAGGGCGGCAAGGTAGATGATCGAGTTCCAACCCATATGCTGCCAGACCTCGCTGATCCAGTAGATGGGTGTGAAGGTGCTGGGACTGCCCATGAAGTTGGCGTTGTCGATGTGGAGGAAGGAGAGGAAGCGGGTGAGCAGACCCGTGGAGGGGGTCAGGAAAAGGTTGATCATGGCCACGATCACCACCGTAGATATGAAGTGCGGCATGTAGGTGATGGTCTGTACGAAGCTTTTGACCTTGGTGGAGTGGATCTGGTTGATCAGGAGAGCCAGGATGATGGGGGCGATGAAGCCCATGACCAGAGTCCAAAGACTAATCCTGATCGTGTTGATCATGAGGGGCTTGAACATGGGTGAGGCGAAGAACTGCTTGAAATACTGGAAACCGACCCAGTCGCCTCCGGTGAGGCCATTGGTGAAATCATACTTCCTGAACGCCAGTTGAATGCCATACATGGGACCGTAGTTGAATATGGCCACGAACAGTATGGCAGGAAGCACCATGACCCATAAGGGCCAACAGCGCTTCAGGGAAGATTTATACCCCCCCCCCCCCGCGAGAAAGAGTCTTATGTGCCTTGGCGGGTTTGGAGGAGGCGAGACGCGCGGTTTTACCGGAAGTCTTGGCCTGACGGTCGACTTCTACATCGGTTCCGTTCATGCTCAGCCCTTCTATGACTAGTATTGCTCCCATCCGGCTCAATCCTTGAACCTGAAGGAATCCACATTCGGCAACTGTGCCGTCATGACAAAGTTAGTTTATCTAACGTTGTAAAAAAAGTCAATTCAATCCTTGACACACCTGTAGGTGTACATGGAAAGCGTCCGTCTGCGGAAAGCGGCGAACCCGGTCACCACCAGGAGCATCTCCACTTAGGCGGGTCATCCTTCCTTGGATGGTGCCGGCCATCTGCTGCAAGGCCGACTGGCTCGTGCGTATTGCAGGACGGATGACCTATCGATGCTGGTAGGCGATCATCCCAGGCCGCATCGTGCTGGCCTCCCTCCTCTTCTTGTCCCTATGGATGACCTTTCAGGTCCCTTACGGGTTCTGACAAATTGACACGTGACCGCCAAGCCAGATATGAGGGATCCAGAAATCCGGAAAGCAAACACATCAATCAGGCCGACGGGAAGAGTCACCCCCCTGCCGACCTGATTAAATGGTCAGGGTCGGCGGGCGGCCCACAGATTACACGGAGCCGTTGCCGACCGCAGACCGGATGGATGGCCTCCAGGTCACCATCCTGCACGAAGCACCGGTCAGTGCCCCCCCCCCGCCTGACTGGCATTTTCCGGATAAGGAACCTTCCGGCATGGGCCAGAAAGACCTCGTCGGTGAAGAGGTCGGCCCTCTTCTTGGCGGCGAGGTCCTCATGTGCCCCAGATGGAATCCGTCCTACCATACCCATGTGCTGCCCCTTCCACCTGAAAGGCGGCCGTGGCCGTTCCCTAGATGAAATCGGACGGGGAGGTGAACTTGCCCTCTTGACCCATGCTGATGCTCTCTTTCATTTCTTTCATATTCATGGCGCTTTTCTCGCCTGCGGCCATTTGCTGCCCTCCGGCCGGTGGACATCCTCGGTGACCGCTGTTCCACCGCAGGGGTCGTCTGGTCGAAGCCGCCGGTCCTGAACCGACTGCCCCCCCCCCACCCGTGATAAGGCTGAAGGAGGCCAGGCATTCTTCTGAGTCCGGGTCGATGTCTTTGGGGTCCATAAACCCATGCCACTTCTCCGGGGAGAAGAGCTCGTCGGAGAAGGCAAGCCACTCGACCACCGGATCGGCTGACCCGTCCGCTAGCCAGCGGTACTGCAAGCCATCCATGGCCGACACGCACAGCATCCACATGGGTGGGAGCGGCCCAGGTCGTACCCTCTGGGCAGGCACCAGTTCAGTGACTTGATGGTCTGCCAGAACTTCTGGTTGCGACCTATGAAATAGCGGTGGGCTGGGTGCGAAGGGCTGAGAGCCTCTCCGTTCAGGATAGAGAAGAGCTTGACCATCTCCGGCCTGCGGGCATTAAAAATGACATTGTTGGCGCAGAATCAGGGAAAGAAGAGGAGGTTGTGCCCGTCCGCATCCGTCCCCGTACAGGTCGTATAGATGAACTGGTTGGCCTCAGAGGAGTCGTAGGCCTGCTCCATGACCATCCCTGAGCAGGTCGTTCTCGGAGTCGATATAAGGAAGACAAGTGGGAGGACCCAG
Source organism: Bifidobacterium sp. W8114 (assembly GCF_016101165.1). Taxonomy (NCBI): domain Bacteria; kingdom Bacillati; phylum Actinomycetota; class Actinomycetes; order Bifidobacteriales; family Bifidobacteriaceae; genus Bifidobacterium; species Bifidobacterium sp. W8114. The sequence continues at coordinate 42,292 of NZ_JACFRA010000003.1, read as the reverse complement.
ATAACCCCGCCAAGGCGGGAATCATCAATAAGAAACCCGCACACGCCCTCCTTGAGCGCTTCATGAGGGACGACCAAGTCGACCAGACCTTCGCCGACCTCAATCAAGCCGGGGTCCCTGATTGTCCCCGGGGGGGGGGGGGATAGAGAATCAGCCTCTTCTCTTCGACGTCTGCACGGTAAATATTAGCCGCATATTTTGATGTCGAAACCGTCGCGCACCAGCCATTCCCCCCCCCCCTGAGGAACTTATTGTTTTCCTATCTTTCCTTGTTATTGTCGGTCACTATGTCCTCGGGCCGGTGACGGAAACCCTGTAGGGATTTCACTCCACATCGATCCGGATGCCCAGGGGCAGGCCGGTGGCCATGGTCCCAGCGGGGTCCTTGAGGCCTTGAACCTCCAGCCCCCGGTCTGTCAGCTCATAACTGACCGGTCCTGCACCCAACTGGCTGACCTCTCGGACAATCCCCTGAAATATCGGTCCCTCCTCTCCCCGTGGGGCGAAAGCCTTAATCAGGGCCCGTCCGTCTGCGGACGGCTTGAGCTGGTAGGCGTAGATGGCGCCTGACGCCGAGGTGAACCGGAAATCCTCGGGGGTGTAGACGGCCTCAGTCTGATCCGCGAAGGATCCCGCTGCCGGGTGGGTAGGGCCCTCCTGGGCGACCCACCAGGGGCGGGACCCGTAGATCCCCTCCCCGTTGACATCCATCCACCGACCGATGGACTCCAACATCCTCGCCTCCTCAGGATCGATGGATCCGTCGGCGCAAGGACCCACATTGAGCATGAGATTGCCGTTCTTGCTGACCGCGTCGAGGAGCGCGGCCAGGATTTCAGCCACCGACTTGTGGTCCAGGGTGGTCGTATGGCACCAGGAGTTACGGGCGATGGCAGTGTCCGTCTGCCAGACGAAGGGGGTGGGGTTGGCGAAGCCGCCGCGTTCCACATCCACAATGCCTGAACCCCAGGCCATGCTATCCATCTTGTAACAGATAGCGGTCGGAACCCCCCACTCGACGGACCGGTCGTAATAGTATGCGGCCAAGCGCTGCAAATAGGGCTTGAACGCCTCGTGCTGAACCCACCAATCGAAGTAGAGGAGTTCGGGCCGATAAGCGTCGATCACCTCGCAGACCCGCAGGAGCCAGTCGTCCAGGTACTCCTTGGTGGGATAGGGCTTGCTAAAGAGATCCTGGTCGTCAGGCTCGGGCATGGCGGGCCAGTAGAAGTCGCCCTTCTTCATTGGCTGACACACGTCGCTATCAAACTCCTGCCCGTGGCCCATGAACCACCAGTGCTCAGCCCGGTGGTCGGACAGGGCGAAGTGAAGGCCCTGATCCAAAGTGGCCCGTCGCAGTTCACCGATCAGGTCGCGGTGTGGCCCCTTGTCGTAGGCGTTCCATTCTGACAGGTCGCTGCGGTACATCTGGAATCCATCGTGATGCTCAGCCACGGGCATGTAGTAGCGGGCGCCAGCCCGGCGAAAAAGATCCAGCCACTGGTCGGAATCGAAACGTTCCACCTTGAACATAGGGATGAAGTCCTTGTAGCCGAACTCTTTCTGGGGTCCGTAGGTCTTCACATGGTGGTCGAACTCCGGGTATCCCTTGATGTACATATTGCGCGAGTACCACTCGTTATGATAGGCGGGAATGCTGTACAGGCCCCAGTGGGTGAAAATGCCGAACTTGGCATCGGTAAACCAAGTGGGGGGCTCCATGGCGCACAAAGAGGCCCAATCGGCCTTGAAAGCGCCACGGCTAATCTCGTCATCCACCCGCGAAAGGTCGTCGGCCCCAACCACGTCTTCACGCAGCGGACGGGGTTCCTGCTCACTTTTCGTCATCGAATGTGGTCCTCTCCCAGTCGAAGCCGACGGCCTGGAGCCAGATCCTGGCCACCAGCATATGCCCCTCGATTCTGAGGTTGCAACGGTCCACGCTAAAGTATATAGCTACTCAGTTTCTCAAGAATGTCGTCCATGGCGGCCTGGTCGTCCACGTAGGTGTCCCCGTGGTTGTCAGCCACCTGCCTGGCCACCTCGGCATACCGGTCGACCCTGGCCCTCATCGAATCATTCCTGTTGGGCTTCATGTCGAGCACGTCCATGTCCCATCGGGCTGCCATCAACTCGATGTCATCCCCGCTGACCTCGTCGTTCAAAATCATAAGTTCCCTGTCGTGGTAGGCAGTAGCAAGAAGGGCGTGGACCGGGTTGGCATAGCCGCCGCCGAAGGAATCCCAGCTGACGGGGACGGCCTTGCAACCACGGTTGTCATCGGTGACCGAGTCCCCGCAGAAGACGATCCTCGAATTCTATCCAAATGGGAGCATGCCGCTCTCGCATCCCGTTTCCCTTCTCTATTTTTTCTCCGCCATCCGCGGCATGGCTCCTAATCGGGACCGAGGCCGCATTCATAAGCGGTGACCGGGGAACCAACCGTCGTGCAACCGGCATGGCAAGGGAGCGCGACGGAAGGTGGTTGATCACCGCCCGGCTACACGCTCCCCAGAAGTACATGCATGACGGCGGGCAGGGGTCGCCGAGGCTGCCCTGCCCTACCGTCTGGCGTGGAATCAGCTGCTTCCCGATGCCTGCAGTTGGTGAGCCGTTTCTTGACGTTGACATGGGCCGTGTTCTGATCCTTGGCGTTCTTCATGTCCACATTCAGGACTTGCTTGAAGCCCAGTCCGTCGACCTTGGAGCGTATTTCATCCATAAGACCGTTGAACTCGTTGTCTTCCTTGGCGAAGACTGCCTTCCAGGAGGTGTTGATGATTTCGGTCTTCACCTGACCGCGCAAGGTGGAGATCTGAGAAGACTCATCGGACTGGGTGAAGCTGGAGCCTGGGGCGATCATGAGCTTGCTCGCTTTCTCCAGACACTGCATGGAGGTCTTGGCCCTGTCCATATGCTCGGACCGATCCTTGTCCAGGGCGGAGTTACTGAACCGGTCGATGGTGGACTTCCACATGCTGGAGTCGTAGCGCTGGGTGGAGGACTGGGGGTCGGCCAGGCCCATCTGGTTGGCCTTGCTAAAGGAACTAGAGGGCCTTGACCAGGTCATCCAGGTCGGCAATCCTGGTATAGCCTATTTCCTTGTGGATGTCAGACCGCGCATAAGGGCCGAAAGTGGGCTCCAGCCCCTCGGAGGTCTCCGTGGGGCGGCAGAGAAGTGACCGACCCGGGCAGGCTCCAGACCCCGCCGGTCTGCCCGGCCGCCTTGTTGAGGGTATCGGTGACGGACTTATACTTCTTGATTTTCTTGGCATTCTTCAGATACGGCGTCATGTCCTCAATCAGGTGGACCTTGACCGGCTTGGCGCCTGACCAGAGCCGGCGATGATGATGTCGCCCAGGTTCCCGGCTGTTGAACGGGTATTGAAGAGGGAGTTGCCCCCGTCCGCCACATTGGGGGCCACAATGTTCAACTTGGGGTTGAACTTGTGTCCTTGACCATCTTGGCGAACCAACCCTTCTGGATGCCCTGGTAGTTTGCCAGCCCATCGAAGACTTCCACCTGCATGAGCGACCCGTCGTCCTTCTCGTTGGCAGAGTTGTCTCGGACGCCACAGCCCGCCAAGGCCATGGACATGGTTAAGACAGCGGCAGCCACCGCCGCCAGCTTCTTGGCTTGCATTGTTTCCCCTTTCCAGACACTGTCCGGCTCCCGGGCCCGTCCTGTCACTTTCTGCAGGCCGGCGGACCGCAGATCATCGGGATGATACCGACTTCCGCTTACGTCCTTATGGCTCATATGATTGTCTCAACGGACTGCGTGATCCTCCTCGGTCCACGCTTCCGGCCTCCAGGCCCTGCCCGCCGACTTGCGGTCGGATAATCTGCCACCGCCGACGACTTCGGCAGCGGTGATGGTCAACCCAGTGGTTGATTTTCTGCGGACTGAAGGGACCACTGTCGGCCTTGCATCTCTCATCGATTTATCCTCCTTGATGAATCGACATGAACACTTCCTGGCCACCGCGTGGAATCAGGCCCGTACGGTGGCGGGATTGCACCTCCTCTCGATCACTCCTTGACGAAGTAACGCTGGAAGAGCGGATAGATAAAGAGGATGGGTAGGACCACGATGACCGAGACAGTCATCCTGATCGACGACGGGGTCTGCTGGGTGGCCAGAGAGCTTACCTGGTTGATGTACTGATAGAGCAAGTACTACAGGAAGTAAGGCTTTGAATCGGTCATGTATATCAAAGTGTCCTGGAAGGAGTTTCACTGCCCCACGGCCGAGAAGATGGTCACCGTGGCCAGAATCGGCGTGCAGATGGGCAAGACGATTTTGAAGAAGACCGTCAGAGTGCCGGCGCCGTCCACTTCGGCCGCCTCCGGGAAGGAGGAGGGGATGGACTCGATGCAGGTCTTCACCAGGATGATGTTGAAAGGTGCACAATGGTCGGCAGAACGTACACCCAGAAGTTGTTGGTCAGACCCAGGTTCTTCATCACGATGAACAGGGGGATCAGACCAGCATTGAAGTACATGGTCATGATGATGAAGCGATACCAGAACTTACGGTGCCACATGCTCGCCTGGGTGAAAGGAAGCCCAGGAAGGCACTGGCCAGTACGGTCAGGGCGGCACCGATCACGGTACGTCCCAGGGAGACCATGGCGGCTGTGCCCAGGCACTCCTGTTTGAAGACCTCCACATAGTTACTCCAGTTGATTCCCTTGGGCAGGACGGCTATCCTGCCGGCGGCACTCAGGGTGTTGTCGGAGATGCTGTTGATGATCAGGTAGTAGAACGGGTAGACGCAGATGAAGACTAAGAGGATGAAGAAGGCGATGTTGAAGACATTGAACATCTTCTTATCCCTGGTCCGCCGCAGGAGAGGAGAGATGCCCTCCGATTCGTTTGTCATGCTGTCTCTCATGATTGTTTTCCCCTCACACCCAGATGATTGACTCGCCACGGTTCCGCTTCGAGGCCCAATTGACCAGGAACAGGAGGACCACACTGACCTAGAATTTCAGCATGGGTTTGGCTGCAGCCAGAGAGAGGCTGTTCTCGCCCATGCCCGTGTTGTAGACGTAGAGGCCAAGCACCTGGATGTGCTTGAGGTTGAAGGTGTTGCGGAAAGACGAAGTACTGGTCCATCCCGTTGCTGAGGAAGTTGGAGACGCTCAGCATCGGCATTACTGGGTAGGTGGGTATGAGCTACAGGACCGTAGCATAGATGATCTGCTGGAAGCGGCTGGCTCCATCCGCCTGGCGGCCTCGTAGAGTTCGGGGTCGATGCCGGATATGAGAGCCAGGTAGAGGATCGATCCCCAGCCCAGACCCTTCCACAAGCTCCACAGGAGCATCTTGATGTAGGCCCCGCTGTCGGAATCCAGGAAATGGATAGGCTGTGAAATCAGGCGGAGGTTCTGCAAGAGCTCATTGACCATGCCAACGGAGGAAAACATGGCGAATGCCACGGCGTGGACCAGGACCCGGCTGATGAAGTTAGGCAGAGTTGGTCAGGACCTGGACGACCGCGTGCAACTGGGCAGGGTTCTGGACAATCATCTTGAACCATTGGAAGCCGACGAATTCGCTCTCCGACAGTGGGATGGGTGGCTGATAGTCATAGAAGGCATATACCCAGCCGAGCAGGGGATAGTAACTGAAGAGGACGAACAGTATCAGAAAGGGGACGGTCAAGAGGAAAAGGTTGATGCTGTGTTTCTTCCTGCCGCTTATGTCCCTTAGTGTTTAGTCTCACGCCGCCGGGTGGCTTTCAATGAATGTCGACAGTTGACATACTACCCTTCTGTCTTTTCCCATAAGCCCGCTCCCATTGCATTACCAGCCAGCACCTCATATTTCTACCACGTCTCGGCACCGCGCAGATCATAGTTGTCTTATTGATACATTTGTAAATAGATTGGTACGTCGATTTGACTAAGCCGTCAAACCGCAGCCCGCTGCCAAGCGTGTCACTACATGAGGCAGGATTGGACCGTCAGCCCATTAATCAGACAGATTGTCCAGGGTTGGTCAGAGACGATTATCCTCCTGACAGGCATGTCCAGCAGACGGTCCTATAGCCGACCGAGCAGGAGACAGCGCTACACGGGATGGCCGGACCCATTCGCCTGCCTGCACGTCGCCAACCCTGCAGGAAGGAAAGGCGGATCATGCACTTCAACCTCGAAAGCCCCTTCTGACTCTCCTTGAACACCCTACTCAGATTCACAACCCTGAACCTGTTCTTCGTCCTCACCTGCATTACCCCTGGTCTCGATAGGCCTCGCCCGCAGCGCCCTCTACGGCGCGGTCTTGCGATGAGAACCACAAGGACATCCTCCTCTGCAGGCAGCACCCGCAACTCCTCGTCCGGGTGGTCAGACAGTCCATCATCGCATTCATCATCCACGCGACGCTGGGGGGGGGGGGGGGTAGTGACCTACCTTGCCCTCATCATCCTGATCATCAGGATCGCGCTCCTAGTCCTTTCATACAAGTTCTTCTACCCCCTACAATCCCGCTACACCAATACAGACTGGGTTTTCAAACTCTGTGTCGAGATTCCCATAGGTACCCCGTTCTACGCCATCTGCCTCCTGGCCATCTACGTGGTCTTCGCTTTCCTCATCTACTCCGCGTCCTTCCTGCAGGTCCCGGCCATCATCTTCGGCTTTTCCCGACTGGCATTAGTCAAATCACTAATCTATCTGCAGGCCTTCGACCGTTTCGAACGCGGAACCAGGGGCGACGCCAAAACTACTTACAAGAAAGGTTCCCTGTAAGGCTGTCAGGAAATAGGTATATGGCTGGCCTCCCCCTTTCCACACGGAATATGTGCAGGGCACGGCCAGGACGGTGCCATCACCCTGCCACCGGCCCTCTTGATGTCAAAGGCACACTTCATATGGATTGTCTGCGCATCAGCCGTTATGGGCCACAGTTGTGTCTTCCTCGCAAGGGTCTACTGGAGACCTACCTGCCGTGGAGCAGTCTTGCTACAGTATTGAAACGGTTTGCGTTTCAATACAACAGGACGGTCTTTGACAAATGGGATTCATACACTGGCTCATCAACCTGCTCAAAGATCCGCGCAGCGCCATCGCGGGGTGGATTGCCATGGGACTGGTACCCACATATGCGTTCATCTTCCTGATCATCTTCATCGAGACCGGCGTGGTTTTCATGCCCTTCCTGCCAGGAGACTCCCTACTCTTCGCCGCCGGTGTCTTCGCCCATGACCCGTCCAGCGGGATGGCCCTGGATGTGCTCCTTCCCGTCGTCTGGCTGGCCCCCATCCTGGGCGACCAGAGCAACTACTTCATCGGACACTTCTTCGGCCGGGCCATCGTCCGTTCCGGCCGCGTGAAGTCACTGACCCCCGAACGAATCGCCAAGACCGAGGGGCTGATCGACAAGTGGGGACCCCTGGCCGTGGTCCTGGGACGCTTCCTTCCCTTCATCAGGACCTTCATGCCCTTCATATCGGGCATTTCCGGAATGCGCTGGAGGCGCTTCACCCCATTCAGCATCCTGGGCGGCCTGATATGGTCCACCCTCTTCACCCTCCTGGGCTATTTCTTCGGCGGCATCCCCGCAGTCCAGCAGCACTTCGAGCTGGTCATCATCCTGATTCTGGTCATTTCGGTCCTGCCCACGGTCATCGGTCTGCTCAAGGCCAAGTTCGGTCATAAAGCTCCCTCAGAAAAAACCAGCTCCACGGCGGACTGATGTCTGACCTGTGATATTTTGCGTTTGGCCAGGGCACACGCTAAAGTAAATTTCTGTTGTTCGGCTACGGTCGGGCAACGAATGGGGCTGTAGCTCAGTTGGTAGAGCGCTTCGTTCGCATCGAAGAGGTCGGGGTTTCGACTACCCTCAGCTCCACTCTCGCAAGAGATTCCGCTGTAGTAAATCTGCGTTCCACATATATTGACCTTGAGTCTGTGCAGTTCCTGCAGCAGATACTTGCCTAATTCACATCAAACCGACTCCCTTATTGAAAGGCGTGCATTTTCTGCCCTGCTAGGAATACAGATTGCAAGGATGACGATTTACCGATGCAAAGCCAAGCTCATACTCCCTGGGCTGCATAATCTGATGAGTCAAACGACCTCATGAACCACCAAGGGTGGGGGGGGGGGGGGTCAAATGCGCTTACGGCATCCAAACTGCGTGTCACGATTATTGCAATGGAAACACGCTTGGCCAGAAATCGCGGTTGCCCAATGACGAGTGGAACGTTTGCCGAATCAAGAGTTCCAATCGGCTCGTCCGCGAAGACAATCCTGGGCTGGAGGTGGAGTCACATGCACTACAGCGGCTCTCAGTTGTTGCCTTCCAGACAAATTCAGAACAAAGTCATGAATACAATCAGCAAGTAATTAGCAAGGCCCAACAGCTGCAAAATAAATCCGGCTCGCCTCACATCAATGCCCAAACCAGCAAACTGGGCAGAAATAAGAACATTCTCGAGCACAGTCATCGTCAACGCAGGATTCAGGACCAGGCGAAAGTTGGTCCGACCGCTTACTTGAGATGATATCCATCGCCAGGCCGACGAGAGACGGCAAATCACCAACCACCGACGTTCCTTCATAGGGATACCCTTAAGGCCACAGCGGCTCAGGCCACAGACGAAATCGCCGTTGAGTCCTTCAACTTTCCGCTTTGTCTGTATCTTCACCGCAGGAGATCGGGCCAGATCCGGCCAATGAACGAGAATACTTGTCAAAGCGCGACTCGGCTGAATGAAGCTGGCTCAGGTGCAAGCGACCGGCGCTTGCGCTCACGTGAGATTCTGTCGCCAGGCTCCTCGCGCCTAAAGATCAGGCTTACGGCTATCCCCATCAGCCTTCGGGCCTTCCTTCGCTATTTGTCAGACCTTGGCATAAATCCGCCGGCTTCCCCTAAGCACAGGCACGCGGGGTCTGCATACAAGAAAAGCGTAAATGGTTCTATTAAGTCACTGGGCAGGACATCGGGGATTCGCCCAAGATGACGCTCGGTCATCGTGGGCGAATCCCCGTTATCTTGGCACAGAACGTACGATGCCGTCAGAAGCGATGATCCTCCAGATAGTCCCTGTCCAACTGAATGCCGTGTCCAGGACCAGTGGGAGGCACCCAGAAGCCATCCTCATCCACATGCCCCGAGGATTTGAAGATCCGCAGATCCGTCCAAGTGCCGCCATCCGTGACCTCGGAAGCATAGATGTTAGGAATGGTCGACAGGAGGCTGGCACTGAGCTCGAAGACGAAATGCGGCGTCATGGGCAGATTGTGGGCCCTGGCCGCTGCAGCAATATCCAGGTAGCCGGTGATACCGCCCACGCGGCCCAGATCCGCCTGGACATAGTCGCAGGAACCTTGCTCAAAATACTGATTGAACTGATTGAGGTTGTATATGTTCTCGCCCATGGCCAGCGGGGTATTGACCCTTTCACGTAGAATCCTATGCCCCAGAATATCGTCTGAAGGCAACGGCTCCTCGATCCAAAGCAAATCCAGATCATCGAACTTTTTGAATGCACGCAAGGCGGCCGGCAAATCCCATCCTTGGTTGGCATCCACCGCCAGGGGGAAGCCTGGCACAGCCTCCTGGATGGCCTTCAGGCGCTCTACATCCTCTTCGATGTCGGGTTTGCCCACCTTGACCTTGGCGGCGATGAATCCCTTGGCCTTCCAACGCTTGACCTGATCCACAATCTCATCCGCCGATAGATTCAGATTGATGCCGGACCCATAGAGCGGGACACGATCGCGCACCTTGCCCAGCAGATCATATAGAGAGACGTCAAGGGACTTGGCGAGCAGATCCCAATAGGCGATATCCAAAGCGGACAGGGCGTGGGTGGTCACACCGGCCCCACCTACATCGTGAATGTACTTCCACGAGCGCTGCCAAAGCGCTCGAGGGGATACGGGCAGGCCGATCACATCGGGGATCATCTCCCTCACCAGAGCGGCGATGGTGGCCCCGCACCAGCCGGAGGTATGGCTGAACCCCGTGCCGGTGATCCCATTGTCTGCCGTGACATCAGCAACGACGACCTCTATGTTCTCAACGTGGTGGATCTGGTCGCCCCATGGGCCTTCCGGCAACGGAACCCGGGCGGTCGTCAGTTCTATTTTCTTGATTTTCGGTACTTGGAACATGGTGATAATTCCTTTCTTATCGACGCCTTTTCATAGCGTCACATCGCATGTTGATCCAAACGCGCCTATCCTTTGCAGACAAAGCGTTCCAATCAGCGAATCAGTCTTTAGATCCGGTCGCCTTGGCTTCAGCCGACTGTATGGTCTCCGCATTGACCGCGTGACCGAAGGTCTCGGGCAGAATGAAGACTGCGGCCAGGAAGGCCACCACAGGACCGATAGCGATCAGCAGGGTGGCTTTAGGCACGCCCAGCCGGTCATAAAGGGTCGGGAACACCCAGAGGGTCAGGAAGGAGGCCAGCTTGACGAAGACATAGGCAATGCCTGAAGCGGCTCCTCTATAGGCCGGCTTGGCCACCAATGAGGCGATGGTCATTCCACTCTCCGAAGACCAGTAATGGCCCCAGAGCATGATGCCCGATCCGGTGATGATGATGGCCATACTGGTCCGGGTGATGCCGAAGACCATGACCAGAATGCCGATGGTCACCAGGCCGAAGCCCCATTCGCTCAATCCCTTATGCCCCAGTTTGGGCAGGGTAAGAGGTCCTACGAAAGCGGAGATGGAGGCCAGCAGGTAAACGGCGAACATGGCCATATTGTTTTGAACGAGGGTCGCTATGCCCAGGCCGGCCAGGATGGTAGGCAGATAGAAGGAGAACGAATAGTTCTCGAACGCCTGGACGAAGCAGGATATCCAGGCGAATATGGTGCTCCTGCGACTGAAGCTGTCGCTGAAAAGGTCCGAGATGGCCTCACGCCAGGAGGGCTGGGGAATATGCATATCATGATCAGGCAAAACGCCAGCCAAAACATCCTTGCCATAGTATTCGTTGGCCACCTTCCGGGCCTTGACGAAATCACCATGCTCCACAAGCCAGACGGGGGTCTCGGGCAGGCCGGACCTGACCAGCAGAAGCAGGCCGGCAGGGATGGCGGGCACAGCCAGGATGAACCGCCAGGTCAGGTTGGCCGGCATCTTGCTCAGCTCAAAGGCGGTGACCAGCAGAATGGCGCATAAAATCCCAAGGGAGAACATGAACTGCCATCGGTTGCCCATGATCTCGCGCTTGCCTTTGGGCAGGATCTCCATCATATAGGTAAAGCCATTGGCCACATCGGCCCCTACAGGCAGGCCGGCAAAGCAGCGGATGATTGCCAGAACCCACATGTTGGGCGAAAGCGCCTGAAGAACGGCACAGACCGCAAACATGCTCATGGAAGCCAAGAAGATGTTGCGACGCCCAAACCGGTCGGTCAGCCAGCCGCCCAGGATGGAACCGACGATGGCACCGAGCTGGGTGCCGGCTGCCGCGAATCCAAGCAGAAAGCTGCTGGGGTGGAAGACATCCTTGAGGTGGGTCATGATGAACGACATCGAGTAGATATCCCAGGATTCGATCAACAGAGCCGTCACCATGAGCCAACCGGCCCTCGAGGAGTGCTTGGCCTCCTGTCTGTCCAGAATGGCCTTGGCCCTGTCAAGGGTCTGGTAAATTGATAAATCCGTCATTGGACTCCTTTGTTCGCTCCGGCGCTCGGTCTGAGCCCATTGACTGTTCTCCTGCCCGATGCCAGAATCAGTGCTTCATTGCGTAACTGATATATTACTGATATATTAAAGGCGAAAGACAGCGGTGTCAATTTGGGCCGTCCAAGAGGATTGGCGAAAGCTGACCACAGAAGACGACCAACGGTGCACGAACACACCTGGAAAGGCGGATAAAGAATCATGCAAAAGCCTTGGGATGATTTGGATCGACGAGCCATCAACATGGCCAAGGTGCTGACGGCTGATGCGGTGGAGCGGGCCGGCAATGGACATCCGGGTTCGGCCATATCCTTGGCCCCAATCGTCTACGCCCTCTATCAGCGGTATTTGACGCATGACCCGACCGACCCCCATTGGCCCGGCCGCGACCGGTTCATCCTCTCCGGCGGCCATGCATCCCTGGCTCAATACACTCAGCTCTTCCTGGCCGGCTACGGCCTGACGCTGGATGATTTGAGAAACTACCGGTCCGGCGCCCACACACGGACTCCAGGCCACCCCGAGCTGGGTGTCACCCCTGGTCTGGAGATGACCACCGGTCCGCTGGGACAGGGGTTGGCTTCGGCCGTAGGCTTCGCATATGGCCAGCGCTATCAGCGCGGCCTGCTGGATCCTGATGCCCCCAGGGGTTCCTCTCCCTTTGATCATCGAATCTGGGCCATATGCGGAGAAGGCGATCTGGAGGAGGGCGTGAGCGCAGAGGCCTGCTCATTGGCCGGAGATCAGTCCTTGGACAATCTGACCGTCATCTATGACGCCAACCATATCCAGATTGAAGGCGACACCAGCATGGTCTTAGGCGAAGATGTATGCGCACGTATGCGCGCCTACGGCTGGTACACCGACTCCATCGATTTTGTCCAGCCGGACGGTAGCTACAAAGAAGACCTGTCTGCGCTGTCCCGCGCCCTGGATCAAGCAGGCGAGATCACCGATCGCCCCAAGTTCATCAAGGTCAACACCCTGATTGCTTGGCCGACCCCAGGTTTGACCAATGATGCCTCCACCCACGGCTCGCCTTTGGGCGCAAAGGCTCTGGCTGACCTGAAGAGCCTTCTTGGATTTGATCCCAATGAGGACTTCCCCATTGACGAGGAGGCTCTGGCGCACGCCCGACAGGCTGCGCAACGCGGGGTTCGAGCCCACGCTGATTGGGATCGACGCTATAGACAGTGGCGAAAGGACAATCCCAAGCGGGCCTCTCTCTACGACCGCATCCGTAGGCACGAGCCGCCTAAGGAGCTCGACAGCGCCATCGATGAACTTGAAAACGAGTTGCATGTGGGAGATTCCGTGCCGGCGCGACAGGCTTCAGGGCGCGTGCTCAACGCCATCGCCCCGATCATGCCTGAACTCTGGGGCGGATCCGCTGACCTGGGCAGCGCCTGCATGACTGATCTGGAAGGAGCGGACTCCTTCGCTCCCGCCGGTCGGGCCACTCGCCAGTTCCCAAAGGCCAATCCTTATGGCAGACAGATCCACTTCGGCGTCCGAGAATTCGCCATGGGGGCCATTACCAACGGCATCCTGTTGGACTCGGACACCAGGCCCTTTGGCAGCACCTTCTTCCAATTTGCCGACTATGAGCGGCCGGCGGTCCGGTTGGCCGCTCTGATGGACATTCCCAATATCTACATCTGGACCCACGATTCAATCGCCCTTGGACAGGATGGCCCGACACACCAGCCAGTCGAGCATCTTGCTGCCATGAGGGCCATCCCCCGTCTGGCTGTTGTCCGCCCTGCCGATGAATTCGAAACGGCAGAAGCCTATCGACACATCTTCGAAAAAAGCGACACACATCCCACGGCCATAGTGCTCAGCAGACAACCGTTGCCCAACTTGGCTGCAACCGCAGCTCGAGCCCGCCAGGGCGTATCCCGTGGAGCATATATCCTCCAAGAGCCCGAGAACCGTTTGGACATGCTGATCATGGCATCAGGATCTGAGGTGCAGCTGGCTCTGGAGGCAGCCAACCGCCTGGCGATCGAAGGCATCGGCGCCCGCGTTGTCTCCGTGCCTTGCATGGAATGGTTCGAGCAACAGGACCAGGATTACCGCAGCTGGGTCATGCCGGAGGAGATACGAGCACGAGTAAGCGTCGAAGCCGGACTCGCCCTGTCCTGGCACCAGTATCTGGGAGACGCAGGCAAGGCTGTTTCAGTCGAGGACTTCGGACTTCAGGGAGACGGCGAAAGCAATCTCATAGACTACGGCATCACCGCTGACCATGTAGTGGATGCAGCACACGCGTCCCTGCTTAAGGTCGGACGGTGCGGAAGAAGATGCTATCAGCGGAAGTAATCGGCATGAACCCTGCTGGCCTGTAGATAGCTGATTCGCGAATTGTGCAGATGGGCGCGGATGGCCTCCACCGCGCCTTCCTCGTCACCATTGAGCGCTGCATCGATGATGGCTATATGCTCTTGGCAGGAAGCCTCGTCCCTCCCCTCCTGATAAGGCAGGAAAACACGGGTGCGCTGGCTCAATGCCAGCAGGGTGCTCATGAAGGCAAGCAGGTACTTGTTCCCTGCCTGCCTGGCGAAATACATGTGAAAAGTGTAATCGAAGTCATCCTGAATGGAGACCGGCTTGACTGATCCACGCTCCAGCCTGGTATTGGCGGCCGCACGGTAGCTCCGCAGGGTCTGGGCATCCAGATGAGCGAAAGCTTGATGCATGAGATAAGGCTCGACCAGCATCCTGCTGTCGAGCATGTCGTTGAGGTCTTTAAGAGAAAGCTGGCTGACGATGATCCCCTTGCGCGGAAAAACCTGGACCAGACCCTCCTCAGCCAGCTTATTGATAGCCTCGCGTACAGGTGTGCGGCTGAATCCCAGTTGGGCCGACACAGCCTTTTCGTCAATCAGATCACCAGGTTTCATCTTGCAGAAGACGATCTGATCGCGCAGGTAATCGTAGGCCAACGTGCGCTTACTTACTGACATCGGATCCTCCTCTTTTCCCTGCTGGAGACCAGGCACGCCGTCAATACCGATTTTATGCCAACCGAGGCTTGGGAATCATGATTGCCGCTAAACGGATCAGCGCCGGGAAGCAGAGCGGAAAGGATTATCGTCACGGCGATGGTGGCGATGACCACGGCGAAATCCCCGACGGTCTGCATCAAAACGGGAGCCGGCGCGACCGTTGCCGTGCCCATGATCATGACCATGGGCACGCCCGCTACTGTCGGCATGACGATGGCCTCTGGTCCGGCCATCCAAGGGACCATCCTCACGATTGAATGCCGATCGGTCATCTGACCGCCTGGAACGGGAAGGCCGGCGATCCCGATCTCGACCTGCAGCCCGGGCCTGGCCGCCGCGATCAAAGCGCCTGTTTGCGCGGGAACGGCCCCGATGTCCGCTGCGGCCGCCACGCCCGCTACGAGCAGGGCGACCAGCGGAAGCCTGCGGCTGCTCGGTCTGCAAGGACCAGCCATGTACCGGCTTGGCCACGGGTCCTACGAGCTCGGTAACCTCGGATGAATCGGCAGTCACCTGAACCGGCTTGGCATCGATATGGGCCATGCGCAGCATCCGTCTGGTGTCACGCCACTGGTCGGGAAGAACCAGGGTGACCACGTCGCCGGAACGACCGGCCCGAGCCGTGCGCCCTGACCGGTGAAGGAAGGACTTGGGATCGGCCGGTGGATCCACTTGGACCACAAGGTCTACGTCGCTGATATCCATACCGCGGGCGGCCACGTCGGTAGCCACCAGGACTTTCACCTCACCCCGGGAAAAAGCCTCCAGGTTGCGATCGCGCTGGTTTTGGGAAAGGTTGCCGTGCAGCTGTGCAGCCGGAATGCCGTTGTCGATCAGGTTCTTGGCCAGCTTCTTGGCCTGGAATTTGGTCCGGGTGAAGAGGATGCGCCGTCCTGTACCCGAGGCCAGCCTGCGCACCAGATCGTGCTTGGCTGCCTGGGTGGTGCGGAAGATGTGGTGGGTCATCAGATCCACATGCTGGGTAGCGGAATCCACCTCGTGAATCTTGGGGTCCTTGAGGAAACGCTTGACCACGGCATCCACACCGTGATCCAGGGTGGCCGAGAAGAGCATGCGCTGACCACCCGGACGAACCTGGGCCAGAATCCGCTCCACAGCTGGCAAGAAGCCCATGTCGGCCATCTCGTCGGCCTCGTCCAACACGGCGATCTCCACTTCCCCCAGACTGAGCTTGCGCTGGCGGAGCAGATCCTCCAGACGGCCCGGGCAGGCCACCACAATCTTGGCCCCGCGCCGCAGGGCATCGACCTGACGACCCTGGCCCACCCCGCCGTAGACGGTGCAGGTCCGCATGCCGTAGGCCTGAGCCAGGGGGTTGAGAACCTCGTCGATCTGATTGGCCAGCTCGCGGGTGGGAGCCAGGACAAGACCGCGCGGGCGGGGCAGACTGTCTGAACCGGCGGCACCACCGCGTCCATGGCGGGTCCGTCCTCCTTCGCAGGCAGCCAGTCGAGCCACCAGAGGGATGCTAAAGGCCAGGGTCTTGCCGGAACCGGTCCGGCCCCGTCCCAGAATGTCACGGCCAGCCAGGGCATCAGGCAGGGTATCCCGCTGGATGGGGAAGGCCCTGGTCTTGCCGTCCTTGCGCAGGACGCGAACCAAGGGCTCAGGCACCCCCAGCTGGTCAAAAGTCATAGGTTCTACGGCAGACTGGCCGGAATTGGACGAATTGGAATCGGGCATGGATGAAGCAGTCACAATGACCTTTCACAACAGGGAAAACGGTACTGTCGGTCGACAGTTCGCAGGCCGCGTGCAAAGCAGAGAATGACGAATTTCGCGCAAGCGGTTTCCCCGTACTCAAAGCATTCAGGCGACAATCAGCCGTCGCTCTTGGGCGAGCGGCCAACCTGTACACCATAGCACAGGCCCCGCACCCATTTCAGGAGCGTACGCTCCAGACGATCAACGATTTGGAATCAGTCGGATCGGCCTCGTCATGCGTCGTGTCCTGCCGCCAGAGCCTGGCCCTGCTGGACCGCCTGACCTCGACGACCCGGCCATCGGTGGCAGCGGCAAACATACTGGATCCCTGTGACTGATGGGAGCGGCGCAGCTGGCGCCTCAGCTGACGATTCTCCTCGGCCAGGGCCAGGATCCTCGTCACACCTGCCAGGTTGATGGACTCGTCCTGGCTCAGATGCTGGGCCTGGCCCAGCCGGTCCAGATCCCGCAGGGAGTAACGGCGCGCACCCCCCTCGGTACGTTCCGGCACAATCAGACCCAGCCGGTCGTATTGGCGCAGGGTCTGCGGATGGATGTTGGCCAACTGCCCGACCTGGCCGACGCTGAAGACCGGCAGCTCGATGTCCAAACCGGCATCGTCGGCAGCATCCAGGCTGATGTGTCCGGCCACCAGTCCGCGAGCGCAGGCCAGATAGATCCGCCTGGTCTCGGGATCCACCCTGACCATGATCATCACTCCTCTCCGCTCTTCGTTCCGACTTGATCCGGCATCCGGATCGTCATATCTTCATGCGCTCCCCGGCGATCTGCTCGTCGAAGTCGCCACTGGACTTGGCAAAGTCGCGCATGGCCTTCTTCTGGGCCATACCCAGCCGACCGGGCATGCGGATCTCTATCCGTCCCACCAGGTCGCCCTTGCCGCGCCGGTCCTGAACCCCCTTGCCGGCGATACGAATCTCGTCGCCGCTGGAGGAGCCAGCAGGAATCCTGAAGGTGACGACCTGGTCATCGATGTCCCGGGTCTGGACCTTGGCTCCCAGGGCCGCCTCGGATACCGTAACCGGCAGGGTCATGACCAAATCCTTGTCCTTCATGGTGAACCGGTGGCTGGGCTGGACGCTGATCTGCAGGTAGAGGTCGCCATTGGCGCCCCCGTCCCTGCCAGGCCGACCCTTGCCAGCCAGCCTGATCCGCTGACCGTTGCGAACCCCGGCGGGGATATGCGTCTTGAAACGCTTGCCACCCACACTCAGAGAGACCGTAGCCCCCTTGACCGCCTGACGGAAGGACAGGCCGATTTTCGAATTGCGATCCTCGCCCTTGACGGGCCTGGGCTTGGCCTCCTGGTAAGCGGTCCGACCGCCACCGCCGGCACCCCCACCGAAGGAGGAGAAGATGTCAGCAAAGTCGGGTTGTCCCGAACCATCGCCGAAACGAATGCGGGTGCCTCCCGGCGCCCCGGCCCCGCCGAACATAGAGCCGAAGATGTCCGAGAATGCATCGGTGTTGAAGCCACCCTGGCCTGAGCCTCCGGCGAACCGGGCTCCCCCCATGCCGAACTGGCGGATGGCATCGTACTTCTGACGCTGCTCCTTGTTGCTGAGCACGTCGTAGGCCTCGGAGATGTCCTTGAACTTCTCCTCGGCCTCCTTGGTCTTATTGAGATCGGGATGGTATTTGCGGGCAAGCTTGCGGTAGGCCTTGGTGATCTCCGCTTCGCTGGCGTCCTTGGAGACACCAAGGACCTTGTAATAGTCCTTGCTCAGCCATTCATTCTCAGCCATCCATGTCTCCTTTCCTCATAAGCTACGAATATATCGAATTGGAATCCGCCCTTTCGCGTGCGGCGGCGGGCAGGACCATACCCACCAGCCGCCGCATGCGAAGGCGCCGATTCAGCCTGCGGAAGGTCCGCAATCACCGTCCCTGCTACTGCCCGGGCGAGGTCACCACTACCCTGGCGGCCCGGATCACCCGGTCGCCGATCCGATAACCTGCCTCGACGACCGTGTCAACGGTCTCTTTCTTGGCATCGGGGTCCGGCTTGTGCAGGATGGCCTCATGCTTGGTGGGGTCGAAGTCCTCGCCTTTTTCGCCGAACTTCTCGACACCGAACTTCTCGAAGGTCTTGTCGATCTTCTTGGCCACGGCCTGGAAGGAATCGTCCATCTGCCCGTGCTCCTTGATCCGGTCAATGTCATCGAGGGCCGGAAGAAGGGCGGTCAGTACATCCACGATGCCATGCTGGCGGAAGATGTCCTGCTCCTTCTTGGCACGGTTGCGGAAGTTGACGAACTCGGCCCGCTCGCGCTGGAGGGCCTCCAGGTAATCGGCGGCCTCCTTCTTGGCCTGGCCCAGAGGAGTCAGCCCGTCTGATCCCTTGTCGGTGCTCTCCTCCTTGGCCGAGTCAGCATCA
The DNA here is from genome assembly GCF_016101165.1 of Bifidobacterium sp. W8114. NCBI lineage: Bacteria > Bacillati > Actinomycetota > Actinomycetes > Bifidobacteriales > Bifidobacteriaceae > Bifidobacterium > Bifidobacterium sp. W8114. The sequence goes on along the minus strand of NZ_JACFRA010000003.1, from coordinate 23,497 downwards.
GTCTTGTCATCAGCATGAGCATCCGCTGACGACGCATCCTTGGCGGAGGAATCCGACGAGGGCTGGCCGGCCGCCCGGTCATCGTCTGCAGCGCTCCTGCCGGCATGACGGCCGCGGGCCGCTTCCTGATCGGGCGTAGAGGCGGCGTCAGAGGCCTTGGCCTCATTTCCGTCCGGTTTGCCGGCGGCGGCCGGGTCGCCCTTCAGCGGCCCGGCATCATCCTTGTCGAAAGCCGACATGTCACTCGCCGTCCTTCTTCTTGTCGTCGTCGTCCACGACCTCGGCATCCACCACGTCGTCATCGGCGGACGAGGAAGAGCCTGCACCCGAGGCAGCACCGGCGGCACCTGCAGCGCCCTGAGCGCCTGCACCGTCAGCGGAGCCCTGCTGGGCGTAGAGGGCCTGGCCGATCTTCTGGGCAGAGGTCATCAGCTCGCTCTGGGCGTTCTTGATCTTGTCCATATCCTCGCCCTTCAGAGCCTCTTTCAGAGCGTTGACCTTGTCGGTGACCTCCTTGGCCACCTCGTCGGAGATCTTGTCCTTGTTGTCGTTGACCAGCTTCTCGGTCTGGTAGGCAGCGGACTCGGCGGCGTTGCGGGTGTCGGCATCCTCACGACGCTGCTTGTCCTCGGCCTCGTGGGCCTCGGCCTCCTTGACCATGCGATCAATCTCGTCCTTGGGCAGGGCGGAGCCACCGGTAATGGTCATGGACTGCTCCTTGCCGGTGCCCTTGTCCTTGGCGGAGACGTGCACAATGCCGTTGGCGTCGATGTCGAAGGTGACCTCGATCTGAGGAACGCCACGCGGGGCCGGAGCGATGCCGGTCAGCTCAAAGGTCCCCAGAGGCTTGTTGTCGCGGGCGAACTCACGCTCGCCCTGGTAGACCTGGATCAGCACGGAGGGCTGGTTGTCCTCGGCGGTCGAGAAGACCTCGGACCGCTTGGTGGGGATGGCGGTGTTGCGGTCGATCAGCTTGGTCATGATGCCGCCCTTGGTCTCGATGCCCAGGGAGAGCGGGGTCACGTCAATCAGCAGGACGTCCTTGCGGTCGCCCTTGATGACGCCGGACTGCACGGCAGCGCCGACGGCCACAACCTCATCAGGGTTGACGGTCTGGTTGGCTTCCTTGCCACCGGTCAGTTCCTTGACCAGGTCCTTGACGGCGGGCATACGTGTGGAACCGCCGACCAGCACCACATGGTCGATGTCCTGAACCGAAATGCCGGCATCGTGCAGCACGTTGTTGAAAGGCGTGCGGCAGCGGCCCAGCAGGTCGGAGGTCATCTCTTCGAAGTGCGCGCGTGTCAGGGTCTCGTCCAAGTGGACTGGGGTCCCGTCAGGGGTCATGGCCAGGTACTGCATGGAGATGCTGGTGGACGAGGAGGAGCTCAGCTCCTTCTTGGCCTGCTCGGCGGCCTCCTTGAGCCGTTGCAGGGCGATCTTGTCCTTGGACAGATCGACGTTGTACTTGTTCTTGACCTCGCTGACCAGCCAGTCGATGATCTTCTGATCCCAGTCGTCGCCGCCCAGCTTGTTGTCGCCGTTGGTGGCCTGGACCTGGATGGTGGAGAAGCCGTCGTCATCCTTGCCGATCTCCAGCAGGGAGACATCGAAGGTGCCGCCGCCCAGATCGAAGACCAGGATGCGCTCGTCCTCCTTGCCCTTCTCCAGACCGTAGGCCAGAGCCGCAGCCGTGGGCTCGTTGATGATGCGCAGGACGTTCAGACCGGCGATCTTGCCGGCATCCTTGGTAGCCTGGCGCTGAGCGTCGTTGAAGTATGCAGGGCAGGTGATGACCGCGTCAGTGACGGGTTCGCCCAGATAGGACTCGGCATCCCTCTTGAGCTTCATGAGGATCTGGGCCGAAATCTCCTGCGGGGTCCACTTCTTGCCGTCGATCTCGACGGACCAGTCGGTGCCCATGTGGCGCTTGACCGAGCTGATGGTCCGGTCCACATTGGTGACGGCCTGACGCTTGGCCACTTCACCGACCAGAATCTCGCCGGACTTGCTGAATGCCACCACCGATGGCGTGGTACGCGCGCCCTCAGCGTTGACGATTACCGTGGGCTCGCCGCCCTCCAGGGTTGCAATGCAGGAATTGGTGGTTCCCAGATCGATGCCAACTGCACGTGCCATACTCGTTACCTCCTGATGAAATGGGGCGTAGGGTCTGACCCCGCACCTCGACGTTCACGTTCTCCGCTCGCGCTTCGTTCGTGGTCCCGATGGCCGGCTTCCGTCGACCCGGGCAAGCAGCCATCATGACCACTCCGAAACTTGAGCCTACATCACTCAACTTCTTCTGGCAAATATTATTCCCACTCAGACAGGTCGATTTTGCAATAGGCGCTAAATTCTAAACTGATTTGCAAACGTATGCAAATAATAAATATATCTCACAACATTTTGCTTAAGAAAAAGAGAATCTTGGGTAGATATTGCTTATCATACAAGGGATATTCTATTTTCAGATTGTATTGACCTATTTGCTATCGTTATCATTATCAGTTAATAGCTGACTGAGTTGGTGAATATCTTCAGGAAGGATGCCCATCATGACAACGAACAACTTGAGCGAGGACTGGTGGAAGCAAGCGGTTGTGTACCAGGTTTACCCTCGTAGTTTCAAGGACGTTGACGGGGACGGAATCGGAAACATCAGTGGTGTGACTGAAAAAATCGGCTACCTGCAGGAGCTGGGCATCGATGCCATCTGGCTCTCACCTTTCTACCCGTCGGATCTGGCCGACGGCGGCTATGATGTCATTGATTATGAAAACGTCGATCCGAGGCTGGGAACCTTGGAGGATTTCGATGCCATGGTTGAAGCGGCACACCAGGCCGGCCTCAAAATCATCGTGGATATCGTGCCAAACCACACTTCCAACAAACATAAGTGGTTCCGGCAGGCACTAAAAGCCCGCCCTGGATCAGCTGAGCGCGATCGGTATATATTCCGCAAAGGACGAGGCAAAAATGGGGAGCTCCCTCCCAACAACTGGATGTCCATTTTTGGCGGCCCCGCCTGGGAGCAGGTTGAAGACGGGGAATGGTACCTGCACCTCTTCGCCAAGGAGCAGCCTGATCTCAATTGGAAGAACCGCGATGTTCACGAGGAGTTCAAGGATATCTTCCGCTTCTGGTCCGACCATGGCGCCGACGGATTCCGTATCGATGTTGCGCATGGGCTGGCCAAGGACCTCGACAGTAAACCTCTGTCCGAACTCGACGCTTGGCCTGTGCAGCAGCAATCAGCCAGTCACAATTACGAGCACCCGCTCTGGGACAGGCCTGAAGTGCATGACATATATAAAGAATGGCGGCAGGTGTTCAACGAGTACGAACCTCATCGCTTCGCCGTTGGAGAAGCCTGGGTTGTGCCGGAGCACCAGCACCTTTATGCCTCTGAGGACGAATTGGGACAGGTCTTCAACTTTGAATTCGCCAAGGCCGATTGGAATTGCCAGGCGTTTTCAGCGGCAATCAAAGAGGGCCTGCAGGAGGCCAAGGAATCCGGATCCACGACTACATGGGTCATGAACAACCACGACATTATCCGTTCCGCCACACGGTATGCGCTTCCTCAAGCGGAGGATCTGGATACCCAGCAACTGGGAAAGGACTGGCTGCTCCGAAACGGTCAGACTTATAAGGAAAACCGCGCTGTCGGTAATCGTCGCGCACGCGCAGGTTTCCTTATGGAGGCGGCTCTGCCAGGATCCCTTTACATTTATCAGGGAGAGGAGCTTGGCCTCTTTGAAGTTGCTGACATCCCATGGGACCGTCTGGAGGATCCAACCGCCTTCAGATCAAGTAGGGAATTTACTGAAAAAGGACGAGATGGATGCAGGGTCCCCCTGCCTTGGAATTCCGAGGATACACCGGAGCCAGCTGATTGGAACAGGAACTTTGGGCAGGGTGCCTCATTCGGCTTTTCTCCCAAAACCAAGGCTGATGGCACCATTGCCGACGATCCTCATCTTCCACAGCCTCTATGGTTCAAGAAATTCGCGGTTGATGTCGAATGTCACGATAAGAGCTCAATGCTCAATCTATACCGTACGGCAATCATACTGAGGGCTCAGCTTCTGACGGCCACAGGCAACAAGACCATAGAATCCATTAATCAAAACCACGGGGTATTGACCTATACGCGCTCGGCCCTTCTTGACAACAAGCCTGGTCATCTGGTCTGCATCACCAATTTTACACATCAACCTGTGGACGCCCCTGAAGGTCGCGTTGTCATCTCCTCGGAACCGCTTGCCGGAGGTAAAATTCCAACCGATACCTGTGTTTGGCTAGTTAAAGCCTAAGCGAGACCCCTATATTGAGAGAAGAGCCGCCACCAATTGACCGGAATTCATCTGAGTGGCGGCACATCGCTTCGACAAGGTTGCCCTCATTTTCAAGAACCTCCAGCATTTTATGCTGGTATCTTGCTCTGCATATCGGTCTTGTCGCTCTCCACGCACCCTCTGGTAAGGCTGAAGCGCCCCGGCCGGCTAAGCCTGCACATATTTGACGAACACCTTCTCGGTAAGCGGGACATGAAGCATCGTGATTACACCAAATCCCAGGATCAGGAGCAGGATCAAACCTTGGGGCATGAAGAACCAGGAAGCTGCCACGAGACCGAAATAAACAACATCAATCAACACCATGGCTACGGTCTCACCTAGATAGGCAAACCCGAAAACCAAGGAATTAAGCAGGGTACGCCCCACAGAATTAGTGAACCTCGCCTGCAAGGGCCAGACCCAATCAAAGGCGACAAGCCAGACGATACTTAATCCGAATTTGGGAATGAGCAGGGGTGTGATCTGCAGAAATATCCAAGATGCAACCAGAACCGCCAGAAGCGGGCCGAAAACGAACCATAAAAGGGTGGATTGAAAAAAATTCTCCTTGAAAGCTCTGAAGTAATTGACCGTAACCTTTCCCTGGCCTTGCAACGAGCGTCGTGAGGCAACCTGAGCCGCAGTCAAAGCTGCACCAATGGTGATTATTGGAATACAGGTTATCAGCATCAGGACATTGATCCATATGGCATCGACCAGATCAGACAGACCTCGCATCAATTTTGAATCAGGTGACAGGAACTCCATCCCACTCCTTGCCTGGTCATACTCAATGCAGATATCAGGATATGCAACGTTTTCATATTACATCCTCGTTTGTAGCACATTCAATCCGTCGAGCCCCATGGCAGCAACCCGATAAACGACCCTTTTCCATGGATCGTTGCTCTACCACGCAGGTCGTGAACTAACATTTACTTGTATCAATTTTTGCAGGCGCACAAAATGGGGCACAATATGACTGTCAAAATACAGAATGTGGCAGATGCAGCAGGGGTCTCCGTATCCACTGTTTCTAGAACGTTTGCAAGACCAGATCTGGTTGCCAAGGGCACCAAGGCCAAAGTCATGCAAGCTGCCCACGCCTTGAATTTTCGCATATCACGGTCCGCAACAGCCCTGAAATCAGGACAATCCCTAAGAATCGCCGTGCTCACCAATGATCCGACAACCGAGTGGTTCAATTCGCAAATTCTTGCTGGTCTGGATTCCGTATTCCATACCGCCGGCTATGACATATCCATTTACCGGATCAACAGCGGGGAATCCCGCAAGGCTTTCTTCGAGGAACTCCCCATGCGGCGCAATGTCGATGCCGTCATCGTCTGCTCTTTCAACATTGTCGGAGAAGAAGTGGCCAAACTGAGCGAGATGAATGTTCCTGTCATCGGCATCAATACGCCACCCGAGCAGGGGTTTAACGCAACTGTTTCCATTGATGATGCCAAAGCGGTAAAAGCAGGTGTAGAGCACCTTATATCCCTCGGCCATCGTCACATCGCCTACGTCACAGTACTTAACGAGTCAAAGAACCTACATTTCAGCTCTGAAGCCAGGAAAAAGGCCTTCCTCAGATCCTGCAAATCCAGTAGCGAATCAATCAACCCCTACGTGCTTGAGGTCGACCCCGGGCAGGATCTGACCAGTACTATTCTGGGCCGTCTCACCTCTGATGCTAGGTCGTGCACAGCGGCTTTCTTCGAAAGTGACCGATCTGCCATACCGGTGCTCTTCCGTCTAAGACAATATGGCATCAAGGTTCCCGATGATTTTTCCATACTTGGTTTCGATGACAGTCTTTACGCCGACGAGATCGGCCTATCGACACTGCACCAAGACCCTTTCATCAACGGACAGTCTGCGGCCAAAAAGACGATGGCGCTGATTGAAGGTGATCCATTGGAAGAACCGTACGAAAAACCGCCCGTTCGCCTCTTACTTCGTGAAACGACAGCAGTCTGTAAAAAGCGCACATGACAATCAACGTCCACTCAGGATAAAGAAATACACACCAAATAGCAAACGTTAGCATTATATTAACTAATTAAGCATATTTATAGCTTTATTGGTGTATGAATATGTTTGCATAGTATGCTGGAAAATGACAGATATAAAGAAACTGCTGAGCAAAGGAGCATTGCATGTCTCGTCGTTCGTCCTTCCATCCCTTGATGGATCCCGACTCGACTATCACCGGACAGCATTGGCGGATAGGCATCATTACTGATTCCCTGCTACGACTTGAATGGTCTGATTCCGGTAACTTCGAAGATGAGATGACACAAATAGTAGTAAACCGCAATTGGGATGCCAAGCCTCATTACACCTCCACCGTCGAGGGCGATAGGCTGATTGTGGATACCGCCAAGATGCATCTGGTTTATGACAAAAAGCCTTTCAGCAAGGAGGGACTGAGCGTAACTGTCAAAAATGTTCCTATCACGCACAATAACACCTGGCATTATCAGGACATTCAGGAAGGCAACCTACTCGGCACCAGACGAACACTTGATGGAGTCAATGGCGAGGCGCCGCTCGATCCAGGAGTCGCGTCCTTCGACGGATGGGCCATACTCGACGATTCCAGGAGCAATGAAGTTATTCCGAGTACGCACTCATCGCAATCCACAACGAACCCATTCGGCACAATCCGTCCAAGGGCCAACTCCAATGTCGACCTGTACATATTCGGATATGGGCATAGATACAAGGAGGCCGTCCAGGATTTCTACCGGCTATGCGGCCCGACACCACTAATACCGCGTTTCACTCTTGGCAATTGGTGGAGTAGATATTATCCATACTCGGCGGATGAATACCTCAGACTTATGGATCGGTTTAACGCCGAGGGCATCCCGCTCGCAGTCGGAGTGCTCGACATGGACTGGCACCTGACGGATATTGATACCAAGTACGGATCCGGTTGGACCGGGTACACATGGAATCAAGAGCTCTTCCCCGACCATGCAGATTTCCTGAAAGAGCTCCATAAACGAAACATTCGGACAACCTTGAACGTACACCCAAGGGATGGCATCAGGCCTTTCGAGCAGGGTTACGCCAAGGCAGCCAAGTCGATGGGGCTGGATCCCAAGAACGAGAAGACCATTGATTTCGACTTGACCAATCCTGATTTCGTCCATGCTTATCTGGATTTGCATCATGACCTCGAAGATGAGGGCGTCGATTTTTGGTGGCTTGATTGGCAACAGGGCGGGGTAACCAGACAGAAAGGTTTGGATCCTCTATGGATTCTCAATTATCTGCATTACCTTGACTCTTCACGCAGAGGAACCAGAGCTCTGACCTTTTCAAGATATGCGGGGCCCGGTTCGCACAGATATCCGATCGGTTTCTCTGGCGACACGGTCATTTCGTGGAAATCGCTCAATTTCCAGCCATACTTCACTGCAACGGCCAGCAACATCGGATATGGATGGTGGAGCCACGATATCGGCGGGCACATGTTCGGTTACCGTGATGAGGAACTAGAAGCTCGTTGGTATCAGCTTGGGGTATTCAGCCCCATCAACCGGCTTCATTCAACCGATTCCAGTTTCAACAGCAAGGAGCCTTGGAATTACCACCCTGAGATCATGCAGTCGATGGTACGGGCCTTGCGGCTTAGGCACCGTCTGATTCCTTATCTGTACACCATGAATTGGAGGGCTGCGATTGAAGGGCTGCCCATCGTGGAGCCAATGTATTGGGATAATCCAGAAACCTCCGCCGCTTACAAGGTCAGGAATCAGTATATGTTCGGCAGCGAACTCATGGTCTCACCCATCACTGAGCCACAGAGCCATGATGTGCAGAAAGCCCACACTGATGTCTGGTTCCCCCAAGGAATATGGTTTGATTTCTTTGATGGTTCAAGGTATGAGGCCAAATCGGCGCAAGGCCGATATATGCAGGTTTGGCGCGGGCTGGACCGCATACCGGTCTTTGCTAAAGCGGGGGCTATCATCCCTATGCAAAAACTGCAGACAGGCTCCGGCAACATCAACGACACCGACAATCCGGTTGATCTAGATATCCTGGTCTTTCCGGGTGCCAGTAACCACTTCACCATCCTTGAAGATTCTGGATGTGAAAGTCCTCAAGCATCCGATGCCGCATCTACATCAATTACTACGTTATGGTCGAATGAAGACGGCAAATTGACAGAGCTGAGAATAGCAGGCGCCAAGGGCAATCTTGCAGCGTTGCCGACTGAACGCAACTGGACCATCAGATTCAGGGGCGTCACCAAAGGCACATGCAGGGTGATAGTTGACGGAAATGACCGCGCAGCTACAATCGACTACGATGAGGCAACCGAGACGCTGTCCATCTCTGTGAAGAAGATTCCTGCATCATCAACCATACGCATTCTTCCCTCCAAGGACAGGCCCATCATCATAGCCTCCAAATCGGTGGTGAGCGAGTCATTCGCCGTACTGCGTGATGCCCAAATCGCATACACCACCTTAGAGGAAGCCTACTCCATCATCAAAGCCGAAAAGGGCGGTTCCATAGCCTCGCTCATGTCGGTAGGCGAAGTCGACAAGGCCTCGGGGCGCGACCAAGAAACTGGAGCCAGCCCGGTGATACCGCAAGCCGTGCTCAGCGCCCTTACCGAGGTGTTGACCCGGGCCAGGTAATCATCATCCAAACCTATATAAACGAACGGTGCCTGCCCAAACTGATTGGGCAGGCACCGTTTTAAATCCTCGCCTGTCAGATTTTAACCACGCACTAGCCGAACTGAACGACCAGCCATAATTCGCAGCCGACCATGCCACTGAAGAAAACTAGGGGGAGGGGGGGGGGGCACAGACAGGCTCAATGGTGCTACGCAGCCCGGTAAGGTTTTACGCAGCACCGTCTTTTTTCATGCCTTACTGCTTGTAAACCAGGTTATATTCCTTGGCCCAATTGTCGCTGAACACCTTTTGAACGGCATCCCAGTCACCTGTTCCTTGTGCATAGTTCAGCATCGCGTTTCCCAGATCCTTCTGCCATTGATGGGAAGGCGTCACTGCACAGACACCATACACGTCGTATTTTCCTTCCTTTTTCAGCTTCGTATATTCGGTATAAATCGGGTTCTTGGGAGCGTACTTCTTGCCAGAGAACGTCTTGAAAGGCGTGAGGAAGCCCATGTCCTGCGAAATGGAAGTCCTGGCGGCATCAGAGGTAATCAGCCAATCAATGAATTTCTTAGTTGCTTTTTGGTTGGCTTTGGGAGCCTTGGAGTTCACAACCCAATAATTGCTGGTAACAGTATTCAGACCCTGATCTTCTTCTCCTTTAACATCAAGATAGATAGGCAAAACACCGATATCTGAATCCTCGACGCTCTGGCCAGAGATGTCGGTATAGGACCAGGTGCCACTCTGAAGGAATAATGCCTCTCCAAGAGCAAACTCAGAAGTGGCGTCTGACATGGATTTACCCGAAATGGCCGACACGGGAACGGTCGAATCATGAATGTACAGATCCCAGATCTTCTTCATATTCGGCACGTAGGTTCCTTTCACCGCAGGAACGGTCGTGTTCATATCCCAGTTGTTGTCTTTGTACTCATAGAAAAGAGGACCACTGGGCAGATGATAATTAAATCTGTATCCCGATGTATCGTCCATGCCTGCTGAAGTAAAGGCTCCCTTGACGCCAAGGTCATCCTTATGCTCCTGGACCTCGTCGGCGACGGTCTTCAGCGCTTCAAAATTGTTAAGTTTGGACAGAGACTTTACGCTCGCCCACGATGACTTGAAGTACTTGTTCAGAATTGCCTTATTGTAAATCAGGCCATAGGCATCGATGGCAAAGGGAAGTGCCACTGGCTTGTCATCAGCTTTCAGAGCCAACTTGCTATCAGTAAGCTCTTTGTACCCCTGGGTGTCGGAAAGATCGGTACCGTACTTTTTCCACTGTTCAAGATTCGGCGGGCCGTCCACCTGGAACATAGTCGGGGCATCACTCTTGGCTATCTCTGATCGAAGCGTCTCATCGTAATTGGGGCTCGTCGTAATTTTCGTCTCGATGCCTGTTTCCTTCTGGAACTGCTTGGCAAGTTTCTCCCAGTACTTGGCATGTTCCGGTTTCTTATTCAGGTAATAGACCTTGCCATCTGCATTTTTATCTGATGTTCCACCGCCGGAGCCGCATGCGGTCGTCATTCCTACACATAAGGATGCGGCGACGGCAGTGATGATGATTTGCCGAACTTTTTGCATTTTCTTTCCTATCTTTTTCTTTTTCAGTCGCTGGTACGACTTGGTTTTCGTTACAGTTTCAGCAGCACGCAGAAATATAAGGGTCTTCGCGGTACTCTTCCCCCGATCGGAGAACTGCGACCAAGCCAGCCCTGCAGATACAACAGTGAAGCAAAGACTGGCTTTCTGAGGAGTCAGCCCTTTACTGCACCAGCTAAAACGCCCTTGATGATGTACTTCTGACAGAGCAAATAGAAGAGAAGGATTGGAATGATGGCCAAGACCAGGCAGGCCATCATAGCGCCCATGTCCACACTGCCATAGCCGCCTCTGAGGTATTGGATGGCAATACTCATCGTCTTGTATTTGCTTATGTCAAGAGTCAGATACGGAAGAAGGAAATCATTCCAAATCCACATGGCCTCAAGGATGGCAACCGAAATTATGGATGGTCTCATTATCGGGACAACGATACTGAAGAATATCCTCGGAACGCTGGCACCATCGATCATGGCCGACTCTTCAAGCTCCTTGGGAATCCCTTTTACCACTCCCGTAAACATGAAGACAGCCAAGCCTGCGCCAAATCCCAAATATATGAACCACAATCCCCAAGGCGTATTGAACCCGAGCATGTCAGCCAGTTTGGAGAGTGTGAACATCACCATTTGGAACGGTACGATCATGTTCAGCAGAAACAGGGTATACAGCGTTTTAGCTGTCCAGTTGTTCACTCGGACAATCCACCAGGCACACATTGAGGTACAAACAAGAATCAGTAAGACAGCACCCACAGTGACCACAATGGTCCAGCCGAAACTCACAAATAAGTTGGTCTGCTCAATTCCTGTACGATAATTCTCCAAACCGACAAAAGCTTTGCCCTTGGGTATGGAAAAAGCATTCCTAGAGATATAGGCTTTTTGCTTAAAGGAATTGATAAACACAAGAACAATGGGGAAGATCCAGACCAACGAAATGGCGGCAAACAGGAGGGTCCATAACAAATTATGCTTTCTCTGTGCGTTCATGCCTCTACCTCCCGGCTGGTCGTGATCTTGTTTTGCACCAATGCAATGACTGCCACAATCACGAAGAAGACCACTGCCTTTGCCTGCCCGATACCTTCAAAGCCTGCACGGCCATAGAAGGTCCTGTAAATGTTCAACGCAAGCAACTCAGAACTATTTGATGGGGCGCCATTAGTCAGTGCCAGATTCTGATCGAACATCTTGAAACCATTGGTGACTGTCAAAAAAGTGCAAACGGTAATGGACGGCATCATCAAGGGGATAACGACCTTGGAAAGGGTCTGCCATCTGTTGGCGCCATCAACGGCGGCCGCCTCGATTAAATCGCCAGGCAAAGCCTGTATGCCGGCAATGTAGATAATCATCATATAGCCGATTTGCTGCCAGCAAACAAGAAGCACCATCCCCCAGAATCCATATGTTCCGGAGAAGGTGATCGACTTCCCCCACGTCTGCAGAACTCCGTTAAGCAAGAGAAGCCAAATGTAGCCCAGAACGATGCCACCAATCAGATTAGGCATGAAAAAAACCGACCTGAACAGGTTGGATCCTTTAATTCCGCGCGTCAGCATATAGGCAATCGCAAAAGAAGCGATATTCACGACAACCGTTGTGACAATGGTAAAAAGCACCGTATACCAAAGCGCATGAATAAAGTCAGGGTCACTGAAGACTGCTGCATAGTTGCTCAGACCCACCCACTGGGAATCGGTTACGGTGCTGAACCTGGTAAAGCTTAAATACACTCCCATCAGGAATGGAACTATAAAACCTATGATGAAAGCTATAAAAGTCGGCAAGGCGAATAACGCCCACCACCTCTTGACTGCTTTCCCGGCCATTGAAATCATTCTTAGCCATACTCCTCATTGAGATATGAATCAGCGTCTCTAAATCGCCCAAGTACTGCTGACTGAAGCCAACAAATCCCAACTGCCAGGGAATATATCTTCAAAGACAGCACAGGGTGATTAGCAAGAATCAAAAGTCGCGTGAACCCCCGTGCACACAATTTTCAATACTTCTTCGATACTGATATTGTCATCTGGATACGAAAACCGGCAGCCTGGACCAGCATATTCCAATGAACATACGCATCCGCCAGAATCCTATAATCCGTGAATCCGACTACCTACATATCAGACCTTTCTTTTTGGAGCAGCTAAACAGGTGTCTGAACCTGTCTGGCACCCTTTCGCATCATCAATTTAATTATGCATGAAAATACCGAAAAAGCAAACGATGGCATTTTGTAAATCCGCTTATTAATTAGAAAGTTGACCCGATGCCGGATATAAAATAGCAATTATAGTATAACGTTTGCAAATACAGCAGACTATAGGTCATATGAATCAGATGCTGGTATTTGCGATTGAGAAGCAAATACGGAAGTTACAGTGAACTTCTTGCATCACCAAGACGCTTAAGATTCAAGCAACAGTGCCAGCGATTGATGCACCAAAATAGCTCCCCCAAGAGGTTCCGAGCCATATCAGTTCATGCACCAAAGAGGATTCAAGCGCAGCAAGTAGCTCTTGAACATTCGACTCAGACATTCCATTGCTTGAGGACACGCTGATTCTGGTAGATGCTTAGAACACCATAGTGAGCTGTATCCATGCGCAAAAGCTGGGCCTTGTTCGGTTCCAGATCCAGCCACTGGGTAACCAGAATGCGCAAAACATGTGCATGGGCGACCAGAAGAACGTGCCCACCGGCACGGATAACAGGTTCGATCCGATCAACAACCTTGCGTGTGCGTCGGGCCACTTGATTGAGAGTTTCCCCCTCCGTGACATGGACTTTGATACGCTCGCCAGAGGGCAGTTCAGTCTCCCAGTCTTTGACCGGGAAGCGACGCAAGGCCTGGGGGCCGTCGACCCAAAGACGCCAGTCCTTCCTCATTTCAGTACTTACCTGCGCTGGTCGGCACCCTTCAGCGCGGCCATAATCCCACTCCATAATTTCAGGCATATCAGTAAGCCGATTAAATCCAGCCAGCTGAGCGGTTTCCCGGGCTCTCTGCAGGGGACTGGAAAAAATAAATCCAGGATCGAATCCTTCTGGAAAAGCACTTGCCAAACGCTCGCCTGCTGCCTTTGCTTGGTTCCTGCCTTCAGCTGTCAGGGGTAGATTCGTCCTGCCGGTGTACTGACCCGTTTCGCTCCATGCGGTCTGCCCGTGGCGCAGAAGTACGGCATATCCATTGTCAAGGGCATCCTTGCCTGATGCAAACGCTGCAAGTACCATGGCCATGATTTTATCATGCACAAGTGAGCGGTATTAAGGCCCGGAAGCGTGGAATAATGGCCATATGGACATGGCAAAACGAGAACCGAACAATCAGGCCGATCAACTGGTCGGCGCATTCAGCCGTATAGATGAAAAGGTGAGCCAGATGCGTTCTTTAGCCGAATCTGATCAGGAGACTCTTATGGACAAGTTGCTGAAGTTCGCTCTTCCCAGCATCGCAGGGTTGCTGGCCGGCAAGCTCTTCCAAGCGTTCTGGAGCAGTCTGGTACGCAAGCGCAATGGTGACATGGACACCGAGGAGGGCGATCAAGAAAGCGCAACGGCCGGGTTGCTCTTTGCGGTACTTTCGGCGGCCGTGACAACCCTGGCTTCAGGGCTGATCGAACGCGGATCCCAGACTCTGATCGACAAGCGCCATAAGTAGGCAACTCCAACCAAGCTGCCGCAAACCTGCCCGCCGAGTATTTACGAAGGCAGCGCATGGACTGGCTTCCACAATTCGGCATATCACCTCTCCAATCTGAGCAGATCCACCTGGAATACTTCTGCCCGATTGGATATATGTCACTATTCTCAGAGCAAGATTATCTTCTCAGTTCTTGTGTCTCCCTGCCTACGATGGTCACAATGACATCATGACTACTTCAATTCAGACCCCCGCTGATGCCGGGAAGAGCGATCAATCCGCCAAATCCGAGAGAACCGTCCCCAACCAGACCATCAGCACCCTGCTTAACCGCCGGACCATCCGGGCCTTCACCAATGAGGCAATAGACCCTGACACGATAGCCATTCTGGAGGAGGCGGCCCAGCATGCCGCCACTAGTCGGTACTTCAATGAATGGTCCGCCATCCGCATCACCGATTCCGACAAAGCCCGGACCATTGCCGACATGGCGCACCAAGGTTACGTGTCCCAGGCACCCCTCCTATACATCTTCCTCGCAGACCAGCGCCGGAATGCTGACCTGGCCCGACAGGAAGGCGTCGATATTGATACGGACTCGTTTATACTCAATACAGGGTATGCCTTCCTGCAATCCCAGAACGACGCCGTTCTTGCTCTGCATGCCATGGAGACAGCCGCCAACTCGCTGGGCCTGGGAGCCGTCATCCTGGGCAGCGTCGTCAACGACGTAGACGGACTGATCGACCTGCTTGACCTGCCCCGCCTAGTCTACCCGGTGCTGGGTCTGGCCATTGGCCATCCTGACCAGGATCCGCCCATGAAGCCCCGCATGCCCCGGCCCGCGCAGATATTCATCGACTCCTATGGCCAGTCCGACAGGCCTGGTGAGGCCGCCCGGGCCCTTAAGGACTTCGACGAAACGGTCAAGCTCTACTACCGGGACCTGCGCCATATGGACGCTCCTCGCAAGGCCTTTAGTCAGATCATGGCCGACAAATCCTGCAGCCCCAAAGAGGGCCATGAACCCATGCTCCCCTCCATCCAGGCACAAGGCTTCGATATGAGTCGATGACCTGCAAGCGCCATTGCGGCCAGAAGTCCCCTCATTTCACATGCCTGGGCTTATACCCTTTCTTCCGCGAGTGCGGTTTCAACTGCTGGTTGAAGGGCACCCGGGCATAGGAACCCGGCTCATGGCTGGTCAGATGCCATGCACCGCAATACTGGCATCGGTACACCCAGAGCCGGGCACCCCGCTCCATCAGACTTTGATCAGCAGCTCGCAACGCCTTCGCCTTGTCGTGATACATGATTTTCGAGGTGCTGGAACATCGTTTGGGAGTGAAATAATGCATGGAATACCTTGATACTGAACCTCTTGACCCGCCGAAATCGCCTTAAGGGAGGTCATTCCCGGTGGACAGATAGAGGTCGTACCACTCCTGGGCGGTAAGTTCCACATCGGCCCCGGCGGCCATCTCGGCAATACGGGAAGGGGTCATAGACCCAAGCAAAACCTGCATGCCGGCGGGATGACGAAGAATCCAAGCCACAGCGATGGCACTCTTGCTGACGCCGTACTTCCCGGCCACCTTCTCCAGACGTTCATTCAGCTCCGGGAACTTGGGATTGTCAATGAAGACCCCCTCGAAGAACCCAGTCTGGAAGGGGCTCCATGCCTGGATGGTCATCTGCCTCAGTCGGGAGTAGGCAATCAACCCACCGTCATGGTCCAGGCTGGGCCCGTCAATCATATTGACATGGAATTCCTGCTGAATCATGCCGGTATGGCCCAGCCCGAACTGAATCTGGTTGACATCCAGCCTCTGGCTGACTCCGCTCTGAAGAAGCTCGACCTGCATGGGATTGACATTGCTGACACCGAAGTGGCGAACCTTCCCCGAAGTCTGCATAGTGTTGAAGGCCTCCGCCAGCTGGTCCAGCTCGACCAAGGTATCCGGTCTGTGCAGGAGCAGGTAATCAACGTAGTCCGTATGGAGGTTCTCGAGCTCCTGGTCAACAGCCGCAATCAGGTGCTTGGCAGAAAAGTCATACCGTGTGATTTCATCGTTGTCAGGATTACGGAAGATGCCGACCTTGGTCTGGATGCCAATACTAGACCTGTCGACGCCGAGATCCTTCAGGGCCCGACCTAGCACCCTGCTGCTCTCGCCGTTATGGTAGCAATCGGCCGTATCGAAATAGTCGATTCCCGCATCCAGTGCCTTCTGCACTATCTTGGCAGCCTCTTCGGACGACTTGGTATTAATCCGCATGACTCCCAGGGCCACCCGGGAGGCTTTTACACCCGAGACCCCAATATTCATATATTTCATGTTTCTTCCTTAGAAATTCAACTGATGCAATCCTATCGTCGCGCCCCTACGATTCGCGCTCATCAGTGTTGTTTCTACGCCAGGAGATAGCCGTAACCAGGGTCGCTAGGGAGGAGACAAACAGTGCCAGGATCATCAGGATGGCAGGGCGAACTGAAGCACCAGTCGCGCTGAGGACCGTATTCCCGGTGTCTGATGAAGAACTGGTGGAACTCTTCCGACCATGGTCTGGACCAGGAAGCTGATGGGTGGCATCGGAGGAATGGTCTGGACTAGAAAGCTGATGGGTGGCATCGGAGGTATGGTCTTCATCGCCATCTGCGCCGCCATCCGTGTCACCATCCGTGCCACCATCCACGCCGCCAACCGTGCCACCATCCGTGCCACCATCCACGCCGCCAACCGTGTCACCATCCGTGCCACCATCCGTGTCCAAAGGTTCCTCCCGCAACCCCAGAAGTCCTGCGTTCAGGTTGGCAAGAGCCTCATTAACCTCGGCCTGCAAAGCATCAGGATCGTTGATGATCCGTTCTGCATCAGCCAGGGCCGTCCTCAACGCAGCTGCGCTGGCAACCGTGAACTGGTGGCCTGCAGAAGGCTTGACGGCTTTAGCCTGATTCACCTTCTGCGTCAGAGAAGCGGTATCAGCCGGGGACACCACATGAATCTCGACAGATGCCGCAACCGCCGCATTCCGGATGCTGGTTGCTGTAATCCTGTATGTCCCAAGAGGCGTGTCCTGATTGGTTCGGACCTGCCCGCTTTGGTCGACAACGGGGAGGTTCTGCCGCAACTGCCGACTAGAAACTCCCGGGGCAACAGTCCATCTGATCTTTTTGCCCCAGTCATCCGGTTCAGTGAAGGGGGCTGCTGTGTGGACCTTGAAGTAAATTTCTGCATTCCTGCCCTGAATTACCTCGGGCCGCTTCATCTTCAGCTCAATCGATTCAGGCCTAGGGTGGGTACGGACCTCCTGAATGGGTTTCAGATTCGAGGGGTTGCTGACACCCATGGGCAGGCTGACACCGCCAGGGAAGTGATAGGTGCCAGGGTCACTATTCTCCGTGTAGTTGGAGGGATCGTCATCCCAACCAGTCACGGTCAAATCCACCTGCTTCCCTGATGCCAGGCTGGCCTTGACCGTCGTGGGCATTCCCAGCTCCTGGCGCGCCAGTCCAACAGGCTTATCCATGGCGGGCAGGGATTCGAAGGACACAATCGGATCGGACTCAACTTTGACCTGGGCTTTTACCATGGTGGTATCGTCCTGTAGCCTTCCCTGCACTGTATACACGCCGTCGTGAGTCAACAAGGCCGGGTCGACCTTCCAATTCACAGCCTTCCGAATGAACTTCCCATCGGAATAACCGACCAAGACGTTTTCAGGCAAATCCGGGACTTGCCCGGGCTTAACGGTAACCGAAACGTCCTGCACCGAAGTGATATAGGTATCGGAAATAAGCAGCTGCGGCGCCAGACTGTGTTCATCGGTAGGTTTGCTCACACCGGCGGGCACGGTCAACAGGCCGCTTTGGAAGTCGGCATAGGCCTGCTTGGCCCCCTCCACCGAGAAAGCATCAAATCCGCCATTGTCACGATTGAAGTTGGGGGTATCGCTCATCGGGATGTCGACAAGTAAACTAATCGGCCCCGTCAAATGAGAACCACCCATACTCCGAAGGATCGAGGTCACATCAATGTCGACGGCATACCCATTGTCAATGATCTCCTTGTTGGTGAAGACCTGGTGGGCGCCGGGCCGGAGTTGGACATAGTCGGGGATATTTTCGCCGGTCCCCAGCGGCTGATGGTTGGCCTCGGTCACCTCGCTATTGAGAGGACCGTTGGCCCAGGTAAGGGTGCTCTGATCCCATCCCGGATCGGTCCTGTATACGTCAATGCTGAAAGCGGTATTGTTCAAACGTTCCGCGTCGCTGCTCCCCGCACTGGTGTTGATGTCGAACCTGAACAGGTAGACCCGCAGTTTGGCCTTCTTGATCTGGTCGGTCTGGCCGGGATAGGCAGAGGGATCGACCTTGACATAGAAACGGCGGTTGTATGAGGCCGAAGACGAATTCTTCAGCTTCAGAGCAAGCTTGTTTGAATAGGAGACACCGAATGGGTATTTGTCGCCAATGGCCTTGGATGAGGTTCCAGGCTTGGCGCCCAGTGCTTCGCTTGAGCCCCGCTCAACCGTGGCCGCTTGATCAGCCAAGGACCTGATATCCCTGAGCTTGCCCGAACCCATCTGCCCTGTTACAGTCACAGTGGCCTTGGCCAGATCGGGAATCCCCTGGATCCTGCCCGTAACGGTAAACTCACCCTCCTGACTGAACTGCTTGAGACTGAGCTGGTCCCAGGTGACCGGCATGCTGGTCACTTTCTCGGTGTTGGATCCGCCAGATGACTCCTTGACAGTGACATTCAGGGTCTCCGGCAATGCCGGATAAACTCCAGCAAAAGTGCTGACCCTGGTCTCCGGAATCTCGTATCTGGTCGTAATCTCATTGTTTGATATCTGATTGGCTCCAATATCGATGCCGCGGTCCTTGGTACTGCCTCCGAACATATCCTGATTAGGCGCACCCTCCATTCTGATACCAGCAGCGACTGCAGGGCTCTCTGTCTGAATTTTGAAGAGAGAAGCCCGTTCGCGCATCCGATCGACCTGATTGGACCAGGGAAGGGAAGTCTCAGGGTTGGAGAGGGTTGTAGCAAGCTGATCCCGGATTACCTTAGCTGCGTCCGTGTTCTTGTCGATATCCAGCTTCGGAGCTTGGAAAACGTTTCCTGCTGCTTTCAGCTCATCGACAGTAGCGCCACTTGCAGCGGTCGGAACAGTATCGGGCCAGATCAGGTTGTGCTTGATGAAGTCGCCCGCATTATTGTGCAGGCTGTGCTCTATGGGCTGACTGCCGTCCGGCGGATAGGCTGCCAGGAACTTCAGACTCCCCGAACCTGTCTTGTAGAGGATGTTATTGGTGAAGTAAGCGATGGTGCCGGAGTTGTCGCCGGAGTTGCCCTCCCCGAAGAGGGATGTCGAGACCCCGTCACCCACGTAGAAGGTGTTGTTGTATATCTGCGGCATGCTGGCACCAGGATCGGATATCCAGTAATGGAAAAGACTCTGCTCCTTGTAATCGTAGGAGCCGTGACCAGGTCCGGCTGCATTCGTGCCCGAGTTCCCCGCCCCGTCGTTCACCGAGATGTTGTAGCGGATGACAGAGTTGGTCTGGTTGCTCATGAGGAGCATGAAGCCGCCACCGTTGTTGTGGCTGTAGTTGTATTGGTAGGTGATTCGGTCGCAGCCCATATCGATGTCGAAGGCCTCGCCGTCGTTATACCCATGGGTATTGCCGTACACCTCGTTGAACTGTAGGAGGACGTCCTTGCTGGCCATGGCCCAGATGGCCGCGTAGTTCTCGGTTCCATAGTCCGCGTTGCAGGCCCGCACCACGGTATTGCCCTCAACCAGCCCCTGCGCCTTGTTCTCTGAGATGACGATGGCATCGCCTGCAATATCCTCCAGGTAGTTGTTCCTGATGGTGACCTTCTCAAAGAGCCCAGGGGATGAGTCATTGGAACTGTCCGCCTTGGTTCGTATGCCTTCAAGGCCGACACGCCGAACGATATTGTTCTGTATGGTCAGGTTATGGAAGCCTGTGTTGGTCACTCCGTCGTCTAAGGTCCGCCCGTCCGGATCAACCCAGTGTCCCAGAGCGATGATTCCTCCAACGGCCTTCAGGGTCTGCGGCTTACCTTCTCGTCTGGCTTGCAGGTAGTACTCTGATTGAACATCATGGACATAGCAGTTCTCGACCGTATCGGATTCAAGCATTCTGTCCAACCCGAACCCCAGCAGGAGTATTCCGACCCTCTGGGCGTCACCGTGCTTTTTATAGCCCTCAAGGTCTTTCTGTTCCGGTGAATTGGTGACTTCAAGGTTCCTGATTGTCCAGTATTCCTGGTTGGTCAGCTGTACCGCTCCCGACACATACCTTTTAAAGGAGCCCGAGCCATAGGTCCCGCCGCCGTTGATGACAGGTCGTCGTGCCGCCTCATACGAGGCAGACCCATCTGTCTGGCGGGTATAGAAATCCAGAACGATCTTTCCTGTGTCGCTACCATCCCCTTTCGGGCGTATCTGCCCCTGCCAGGTAGACCCGGACTCAAGAAGGATATGGTCGCCTGGCGCGAAGGTCGTGGCTGATATCTTGTCCAAAGACTTCCAGGCCCGCGTCGAATCCAATCCATCATTGGCATCATTGCCATGACTTGAATCAACGTAATAGGTTTTACCGGTCTTTGACACACCTACAGAAGTAAAGGGTCGCGCATCGCCGACTGAGGATCTTCCAGCAGTACTGGACGGCTCCGCCGCCATAGCCTGAACCGGCCCAATCAACCCGGTCAGCACCAGCGCAGCTAAGGTGGCCAATGCCGCCAAGATCGCAGGCAATAATCGGATTCTCCGTCGCAATGACTCACGTATGACAGACAAATAAGCCTGCTCTGCTGCATTTCTATGATTATTCCCGCTTACGTTCATATCTGTTCACCTCTGAGCTTCGTTATGAACCGGTTGGCCCCTGTCATTAGCACAATGCGGTTTCAACTTTGATTACCGCACTACCTCATATATAGTATGATGCCTCACACTTCAGAACAGATAACTTTCAATCTGTTGCAGTTGGTAGTTGCACGTAACGAGGATAAGACCAGTCCCGAGGAACCATTCACCATTCCCCAAGTACGAACTCAATAAACAAGGAAGGAGGACAGAGTTTTGTTGCAGATGTAAGACGGGACGGTGACAGTCCGCAGAACGGGAACAACATGTTTGGAAGGCAGTCTATTCAGATATACAAAGTGGGGACTATGGTGAAGTCTCCACTTATCCAGCCTTATAAGTTTACTCCAGCAGGTTGCTGCGCAGGGCATCTACCTGGTCTGACCCGAACCCTAGAGCCTGCTGGGCATAGGTGAAGACATCCCCGTAAGCCTCGAGCATGGTCTGTTGGGCATGGGCCAGGTATTCTTTCTTGACGCAGAGCGCAATCTGTAGTGCATCCAGTGAATCCTGGTCGAAGCCCTTGGCGCGGAATAGATCCAGCAATTGATTGTTAGCCTCGACCCGCTCCACGTTGGTCTTCAGATAGTCCGCAAACACCTGGTCGTCGTCTACCTCCAGCAGCCAGAGGACCAAAGCCGCGGCGAATCCGGTTCGATCCTTGCCGGCGAAGCAGTGGAAGAGCGTGGCACCCTGGGTGTTGCCCACGACGATGCGCAGGAAGCGCCCATACCCCTGCTGGGCCGCAGGATTCATGACCAGGTCATGGTAGACATTCAGCATGTGGCCGTTGACCTGATCCGCCGAACCCAACGATGCGAAATCGTCCAAACTGGCACTGTTGGTGCCGCTTTGCTCCAACAAATCGATGTTGGTGAAGGTTACGCCGTCAATCCGATCATCCGGGCTTTCCTGTATTTCGAAGGGCCTGCGGAAGTCCACGACCTGGGTCACCTGATAACGGTTGACGAGCTCTTGTTTGGTCTCCTCGTCCAGGCCGACCAGCTGTCCTGACCTGATGAACTTGTAGGGACGGACCTGACGGCCGTGGATGGTCCGGGTGCCTCCCAGATCACGAAAATTGGTGATATTCATCAATGACCTCCTCGAGATCCGCCCTGCCTCCAAGCAAACCCTGCCTTCAGAAGGGACACGGGAACTCAGTATGCCAGCGCGCAATCAACAGCAACAAGCATTGCAACCAAGGTACCATCCCCCATGCTGTGCAGACACGCCATAGTCTGTCAACGGGAGGCTCTTCTGAGGAACTCGGTTGGGTTTCATTCACTGCTTTGCAGTGAGGGCCTGCCTGATGGGTGTGCTGCCACCGACGATGTTGTAAATCCTGTTCGCGGTCTGGGGGAGATCGACGCAGTCGGCCAGGCATTGTGCCACGTCGGGAATCGGTATGGGCCCGGGTCCGTCTGGCTCCACCTGGATTGTTCCTGTGCCTTCCTGCTCGGTGAGGCTGCCTGGCTCGATGATGGTGTAGTCCAAACCTGAGCTGATCAGGTACTGGTCAGCCATGTTCTTAGTCACGTAGTAGTCGGCTAGGGCGTCGATGGCTGGTTTGACCTGTGGCTGCTCCCAGCGCAGCCAGTCCGCTGCATACATGGCCCCCAGCATGATGTACCTGGTGATGCCGACCGCTTTAGCGGCCTCTATGGTCTTCATGGCTCCCAGGGCATCGATCTGATTGATGTCCTTGCCACGTGAGCCTGCGGTGAAGACGACGACGTCCGCATTCGACTTGCGGAATGCGTCGGTGACTTGGGAGAGCGGGTCATGCAGGTCCAGGGTCATGGGCTCCACCTGCCGGCCTGCTGGAATCTTCGAGGCTCCCCGAGCGCAGGCGACCACCTCGTGGCCGGCTTTTACCAAGTCCTCGCAGGTCGATGCGCCCACTCGGCCTGTGGCTCCTACAAGAATGATTCGTTTGCCCATGCTCATCCGCTTTCTTCGCATATGTGTTTGCGTATATGATTCGGCTGCTTCTCATTCTAGATCTTGTGGGCATAAACGACAGGCGGTAAAACCGGCCTGAGCTTCCGCGCCCGTGCCTGCAAATCTTCGATTGCAGACTGCTGGTGAGGGGCAGCCTCTCTTGCTCAGCCTGATCGTGGCCGCTTATTTCCCGTGAGGCTTTGCGCACGGATGCAACATTACCGGACCTGAGTCTGAGAAGATATGGAAAAAGGGAGGTCTCTTCAGGTTTATCCTCCTGAAGAGACCTCCCTATGTAGGTGTAGTGGCGGCGGTGTGCTACTCTCCCACACTCTTCCGGGTGCAGTACCATTGCCGTGCTGGGTCTTAGCTTCCGGGTTCGGAATGGGA